>CAYJNU010000169.1:0-15263 GCA_964371005.1 uncultured Verrucomicrobiota bacterium | reverse complement strand
GCACGTACCAGTCTTCATCGAACAGGTTGTTGGAACCCACGGCCAGTTCCAGATCGGCATTCTTGCAGAGCGCAATCACCTTGGCGAGCCGCGCGTCCCAGATCACCCGCGGCGGGTTGCGGCCCAGGTTTCCGTTCGCATTGGCGGCCTCGGTGTTGGCTTCGTCGGAATACGAATCCCCGACATACGTGCCGCCGAGCGTGGCGGTCCAGCCCCAGCGCGCGTAACGCAGCCGCCACGACGCCTTCTCGTGCCACGCGTAGGGAACATCGTTGCCGTCGAACGGGCCGCTGCCCAGTTCTGAATCCTGAAACGTCACGACGCCGAAGACGGCGAAGCCGTCGAGCGGCGTCCAGACGCGTCCGGCCTCCCAGGCCAATTCGAGGTCCACGCCGTTGGCCAGGATTTTGCCGAGGTTGTTGTAGGAGCCGTCGTAGTAAACGCCGAAGTCATCGTATTCGTTGCGCCAGAGCGTGACCGCCGCGTCGAAGCCGGCCAGCGCCTGCACGCGCGTGCCGAGTTCCGCCGAGCGTCCCTCCTCGAAAACCAGCCCGTGTCCCGCCGCCGCCGCCGAACCGTAACCCCAGACCTGCGGGGCGCGGAAGCCGAGGAAGTAATTGCCGAACACCGCCCAGCGATCAGTGAGTTCGTAGGACAAACCCGCCCCGGGCAGCGCGGCGAAGAACTCCTCGTCAAACGTCCAGCCCGCAACCCGGTCGTGCCCTTCCACATTGGGCAACCATTCCAGCCGCACGCCGAGATTCACGGTCAACCGTTCCACCGGTTGGAACGTGTCGTCCACGTGCGCGGAAATTGTGTCGAGCGTGAACTCCTGGTCCTGCGTCAGGGTCGCCGGGCCGCCGGTGAATGGCTCGGACGTGATCCGATAGTGCGGCAGCCACTCGCGTTGGTAGCGCACGCCGCCGTAAACCGTGTGCTCCATGCCCGCCAGCGTGAAGGGCTTCTCCACCCGCGCCCCGACGCCGAAGAAGTCGCTCGTGTCCGTCCAGCGCATGAAGGTGGCGGGCGCTCCGAATTGCGGGCGCTGCGCGTCCAGGTTGCGCTCCGTCTCCGAGAAATAGGCGAAGCCCTCGACCGAGCCGGCGGATTCCAGGTCGCGATGATACACCATATCGGTCACCAGCCGGTCGCCTTCAAAGCGATTGCGCGGGCGCGAATTGGCAAAGGGGTCCGCGTCATACTCCGCTTGCGTCAAGCCGCCGGGGGCTTGGTGCTCGTCGGTCATGTAACTCACCGAGAGCGCCAGCCAGCTCCGGTCGTCGAGAAATTGCCGCGCCTTGGCGTTCACGTCGTGCTGGGTGAAGCCGCCGTTCTCGCGGTAGCCGTCGCCGGTGCGGTAGTTGTAGCTCCCCGCCACGCCTGTTTTGTCCCAGGTGCCGCCGCTGCTGCCGTAGTAACTGCGATAACCGTTGTCGCCGAACGTCGCGCGGGCCGTGGCCGAGGGCGCCTCGGGAATCGGTGCGGTGATGAAGTTGAGCACGCCGCCCACGGTGTTGGGCGAGTAACGCACCGATTGCGCGCCCCGGAGGTAATCCACGGCATACAGGCGGTCCGGCGTGACCGGGAGAAATGAGAACGCCGTCCAGCCATACGGGAGCGGGCTGGCGGGCACGCCGTCAATCAGCACGTTGATGTATTCCGTGAGCCCGTCGTCCGGCAGGCCGCGCATCGAGAAACTCGGGGCGGACGCCTCGCCGCCGTTGTAGGGGCGCGTCGAGATCGCCGGGATGTATTGCACCAGATCGTTGATCTCGCGGGCGCCGGTTTCGCGCACCTGTTCCGGACCAAACACATTGCGCGAGCCCACGGCCTCGATTGGCACCACCGGGACTCCTGGCTCCAGGTAAACGCCAGTAACAATGATGGGCGGCAACCGGAGGGGAGGCGACTGCGGAACGGAAGACAACTTCGCCGGACTGGCGTTGCTTGCAGCGGGTTGTGCGAGTGAGTGGGTCGCTGTGGTCAAGAAGACGAGCGCGGCAAATGCCCCTGACCGGAGTGGCAGATTTGTTCTCATTGTTTGTGATGATCTCCGACTGCCCGCACCTCATGCGGGACCAAAAAGCAGCAGCAGGGTATGAATGAACGCGTCCCACCGCAAGCATCCCCTGCGTGCCAGAAGGTCCGTTTCAGTTCCATCCTCTCGGGATCGCTTACGGACTCTTGAACTGCAATCCCTCTCTCGTGGCGTAACGCACGATCACCCCGTCGCCGCCTGCCTTTCGATACCACGTCAACTCGCTCATCGGCGCGTGACTGCTCTGACTTCTGGCGCTCTTGGGGCGCGGGCCGAGACTCCAAACCACCCAGCGCACCGGGCTTTCGACCGGCTTGGAGTAGAGCTTGCCGAAATCGCTCTTGAGATTGGGGAAATTCGTCGGCACCCAGAGCGCATATTCACCGGCCGGCTCGCCGTTCAAGAGCAGCGGGCCGGGCGCGGCGTATTTGTAGGTGTGGCCCAGGTCGAACGGGTCTTCCAGGTTTGCCTCGCGCCCACCGGCGTCACTGCGTGGCAGGTAGCGGAGCTCGGCCAGTTCCACGGGTAGTTGGCACCAGTGGTCTTGCAAGTCGGTGTTGCAGTTCTCGCGCACGGGCGGGACTTTGCCCGCGTGATCGTCGGCGTACATGTGCAGTGCCATGCCGATGCCGAAAAGCTCGGCGTGGACCTTCGCCACCTTGGCCTTCTCCTTTGCACGGCTCAGCGTGGGCGACAGCAGGCTGGCCAGCAACGCGAGGATGGCGATGACGACCAGCAACTCAATCAGCGTGAAGGCTTCGGACAACCTTTTGTTGCGCCTGCAACAAAAGGTTGTCGGTCGTCCGGGCGGGTGGTTGAGCTGAAGCCGACTTCTCATTGCACGCGCTGCAGCCGATAGAACCGCGTCTGCGCGTCGGCCGGATCCACGATGACCGTCCAGCGACCGTTCACCAGCGCCGGCACGTTGGTCGCAGGCTGCCACTCGCCCGAGGTGTTTCCCACCGTGTTCGTGAACTGAAGTTGGTAATTGGCCAGGCCGCCCGGCCAAGTGATGACCGGGTGAACGGCGATGTTCAGCACCGGCGGCTCCGAGGGCACGATCTCTTGCACGAACAATTCGTAGCCGTTTGTGCCCTGGCTGAATGAACCGCTCTCCTGATTGAGCACACCAATCGCGTCGAACGCGTTCGCGGGCGCGTCACCAAGGCTGTAGCGCGGCAGGCGCAGCTTGAAGAACCGGTTTTCGCCATCGGTCACCGAGCAAAGACGGTTGCCCCAAGTGTTGGTTGGATTCCAGCCGGTCGTGGTCACCAGCGTCAGGCTGTTCAACCGCACGCGCGTTCCCTGCCAGCGCTCGCCGCCCGTGGCCCGCGTTGCGTCGAAGATGTCCTCGAACGTGTTCGCGTCGTTGTCGTTCGTTCGCACCAGCGAAGTCAGCGAGAGCACTTCCGGCGCGGGCAGGCCGTAGTTGGAGGCGACCAGTGAGATGGTGAAGTCCAGTTCCGGCTCGATCTTGTGGGTTTCATTGATGTTCCGCTTGCCACCGAAAGGCAGTGAACCGTTGGCGGTGATGGAGACGAGGTCGCCCTTGCGAAACGCGCGACCCGTAGCGGGGTCGTGGCTCAACCGGGCGATCTCCGCATTCCACGCCTCGTTGCTGTAGCTGTACTCGTCGAGCCCGGGCGAGCGGCGGAGGGCGTAGTTCTGGCCCATCCAGCAAACCGTCCCGCTCTGGTCGCCGGGGAACGCCGCCTGCACGACGATCTGCCACTCGCCGCCCATCGTGCCGGCGGAGGTGGGCTGGAAGTTCGCGGTCGAGTCGAGCATCTCGTCCGGGTCGGTCAGCAGCACGCCCGTTACGGTGAATGGGTGCGTGCCGCTCCAGGCCGAGCCGCCGGTCGCCGTAACCGATTGCAGGTTCGCGTGCGTCTCGGCGTGCAGCGTCTCGGCGTGCAGCGGCAACGCCAGCGCCGCCGTGAGCAGGAATTGCGTGGGGGTGGGTGACCGGCGGGAAATCGCCGGTTGACCGGTGGAGAAATGAAGTGTTACGCTCATGCTGTGAAGTGTGAACACGGTCAGAGTATGACGCAACACAAAATAAATATGATCTCCCCCCGGCGACCGGGTCCCTTCCGGACCTGCGCCGCACGCCTCCGGTTCGTGTGGCTTCAGTGCCGCTGCAATCCAAGATGCTTGCGCACGATTCGAGCGGGCAGTCTCCGTGGACTGGCGTTTCTGGGGACTCTCCTGTTGCTGGGCGGGCTGGCCGGATCGGCACGCGCCCATGACGAGATCGCGCCGGTGATCGTGGACACGGATATGGCGCTCGATGACGCCCGGGCGCTGGCGCTGTTGCTCGGCGCGCCGGAGGTGCAAATCCAAGGTATCGTCACGTCGGATGGTGCGTGCCCGCCGGACGTGGGCGCCACGAATGTTCTCCGCCTGCTGCGCTTTCTCGACCGCGAGCGGATTCCGGTCGGCACGGGTCGCAACCTGGGCAAACCTGCGCCGCCTTGGGCCGAACGCTCCATCACACTTGGTTGGTCCGATTTGCCGTGTTCCACCAAAGCCTCCGCAGGCGACGCCGTGGCCGTCTTGCAGAGGGCGTTTGCCGCTTCCACCAACACCGTCACGTGGTTCTGCCTCGGCCCCATGTCCAACTTGGCCGAACTCCTGCACCGTCAGCCGGAGTTGAAGAACCGAATCAGCCGCGTCTACTTCTACGGTGGTCCGCCCGGGGCCGCCGATCCCGGCTGGAACACGGCGCGTGACTTGGAAGCCGCCCGGGCCGTATTCGCGAGCGGCTTGGAAATCATCGCCGTGCAACTTCCGGCCAGCCAGAGCCTGCCGTTTGACGCCGCCATGTTCGAAGCGATCAAGCAACTCGAAGTGCCGGCGGCCAGGCTGATCGCCCGTCTGCACGCGCATCCCAACATCCAACAATTGATTGATGCCAAACATTTCCAAACCTGGGACGAGACGGCGGTGCTCCTGTTTCACGAACCGTGGCTGGGCAAGTTGCGCGAGCCGTCTCCAGGTTCGCGGGTGCGGTTGTTGGAGAGCTTCCAGCCGGATTCTGCCCGCGCCGTTTACGTCACGGAATTGCGCCTGGGCGGTGGCTCGACGCCACGTCCGCTGGTGACGCTGCGCGAGTTTCCGGTTGCGCCGGAGCTGTTCCAGCCGGACCTCCAGCCGCTCGTGAACGAAATCCTCAAGCGCCACGGCCTCGAAGAGTGGAAGGTGAACGTGCTCACCAGCGAACTCCACCGGCATTTGGGGCTGTATTCGATCCTCGGCGCGAAGATGGGCCTGCGCGCCCGCGAACTGCTCGGGGCGTCGCTGGACGAGTTGCACGTGGAAAGCCTCGCGGGGCTGCGTCCACCCGTGAGTTGCTTCAACGACGGACTGCAAACCGCCACGGGCGCGAGCCTGGGCCGCGGCAACATCCGCGTGCCGGAAACCGACAAACCGCAGGCCGCCGCCGTGTTCACCTTTGGCGAGCAACGCGTGCGCATGCGAGTGCGCGACGAAGCCATAAAGCAGATTCAAACCGCCATCCGCGCGGCCATCCAGCAGCACGGCGACCTGACCCCGGCTTACTTCGCCGAGGTGCGCCGCATCTCGCTCGAAGCGTGGCGCGATCTGGACCGCACGAAGGTTTTCGAGGAGACTTACGAACCCGCTGCGAAGGCGGTCCAATAATCCATGCACATCCCGGACGGATTCATTGACGCCAAGACTGCCGTGGCCACGGCGGTTCTGTCGGTCGCAGGCGTGGGTCTTGCGCTCCGGCAGGTGCGCTTGGAACTGCCGCCGCGCCGCGTCCCGTTGCTCGGATTGGGTGCGGCGTTCTTGTTCGCGGCGCAGATGCTCAACTTCCCAGTGGTGGGCGGAACGTCGGGGCATTTGCTCGGCGGCACGCTTATCGCGGCGTTGCTCGGACCGGCGGCGGCGGTGGTCGTGCTGACGACGGTGCTGATCGTGCAATGCTTTCTCTTTGCCGACGGGGGCGTGTCGGCGCTCGGGGCGAATGTTTTCAACATGGCACTGTTGGGTACGGTAGGCGGTTGGGCAGTCTTTCGCGCCGTGAACCGTTGCCTTCCAGGCACGCGTGGACAGGTGACGGCGGTGGCATTTGCGGGTTGGTGCTCGGTGCTGCTGGCGTCGCTGGCCTGTGCGGGCCAACTCGCGTGGTCCGGCACGGTGGCGTGGTCCGTGGCTTTCACAGCGATGGCGGGCATCCACATGCTCATCGGCTTGGGCGAAGGCTTGATCAGCGCGCTCGTCTTCCTCGCCATCGCGCGGACGAGACCTGACTTGGTGAATGGTGCCGATCCAAATCAGGCCACCACGAAGTTCAGCGCCACCGGCCTCGTCGGCTTCGGGCTGATTGTGAGTTTGGGGTTGGCGATTTTCGTGGCGCCATTTGCCTGCCCGTGGCCGGATGGGCTGGAAGCGGTCGCCGAAAAGCTCGGTTTCGAGCACGCGGCGCGCGAACCTCTGCTGCCGTCGCCGGTGCCGGATTACACGATGCCGGGCTTGAGTTCGCCCGCCATCGCCACGGCTGCGGCCGGTGCGGTTGGGGCACTGGCGGTGTTTGGTTTGGCGCTGATGCTGAGCCGCGCGCTCGTGCCGAATCGGCCTGCTGCGGTCGAGAATTGTGAACCTCCCACCTCGAACAAGATTGGCGCCCGCTGACGTCTGCGGCTACAACGAGTCGCGATGAGCCTTCTCAGCCATCATCACGCGCACGGCCAAAGCCTGGTGCATCGGCTGCCGGCAGGGGTGAAACTCAGCGTTGCGCTCGTGCTGGTGCTGGGGACGGCGTTGTTGCCGGCAACCTGGCACGCCTGGTTTGCCGCTGTAGGGGTGCTTCTCCTCCTCGCCGCGTGGACGAGCCGCATTGCGCCGTGGTTTCTGCTCAAGCGGCTGCTGTTGCTCTCCCCGTTTGTGTTGGGCGTGGCGCTGGCCAACGCGTTCCAACCGGCAGCCAAGGCCAGTTGGCGCGAGGTCGCACTGCGAGGAATGCTCTGTCTCGCGACCGTGGTCCTGGCGTCGAACACTACGCCCTTCAACGAGGTGCTGCGTGCCCTGCGCCGCGTGCGCGTGCCGGCGCTGCTCGTCACCACGCTCGCCCTGATGCATCGCTACCTGTTCGTGCTGGCCGATGAGCGCGAGCGGATGCGGCGCGCCCGGGCCAGCCGCACCTTCACGCGCGGGAGGCGCATCACCTGGCATGCGCTGGCCACGGTGGCGGGCCAACTCTTCATACGCGCTTCGGAACGCGCCGAGCGCATTTACGACGCCATGTGCGCGCGAGGTTGGAAATGAACGCTGCCATCGAAATCACAGACCTGCGCTACCGCTATCACGACGGCACGGAGGCGTTGCAGGGTGTGAGCCTGAGTGTGGCCCCAGGCGAATGTGTGGGCCTGCTGGGCCCGAACGGTTCGGGCAAGTCCACCCTGCTCTTGCACTTGAACGGGATCTTGCCGGAGAAACTGTCGGCGGATGGCGCGATACGGATTCAAGGTGAAGCAATCACGGCAGAGAACTTGGAGAAGGTGCGCCGCCAGGTCGGCTTGCTATTTCAGGATCCCGACGATCAACTCTTCTGTCCCTCAGTGGCCGAGGACGTGGCGTTCGGCCCGCAACAACTCGGACTGAGTGACGCCGAAATCAAGACCCGCGTCGAAGCCTGCCTGGCGCGCGTGGGCCTGGCCCACCACGCCCACCGCGCAACGCACCACCTCAGCCACGGCGAGAAACGCCGCGCGTGTCTAGCCGGCGTGCTCGCCTGCGAACCCAGCATCCTCGTCCTGGATGAACCCACGAGCGACCTCGACCCGCGCGGGCGGCGCGAGTTCAAGGCCTTGCTACGGCAGATTCCCGCCACGAAACTCATCGCCACGCACGACCTTGAACTGGTTGTCGAGCTCTGCCAACGCGCCATCGTGCTGGACCACGGACTGGTCGTAGCGGACGGCGCGACCGCCGACTTGCTTAGCAACGAGGAACTCATGCTCGCGCACGGCTTGGAACGTCCACACATCCTCCAACACCTCCACCCCCATCGATTCCATGCATGAACTCCAACCCATCGCTGCCGCCGATAAAGCCGGACTATACGCCGAATTGGAGAAGGCGCTTCACGCGCTGCTGGCTGGCGAGCGGGATTTCATCGCCAACACTGCCAACACCGCTGCCCTGCTTTATCACGAACTGCCGGACGTGAACTGGGTGGGTTTCTACCGGCTGGTGGGCGACGAACTCGTGCTCGGGCCATTCCAAGGCAAACCGGCGTGCGTGCGGATTCCGCTGGGCAAAGGCGTCTGCGGCACCGCGGCGGCGCAACGTGAAACCGTGCTGGTACCAGACGTGCATGATTTCCCCGGTCACATCGCTTGCGACTCCGCGTCGAACTCGGAAATCGTCGTGCCGCTGGTAAAGGACGGCCAGTTGCTGGGCGTGCTGGACTTGGACAGTCCGAGGGTTGGACGCTTCGATGAAGCCGACCAAGCGGGACTGGAGCAATTGGCGGCAGTGCTGATGGCGGCGCCGAATTCGTAGCGTAGCATTCGTCTGTCACTTGCCGGCCCCGGCCATTTTCTCGATCAACTCTGTGCCTTTTTCGCCAACGATTTCCACCGCGATCTTCCCGAGCTCAGCCCTGGCAAAACTGTCCATTTGCCTCCGCTTCTCCTCATCCGTGCCAGTGAGGCTCTTCTCCATTTCTTTGAACTTGGGATCGAGAATAGGTTCCAGTTCCTTGAGCCGGGCGTAAAGGCGCGCAGCGTCCGCTTCGGTGATGCCGACACTGGCGGCCATTTCGGTGAGTTGAGCAAGGTTGCGTTGTTCGTTTTCCGCCTCGTGACGTTTCTTCTCCTCGGCGATGCGCTGTTCCTCCTCGGCCTGTTGTTCGGCGATGCGCGCCTCGCCCAGCACTTCTTTGAGGCGCTGATCAAAGGCCGCCTTGCGTTCGGCCTCGGCCTTCGTCACCGCGGGGTCACCGGGTTCAATGCCCATGCGCTGCGCTAAGACAGCGGAAGACTCGGCCATCTGCAATTCCTGCGCGACATCCACCACCTTCCGAAATTCGCTCTCCGATTTCGCCTCCGGCAGATTCTTGCGGATGTAGTCCGAGGCGGGCGATTTGCGGTAGAGATAATCCTGCAGTTCCTGCGGCGAAAGTAAAGTGGCCAGCTCGGCCTGCTTTTGCTGCTCCAGCGCACGCAATTGCGCCGCGTCTCCGGCATCCAAGCGCCCGGTGGAGCCTTTGCGCTCCAGTTCGTGTTTCAACTCCTCGTAACGCAAATCCAGTTCCCGCAGTTCCCGCCGCTTCTCGACGCTGAAGGACTCGGCTGGATCACGCCAGCGCTGGGACCACCCCAGCAGCGAAGCCGACAACGCCGGCCAGCTTTCGCCGAACACCGATTCCAGGGCGTAGATCATCTCGTTGCGTAGCTCGCGCTGCTGCCGGTACTTCTCCCGCCACTCCCGCTCACTGCGGTTACGCCTGAAATCCCACGACCGCACGGACGCGGCCTCCAGTTCGAGGAGTTGCTCACGAAACGCGCGGCAGATGCGGAGGGCGACAATGTCGCGGATGGTCTGCTCCGGACAACCGAGCGCCCGCAGGTTGGCGATCAAGCGCAGTGGGTCCGTGCTTTCAATGGCCGCCCAAGGTGTCGCGGGCCGGGAGGCGGCGGAACGGACCTGGGCGGGACGGCGCGTGAGTTTCCCGGCCGGTTGGCCGACTTCGCTCCGCGGGACGCGGCTCATCCGCGACTGATGTGCGCTTCGCCATCCCGTAACCAGGAGCAACGCGACATTCAGCAGCACGCTGAGTTGGAGCAGGCGTTTCATGGCGAGGGTTTCGCGTTCACCACCACGCGCAAATCGCGGATGACACCGAACGCCGTCTTCGGGCCCAGCAGTCCGTTCAGACGCGCTTCCGCTTGTTGCTGCAGCGACTGCAACTGACTTGTGCGCTCTGCGGCGGAAAGGCCGCTGTTCTTTGCCACCACGTTCGCAGCGGCACGCGTGTCGTGCGTGACCTGCCAGGCCTGTTCGACGCTCTCCAACGGCGCACCCTGTTCTTCGACTGCCCGGCGGGTGTTGATGTAAAACATGTCCGAGACCCGCTCGAATTCCTTCGCCCGCTCGTCGCCGAGGCTCTTCTTTTCGGTGCCTTCGCGCGAATCCACCAACTGGCGGAATTCGTCGGGTGTGCAATTGAAATACTGCACCTCATTGCGCAGCGCGTTGGCGGTCGGCGAGCCGCGCAAGCGGAACTCCTCCAACTGCGCCGGCGTCAGCACCTTCGCCAGCGTCTCCAGGGCCTCGTTAAAGAGCTTCTGGTCCACCTCGCTCGAGTAGCCGGCCCGCGCGTGCATCTCCTCCGACTTCGTTTCAAAGTCGGCGTCAGCCAAAGCCTGGAGGGCGGCCTCGCGCTTGTCGGCAGGCAGGAAAAGCAGGTTCTGCTCGCTGCCGTAAACCTGCAAGTGGACCGTGTTGATCATCTGCTGATCGTCGAGGCGGACGCCCAGCAAATCCTGCAAGATCGCCGCCTTGTCCCGGCTCAAGGCCATGAGTTGCTTCACCTGCTCGGGATTGGCGTTCTCGGCTTTGGACTTCTGCCAGTATTCCCGAGCCTCCGGTTTGTAGATCGCCGCGAAGCGCGTGGCGAAAACTTGGTTAAGGTCGGCCATGATGAGGTCCCGAACGACCTGCTCCGGACAACCCACGGCGCGGAGGTTGGCAATGTAGTGGCGATAATCTGGCGACTCGATCTGGCTCCAAAGAAACGGCGGCGCATTTGTCGCTGGCGCACCTGCCGCAGCTTCCGCCGCAGCCGACGTCACTGGCCGCGCTCCTAACCGTTTTCCCTCGCCCAAGGCGACCGGCGCGGGAGTAGATTGTGGCGGCAACGACGGTTTTCGGTGAAGGAGCTTCGCCACAAGGAGCGCATTCAGACCCAGCGATGCGCAAACCAGCAGCGTCGTCAATACGCTGCCGGAGCGTGATGGCTGCGACTCTTTGGTCATGTCAAGGCGCGTCGTTTGAAGGGTGCTTCCCGTCATGCCTTACAGACCGAACATCCTCGCTTTCGTCACGCGGAAAGCGGCGGTCAACCGCACGCACTCCAGACGCTTCGCGAGGTTCGAGGGGCGTGGGAGGACACACCAACTATTGAACTCAAGCGATTGCCGAACCGCTTTGTCGAATTGTCGGCGGTGACGCTGTCAATGCTTACAGTCTCATTCCCGTCAGCCGCTCGTAAGCCTCCAGATACTTCGCCTGCGTCTTGGCGACGACCTCCGGCGGCAGCATCGGCCCGGGCGGAGTTTTGTTCCAGTCGAGCGTTTCGAGGTAATCGCGCAGGAACTGCTTGTCAAAGCTGGGCTGGCTCTTGCCGGGGGCGTATTGATCGGCGGGCCAGAAGCGCGATGAGTCGGGCGTCAGCACCTCGTCAATGAGGATGAGCTTCCCATCAAACAGGCCGAACTCGAACTTGGTGTCGGCGATGATGATGCCCCGCTGGCGGGCGTAGGCGCGGGCTTCGGTGTAAATCTTCAGGCTCAGGTCGCGCGCCTGTGCCGCGATGTCCGCGCCCACGATCTTCGCCGCTTGTTCAAACGGGATGTTCTCGTCGTGGCCAGTCTCAGCCTTGGTGGCGGGCGTGAAGATTGGCTCGGGCAATTCCGAGGATTCCTTTAAGCCGGCGGGCAGCTTGATGCCACAGACGGTTTGCGATTGCTTGTATTCCTTCCAACCCGAACCCGCCAGGTAGCCGCGCACGACGCATTCAATGGCGAGCGGCTGCGCCTTCTTCACGACCATGCTGCGGCGGGCGAGTTGGGCCTTCACGTCCGCAGGCAGACCGGCTAAAGCCGGGACTACGAACGGGTCATCGGCGCGGGCGAGCAGGTGGTTCGGCACGAGCGCGGCGAAGCGGTCGAACCAGAAAAACGAAATCTGGGTGAGCACCTCGCCCTTGCGGGGGATGCCGTCGGGCATGATCACGTCGAACGCCGAGATGCGGTCGGACGCGACCATGAGCAGGCGGTCGCCGAGATCGAACATCTCGCGGACCTTCCCGCTACGGAGTTTCTTGATGCCAGGCAGCTCAAGTTCAAGAATGGGTTCGTTTGCCATGCGGCGCAGTATGCGATGCGAGGGTCAAAGTTCAAGAATCAAGGTTCGAGGAGCGTCGTTATGCGGCTACGCGGCTGGCAGCGACGGGGTCGTTTCCCGGTTGGGATTCGGGATTCTTGAGGAGACAGTCCAAGCTTAAGCTCTGGCTCGCCGAATCCACTGTTGGCCACTGGGGAACAGACTCATGAAGTCAGGGCAGGCTGTAGCCGAGTCTTCCAGGCAAAGCCAACAAACCATTGGCGGCGCCGACTTCCTTATGAATTGAACTGCGGATGGGCTTGCAGTCTCTCCCACGACGCTTTGCTTAACGGTGCGATGTGGTAGACGCTGTCCACCAAGGGCTCGGCGCTGTGCGAGCGGCGGGCGCGATCCAGCCAGCGGCGATCGAGCGGTTCGGTGAGCAAGTCCAGAGTGTTGGCGGCAATCGTCGTTTCTTCCTTTTCGCCGGTCGCGTGGCCAACGCCGACAAAGAACCCCGCCAGCAGCAACGTCACCCGCATGATTGTGCTGCGGGAATACGTCGGCAGCGCGCAGGGCCGTTGCGGGTCAAGCCGTTGAAACAGATGGGTGAACATGGGCAGCGTCCACATCGTGGGATTCTTGGCTGGCGAAAACGCGTCGAAGAGAATCGCATGAGGCGCTGGGGCGCAGAACTCCTGTGCCGCGCGTTGCGGAGCGATGGCAGGATCACGCGGAGACGGACAGCCATGCGTCGAGGATTGCGCGAGCCACGTCGGAAAATCGCCAAGATGCAATTGCCAGTTCACTTCGCGCGCTTCATCCGCAAACTGAATGGCTGGCCGATCGAGCAGCGCCCGGGTCTGAGTCTCGTAACCGGCGAAGTAACCGAGCGCGGACGCATGTCGGAGCGCGAAGTTCAACGGCTCCAAGGTGCAGTCGAAGCTAATGAGCCGGAGCGGGCAGGGCAGATCCCGCGTGGCACGCAGGACGGTGAGGGCGTTGGCGGCGGCGCCCAGGCCGACATCCCAGATCACGAATTCTCCGGAATGCTGTTGGAGGCGTTCGCGAAGTCGCAGTTGATTCACATACAGAGCCTCCGCCTCGGCGACCGGGCCAATGACCGGGTGAAAGGTCTCGTCATGCGCCAGCGAATGGAGGCTGTAGTCGCCGCTGACGAGTTGAACGAGTTGGTAGTTGGAAGCTGGAGTGGTCAATGGCCTGTGAATCTGAGGTGCAGCTTCAACCTGTGGAGCGCAGTCGTCCCAAGCCCCAGCAAAGCTCTTTGGCGAGAAGTATTCGAAACTCTGTGAGCACGCGCCAAGATCAAAGACTCCGACCCCTCAAGTCTTCGATCCTGCCCGGGCTTTCCGAGTGGATATCTTCGATGCGCCGCCCCGTTTTTGCGCGCCTGGTGGAATGTGAGCAGAAAGACCCACATTGCTTACGGCTTCTTTGCCGCCTTGATCTTGGCCCAGCGTGCCTTGGCCGCTTTGCTGATGGCTGCCTTGGCGGCGGCGCTCATCGTAAACTTCTTCTTCTTGGGCGGCTCAGCCGGTTGGGCTTTGCCCTTGATCTTGGCCCAGCGCGCCTTCTGGGCGGCGCGAATGTTCGCCCGCCCGACCGCGCTTAGCTTTCCCTTTTTCTTGGGAGCAGCGGCGGGAGCTTGGGGTGCTGCCGGAGCACCCAAGAGGCTGGCCAGTTCTTGTTGCAGTTTCTCAAGCTGCTCCTTGAGGGTGGCGGCGCGGCGTAGTTGTGCAGCGGACAGATCGGATAGGTTCATATATGGGCAGTTAAGGAGTACAACGAGCGGGAGTCAAGGCGCAGCTCTGTCGGAATCCGTGGCCACTGCAGGTGCGACGAGTGGCCGAGCAGACGCGGATAGTGGCGGAAGTGGAGTGGTGGTCGAATGAATCCTTCGTCTGATGAGCAACTCAACCGTAAACACCCCGAAGTCCTTCAAAGCTCATTTGGCTTTCGGCCGGCTCTGGTACTTCTCGTAAAGTCGCGTGTGCCGGCTTGCGAGGCTGACCTCCTTGCCGGCAATCCACATCCGCTTCACGTTCGCGCGGAGATCGAGGATGTCGCCGTCCGTGGCGAAGAAGGTGGCGTCCTTGCCAGCCTCAATCGAACCGAGCCGGTCCTGCACACCTGCGAGCTGCGCCGGGTACAGCGTGATTCCTTTGATGGCTTCGTCCGCCGGCAGGCCGAACGCCGCTGCCTGCGCCGCTTCATACGGCAGGTTCTTCACCAGCGAATCGGGATACAGGCTGATGCCGAAGGCGACCTTCACGCCCACCTTCTGCAACGCCGCCGGGGCACGGAAATGCACGTCGTAGGCGTCCGTATCGCGCGCCGGTTGGGAGAAGACGTGGCCGTAAACGACCGGGACTTTGTTCGTCGCCAGGAGATCGGCCACACGCCAAGCATCGCGCGCGTCAGCCAGGATGATCTTCCAGCCGTTGGTTACCGCCCATGCGACGGCGGCCTTGATCTGACGGATTTCGTCGGCGTGAACGGTGATCGGCCGCTCGCCTTGCACGAACGGCAACATTGCTTCCCACGATGGGTCCGGTGTGGGCGCTTCCGCCTGACCCCTGCCCGCGGCGGCCTTCGCCTTGGCGTAGGCCTGCGCGTCCTTGAAGAAGTCATCCAAGGCTCGGAGCTTCGCCGTCTGTTCCTGCGCTTGTTCCTCGAGCGATTGCCACTTCGCCTTGTCGCGCGCCTGATCCTTGGGTGTGGTGTTCAATTCCATCTGCGGCCAGTAAAGGTGCAGCGCCAGCGGCTTCTTCAGCGTCATTTCTTCCGGAGTCCAACCGTCCAGCGCGACGAGCCCGGACTGGCCCGCGACCACGCCACCTTGGGGCACGGGCTCGAAGCACGCCACGCCGTTCGCCCGCGCCACTGGCAGAAGTTCCGAGTCCGGGTTCACGGCGATCCAGGATTGCACATCCGGCGTGAATTCACCCACCTCGCGCGCATCGACCGTGGACCGCACCGCCCCGATTTCCTTCAAGCCCAAAGAAGTGTTGAGCGCGATCATCCCCGGGAACAAGTGAAGACCGGAGAGATCAATAACCGTGGCGTCACCTGCCCCCACTGACTTGCCGACCGCCGAAATCTTGCCCTCGCGGATCAACACCTCACC
>CAYJNU010000168.1:0-15339 GCA_964371005.1 uncultured Verrucomicrobiota bacterium | reverse complement strand
GCTCTGGCCCGCGTACGTCCATGAACATTTGCTCCCGCGCCTGTTCGGCTTCGAGTTGCTTATGGCGCCGTATGCCGTGGCGCATTTCAAGATCGGCCTGGAACTGCTGGCCTACCACAAGGAGCCGCTCTTCCGCCGCGTCTGGGCCTACGAACCCCGGCCCAACGAGCGCGTCAACATCTTCCTCACGAACACGCTTGAAGGCATTGAGCACGTCACGCATCAGGCCGGACCGCTCGCGGCGCTGACGAGGGAGGCCAATGAAGCCTCGGCCGTCAAACGCCACCGTCCGGTCCTCGTCGTCCTCGGCAACCCGCCGTACTCGAACTTCGGCCGGCAGAACCGCAACGAGTTCATCCTTGGCCTGCTCGACGACTACAAGCGCGGCCTCAACGAGAAGAAGATCAACCTCGACGACGATTTCATCAAATTCGTCCGCTGGGCGCAGTGGCGCATTGAGCAGACCGGCCAGGGCGTCATCGGCTACATCACGAACAACGTCTATGTTGACGGCCTGACGCACCGGCGGATGCGCGAGAGCCTGCTGGAAACCTTCGACGACGTTTTCATCCTCAACCTCCACGGCTCGGCCAAGAAACAAGAGACCGCGCCCGACGGTTCGAAGGACGACAACGTCTTCGACATTACCGTAGGCGTGGCCATCGTGCTGCTGGTCAAGCTGCCACCGGACATGGCCTCGCGCGAAGGGCCGAAGGGCGCGAAGGCGAAAAAGAGCCGGGCGACCGTTCACCACGCGGACTTGTGGGGCTTGCGGAAGGGTAAATACGACTGGCTCAACGGTCACAACGCCACGAATACGGACTGGACGACCTTCCAGCCCGACGCGCCGGATTTTCGGTTCGTCCCGCGCAACTCCGAGCACGAGAAGGAATGGAACGCAGCGTGGAGCATCCGCGACATTTTCCCCATCGGCAACAATGGGTTGAAGACCGACCGCGACGAGCTGTTTTTCGACTTTGACCGGAAGGAACTGGAAAAGCGGATGACGACGTTTTTTCAACCCGACACGCCTGCCACGTTCCTTCAGCATTACCGGGTTGAAGATTCCAGCAGCTATGACATCGAAGCACGGCGGCGGGAACGCGACTTTTCCAAACGGGCGATCCAGCGCTGTCTCTACCGACCCTTCGACTTCCGCTGGCTTTACTACGACGTGGGGCTGACCAGCCGTCCTGCCGAGAAGGTGATGAAACATCTGCTGGCCGGCGAGAACATTGCGCTTTGTGCGTTGCGGCAATCGCGCCGGGGCGAAGACGGCGCCGTCCTCGCCGCAAACACGCTTGTTAACAAGGATGTCGTGTCACTGTTCGACATTGGCACGGTGTTCCCGCTTTATCTTTACGAGAACGGGGAAGCAGACTCACAGGCCGAGCTCGTCCCGCACGAGAATGGACGCCGCCCGAATCTTTCAGCGGAATTTGTCAATCACGTCGCCGAGACCATTGGTTTGAAGTTCGTCGCCGATGGACAGGGCGATCTCAAACGGACTTTTGGCCCGGAAGACATCTTCCATTACGCGTACGCCGTCTTCCATTCAGCGAGTTACCGCGACCGTTACGCGGAGTTCCTCAAACTGGATTTTCCTCGCGTGCCGGTGACCGACAACAGCCTGCTGTTCCGAAAGCTTTGCGGCTGTGGTGCGACGTTGGTTGAACTGCACTTGATGAGAGCGGATTGGGACGCGTCCGTGGATTTCGACGTTCCTGGCGACAATGCCGTTGAGCAAGTCGCCTACGCGCCGGCGAGCAAGGAAGCGGGGATTCGTCGGGGCCGCGTTTGCATCAACGCGGAGCAGTATTTCGAAGGCGTTTCACCCGCCGTGTGGCAGATGCGCATCGGCGGCTACCAGGTTTGCGAGAAGTGGCTCAAAGACCGCAAAGGCCGCACGCTCACGCACGACGACATCGAACATTACCAGCGCACCGTCAGCGCATTGGCCGAGACCCGCCAGATCATGGCGCAGATTGATTCCCTTATCAGCGATCACGGCGGCTGGCCGCTGGCTTGAATTGACCCCGCACTTTGGCAGGCGTGGCCATGATTCTTCACGCCGACCGGACCATCTCAAAGCGATCGCGCGTTCGGCAATACCAGTGAGGCGACGCCATGCGTCCGATGAGGTGCAGTTTGCCGGACACGACGCGCTTCTTCTCCGTGTCGAACAACTCATCGCGCAGGTGAATGTGCTTCACGACGCCGATGACCACGCGGTTCTCGCCGATGTTCAACGTGCCCCACTCAGTGCATTCCAGGCTCACGGGCGACTCGACGATGCGCGGCGGTTTCACGGTGGTGGCGGGCGCCGCATGCAAACCTGCGTGGACAAGCTCATTTTCGCCGTAGGGCAACGACGCGGCACACCGGTTCATCGCTTCCGCGAGGGCCTCGTCCACAAGATTTACGACGAACTCATGCGTGGCGCGGACGTTCAGCGCGGTGTCTTTCGGCCTGCCGTCGTCACGGTCGCCCGGCGTAAAGGCGACGATGGGCGGATTTGCCCCAAGCACGTTGAAGAAGCTGAAGGGCGCGGCGTTCACTGTGCCCTCCACGCTGATCGTCGTGACCAACGCGATGGGGCGCGGCGTCACAAGACTGGCGAGAATCGGATAGGCGCGGTCAGCGAATTGATTTTCGAGGTCGAGTTCTATAGGGCAGGTCAATTCATGGCGATCGTTTCAAGCGTGCGACGAACGCGCCGTCCACGCCCTCCGCGAATGGCAGCAATGCCCGCTCGTGCTCAAGTTTGAAGCCGGCGTGCTCCAAGAGAAATTGCCTCACGACTTCCTGGTTTTCCTCCGGCTCCAGGCTGCATGTGCTGTAAACCAAGACGCCACCAGGTCTCACCGCCGAGGCGGCATCCCGGAGCAAGGCCAATTGCGATTTTCGCAAGCGCTTGATCTCCTCGGGCCGGAGGCGCCAGCGCAGATCCACGCGCCGCCGCATGACGCCGGTGTTCGAGCACGGCGCGTCCACGAGAACCCTGTCGAAGCATGCCGTGGGAGGTGAGGGGCGAGAGGTTGAGCGCAATTCAACGCACTGCACGTCGAGGCGGGCGCAATTGTCCCGAACCAACTTGAGGCGGTCTTCCGAAGTGTCCTGCGCCACGATGCGGCCCTCGTTCCGCATGAGCGCAGCAATGAACGCCGTCTTGCCGCCCGGAGCGGCGCAACAATCCAGCGCGGTCTCGCCTGGTCGAGGATCGAGTTCCCGAACCGCCAGCAGCGTGCTGGGGTCTTGCACGTAGAACCAGCCTTCGCGAAAGCTGCCCAGCGCCGTCAGCGCCGGATGCGCCTTCAACTCGAAGATGACGTTCTCCTCCAGCCAGTCGCGGCGGACGAAGTCATACTCCACGTTCTCCTCCATGCGCCAGCGCTTGATCAACTGACCGGCATCCGTCTTCAGCGGATTGACGCGGGCAAAGGTTTTTGGTGGCGTATTGTTCCACTCCAGCAGTTGCGCGGTTTTGGCCGCGCCCCAACGCTCTCGCCAGCGGGTGATCAGCCATTCGGGATGCGACCAGCCGAGATGCGGCTGGGTTGATTTGAGTTCGGCCAGCAGTTTTTTCGTGGCGTCGGCCTCCCGCAGATAAGCGCGAAGGACGGCGTTGACGAATCCGGCCTGCGGGCCAAAGCCGCTTTGCTTGGCCAGCTCAACGGTTTCATGCACGGCAGCGTGGCCGGGAACGCGGTCGAGCCAGAAGACTTGGTAGAGGCCGAGGCGGAGCAAATCCTGAAGCGCGGGCTTTTGAACGCGCGCGGGTGTTTTCCTCGCGATGAGCCAATCCAACGTGGCCTGCCAGCGGATGACGCCATAGGTAAGTTCCTGGCACAGGCCACGATCCGGCGGCGACAGGCGGGCCTCCGCCAAGCCACGATCGAGCAGATTCTCGATGAATTCGTCGCCGCGGGCGTGGCGCCGCAAGACTTGTGCCGCAATTTGTCTTGGTTTTTGTTCGCTCACTTTCTTTAATGTGGGGTGTCGGATTGAGTGACGCGAGAAAGAACAAGCCATATGCGAGAAGAATTTGAGAAGCTGGCGGTGGCGGGCAAGATCGAAGGGCGGCAGATCGAGCCGCTCCTGCAACTGGCGACCACGGGTTTCTGCATGCACCGAAGCTGGGGCTTTGGCCGTATTCGCACCATGGATCCTGTGTTCGCGCGGTTCACCATTGATTTTCCTGGGAAAGCGGGCCACACGATGGATCTCGCCTTTGCCGCCGAGACCCTCAAGGCGATTCCGAAGGAGCACATTCTGGGGCGCAAGGCCGCCGACCTCGATGGGTTGCGCCAGCTTGCCGCGTCGGATCACCTCGAACTGGTGAAGATCGTTCTGCTCAGTTATGGCGGCAAAGCCACGGCGGACCAGATTCAGCAGGTGCTGGTGCCGGATGTGATCCGCGATGATTGGAAGAAGTGGTGGGAATGTGCCAAGCGCGAGTTGAAGAAGAGTGGGCACTTTCAAGTGCCGTTGAAGAAGACCGATCCGATCGTTTACCAGACCATGGAAATCACGCTGCAGGAGCGCCTGCTCGAGGAATTCCGTTCGGCCAAGGGGCTGAAGGCCAAGGTCGGTGTCGCCAACGAAATCCTCCGCAACGCGCAGGATTTGTCGGACAAGGCGGCTGCCGCGGCTGAACTCATCACCGCGTTGAATGCCGAAATCGTCTCCTACCAGCGCAACCAACCGGCCGTTGCGATCGAGGCCATCTTTGCCCGTGATGATCTGCGAGCCCTGGCGGAGTTGGGCGAGGACGCCAGCGAGTTGACGGTCCGCGCACTCTGGATGCAGGAACCCAAGCCCGGTCCGGTGCTCGAAACCCTGCCCGCGGCAAAACATCGTCGCGCGCTTGATGTTTTCAAGGAAACCTATCCGGATCGCTGGAATCAAATCCTCCTCGACTCGTTGAATTTTGTCCCGGTCAAGATCTGCCGCGAGATCGCGAATTTGCTGATTCACCACGGCCAACTCGACACGCTCAAGGAGACCATCGCCCGGCTGGTGAGCCATCACACGGCCAGCAGTGAGTTCCTGCTATGGCTTGGTCGCGAACGCAGTGACGCGTTTGCGGACATTCTCGGCCCCGAAGTATTCCGCGCCATGCTCAGCGCCATGGAGCGCGATCAGTTCAACGAGAAACGCTCGAACCGCCTCCGCGAGTTCATCCTCGACGACCAGGAGTTGATTGCCGAACTCACCGCTGCGGCGGACCTCGAAGTCATCAAGGACCTTACCCGCGCGCTCCAGTTCTCGCCGGTCTTTGACGACATGGACAAGCGGTCGCTGCTGGCGCGCATCGTGAAGCGCCACCCGTCCATCCAGTCGCTCATCTCGGGCGAGCAGACGCGCCAGGACACGTCCTTCTGGGTCTCGTGGGAGAGCCTCGAACGCCGCCGCACGGAGTACGAGGAACTGGTCCGCAAGACGATTCCCGCCAACTCGAAGGAGATCGCCATCGCCCGCAGCTACGGCGACCTCAGCGAAAACCACGAGTATAAGGCCGCCAAGGAAATGCAGAAGATTCTCATGCGCCGGAAGGAGGAACTGGAAGGCCAGCTCGTCCGCGCACGGGGAACGGACTTCACGCTTCCGCGAGCCGAGGAGGCCGTGGGCATCGGCACGATCGTGCATGCCATCAACCTCGCCAGCGGACAGGCTGAAACGTTCACGATTCTGGGCGCGTGGGACTCGAAGCCCGAGGCCGGCGTGATCAGCTACCTTTCGCCGGTCGCACAATCGTTGCTTGGGCACAAGCCAGGTGACGAAGTGGAATTTGAATTGGAGGGCGCGAAGCACCGACATCGCATCGAGACCGTCCAGCCGTACCGCCCGGCGGTAGAACCCTCGCCGGCTGCCCTGGTTGCGCTGCCAGCCGAAGAGGTGCTGCCGCCGGTGCAGCCAATGGTCTGAGCGACCCGCGGTAGAGACGGTGTCTGGCGCATCAAGGCCAGGGCATGGCCTCACCCGAGCCATTCCGGATGGCGCGCCGTGCCGTCGAAGTTCGCCGTCGTCTTGAACTGTTCGTATTTCCCGGTCGCCGCCGCTTGGGCGGTCTTGGAAAGCAGTACGCTCACCTGTTCCTGGCTCATGGGCTTGAACGTCCGTGCCGCCTCGAAGGCTTGATCGAACCGCTCGGCGCTCTCCATTCCCGTGATGACCACGGCGGTCGGCAGATTCAGGGCGTAATGCAGACACTCGAGAGCGGTTGCCGCGCCGCTCCGCACGATCGCCGTGCTGCCCAAGGGCTTCATGCCGAGAACGCCAATCCCTTCCCGGATCAAGAGCGGCAAGACCTGTTTCTCGAAACTCCGGAAATGCGCGTCCATCACGTTGAGCGGCATCTGGACGGCGTCGAACTTGAACCCGTGCGCCTTCGCCACCTCCAACATGCGCAAGTGGAGCAGCGGATCCTTGTGCCCGGTGAAGCCGATGTAACGGATTTTCCCGGCCCGCTTCGCTTCGAGCAAGGCCTCGTTCGCGCCGCCCTCCGCGAAGATGCGGTCTGCGTCCTCCATGCGAATGACCTCGTGATGCTGCATCAGGTCAACGCGGTCGGTCCGGAGGCGCTGCAGACACTCGTCCACCTGACGTGCCGCGGCGCGCTTGGTGCGCCCGTCAATCTTGGTCATCAGGAAGACCTTGTCGCGGTAACCGTCGCGAAGCGCTTTGCCCATTCGGAGCTCGCTACCGCCGTCGTGATAGTCCCAGCAGTTGTCCATGAAGTTCATGCCGCGATCAATGGCGCTGCGCATCAGGCGGATGGCCTCCGCCTCGTCTTTCGGGACGCCGATGTGATAGCCGCCCAAGCCAATGGCCGAAACCTTTTCGCCCGTGGCGCCCAAGGTCCGCCGGGGCATGTCGCCGGACTTCGTCTCCGCACACCACGCCGTCGCGCCAGTGCTCGCCGCCATGCCTGCGGCCACGACCGAGGTCAAGAACTCACGCCGGCTCAGGTCTCGACCACTGACCGCCGCGGTGCGGCTTTCCGATGCGTTTCGCGTTGAATGCTTCATAGAGTGCCTCTGACCCGTAGTCTGACACGCTTCGGCCGTTTTTCAACGGCCGGATCCGTGCCTCTGTCTTGGGCTGGTCTTGGGCTGGACTTTTTGTCTGCCGCGCGTCATTCTACGCCTGCGCGACTCAAAAGAGCCGCGTCAAACGCACTAATCCCATGGAACAGCCTCCGCCCATCTCGGGAACGCCGGCGACCGCCGAACCGTCATCACCACCCATGTCGCTCGCCGCGCGCCTCGTCAACGTCTTCGCCGTGCCAGGCGACGTCTTCACCGAAGTCAAGGCCGCGCCCCCCAGTGTGGCCAACTGGCTAACCCCTACGTTGATCGCCTGCGTGGTGGGCGTCATCTCCGCGGTGATCATGTTTTCGCAGCCCGCCATCCTGCAGCAGATGCGCGAGCAACAGGACAAAGCGATGGAAGAACAGGTCAAGGCTGGCAAGCTGACCCAGGCCCAGGCAGATCAAGCCATGACCGTCATGGAGAAGTTCACCGGCCCAACCATGATGAAGATTTTCGGTTCGGTCGGGGCGGTCCTCGTCAGTTTCGTGCGCCTGTTCTGGTGGGCGCTCGTGTTATGGCTGCTGGGCCGCTTCGCGCTCAAAGCCCACTTCGGGTACATGAAGAGCGTCGAGGTTGCGGGCTTGGCCAGCATGATTGCCATCTTGGGGGCCATCGTGACGCTGCTGTTGATCGTGAATTTCGGAACACTTTTCACCACGCCCAGCCTGGCGCTGGCGATCAGCGAATTCGACGTGAAGAACAAGAGCCATTTCCTGTTGGCCGCGGTCAATGTGTTCACCTTCTGGCAAGTGGCCATCATGTCGGTGGGCTTGGCCCGGTTGGCAGCCGTGCCGTGGGCGCGAGCGACAATGGTGGTGTTCGGCTTCTGGCTGATCTGGACGCTGGTGTTGGTGTTCCTCGGAATGGGACAATTCACCATGTAGCCACCCGGGAAGCAGGCCGGAGTATTTGCCGAAACATTTCTGCGGTTGCTGTGTCATAGCTAGAAGGAAAATCAAATGCCAAATCCGAAGAAGCGGCGAAAGGTCCTGGTCTTCACCGTCATCGGGGTGGTGCTCGTTGCACTCACGCTGTGGGCGGTTCTCCGTAAACGGGAGGTCGTCATTACAATCCAAACCGAAAAGGTGGCCCGGCGCAACCTGACCGAACTGGTCGTGGCCAACGGACGCATCCAGCCCGTCGTGCAGGTCAAGATCAGCGCCGAGGTCAGCGGCGAGATCATCGAGTTGCCCGTCAAGGAAGGCCAGGCCGTGAACAAAGGCGACCTGCTGGCGAAAATCAAGCCGGACGTTTACATCGCCAACCGCCGGTCCGCCGAGGCCGGCTACCTGGCCTCCGCGTCCGGCAAGGTGCAATCCGAGGCCAACCTTCGGAAGGCGGAACTGGAGTTCAAACGCAACGAGGATCTGTTCAAGAACAACCTCATTTCCGATTCGACGTACCTGGAGTTTAAGACGGGACTCGACATCGCCAAGGCCCAGGTGCAATCCGCTACCCACCAGGTCGAGGTCGCCAAGGCCTCGCTCGCCCGCGCCGAGGAGGAGCTGGCCAAGACCACGCTCTATTCGCCGCTCACCGGCACCGTCAGCAAGTTGAACCTCGAGCTCGGCGAGCGCGTGGCGGGCAATACCATGATGGCGGGCACGGAGATTATGACTGTGGCCGACCTCAACGAGATGGAGGCGCGGGTGGACATCGGGGAAACGGACATCGTGCTCCTGAAGCCCGGGCAAAAGGCGCGGTTGGAGGTGGACGCGTTCAAGGATCGCAAGTTCACGGGGTTGGTCTCCGAGATCGCGAACTCGTCGAAAGGCAGCGGCGTGAGCGGATCGAGCCAGGAAGCCACCAAGTTCGAGGTTAAAATCCGCATCCAGGACAAGGAACCGTTTCGCCCCGGCATGTCTGTGACCGCCGAGGTCGAATCGCGCTATCGCACGAACGTGCTGACCGTGCCCATCGCCAGCGTGACCACGCGTTTGCCGAAAGAGCCCGACAAGAAGGGTGATGCTGAGAAATCCAGCAAGACGAATTCGCCGGCCAGCCGCACCAACGCTCCGGCATCTGACACCAACGCGCCAGTCACCAGCGCTGCCGGCTCCTCCAACGGCAGCACCGCCAACGCGGTTTCCGGCAGCAACACCAATGCGCCCAAGTCCTGGAAGAAAGCCAAAGAGGCTCCCAAACCCATCGAGGTGGTTTTTGTTCGCGACGGCGATCACGTGAAGGTGGCGCCCGTGAAGATCGGCATCAGCGACGCGGACTATTGGGAAATCACGGAAGGCCTGACCGAAGGGCAGGAGATCGTCTCGGGCGGCTACAAGGCGATCAACCGCGAGCTGGAGGACGGCAAGAAGGTCCGCATCGGCAAGCCGGAGAAGGAAGCAGACAAGGACAAGGAGAAGAAGTGATCGGGAGCACATGAGCCTCATTCGCCTCCAGAACATCTCGCGCCGCTACCAGATGGGCGCGGAGACGATTCACGCGTTGCGCGACGTGTCGCTGGAGATCGCGCGCGGGGAGTATGTGGCCATCATGGGCCCGAGCGGTTCGGGCAAGTCCACGTTGATGAACGTCATCGGCTGCCTCGATACACCCACGTCCGGCCGCTACGACCTGAATGGCACGGACGTCAGCGGCATGGACGACAACCAACTGGCCGAGGTGCGCAACCGCGAGATCGGCTTCGTCTTCCAGACCTTCAACCTGCTTCCGCGCTCGGATGCGCTGCACAATGTCGAGCTGCCGCTGATCTACGGCGGGGCGCCGGCGGAGGAACGCCGCCAAACCGCGCTCGATGCCCTCACGCACGTTGGCCTGGCGGATCGGGTACATCACAAGCCCAACGAACTTTCCGGCGGCCAACGGCAGCGTGTCTCGGTGGCCCGCGCGCTGGTGAACAAGCCTTCGATCCTGCTGGCGGACGAACCCACCGGCAACCTTGACTCGAAGACGGGCGAGGAAATCATGGCGCTCTTTGCCGAGCTTTCGCGCGGCGGCAACACGATCCTGCTCGTCACGCACGAAGAAGACGTTGCCCGGCACGCCCGCCGGATCATCCGCATCCGCGATGGCCTGATCGCCAGCGACGAACGCAAAGCATGACGAATGGCGAATGACAAATGACGAAGGAAGTTCGAAATCCGAATGACGAATCCGCACGCGAACTGGCGGAGGAGGCGTTTTGGGGCATTGTCGCAAGTTCGTCGCCGATGGCGTTGCGGGACGAGCCGCCGCGCAGGCCGGTCTATGATTTGGAGGAGCGGACTTCAAAATTCGGAGAGGCGGTCATCCGCTTCGCGAAGAAAATCCCGCAGAATCCTGTCAACAACCGTCTGATAGACCAACTCGTTGGAGCTGGAACGGCCATTGGGGCGAACTACTGCGAAGCCGACGACGGCGTGTCCAAGAAGGACTTCCGAAACAAGATCGGGACGTGTAAGAAGGAGGCCCGGGAAACGAAGTTCTTTCTCCGCATGATTGCTACAGCGGAGGAGAATCTGAAGACGGAGGCCCGGGTGCTTTGGTGCGAAGCCAGAGAGTTGCATCTGATCTTCTGCAAGATTTGGCGGAGTTGAAAGACGGTCCGTACCCGAGAATGACGACCAGCCAATGCCAAACACTGAAAGCGGCGCGACGGCTAAATGCTAGACAGGGAGTGCGCGCACCGACATGCCTTTCGGGCTTCGGGGTTCGTCCTTCCTTCGTCCTTCGACATTTGTCCTTCGTCATTTCCCCCGGCGTATGAACCTGCTCACCGAACTTCGCGAGGGGTTGCTCATCTCCTGGGGCGCCATTCGCGCGAACAAGATGCGCGCGGTGCTGACGACCCTGGGCATCATCATCGGCATCGTCACCGTGACGTTGATGGGGACGGCCATCCACGGATTGAACGCCGCCTTTCTCAAGAGCGTCTCCGCCATTGGCACGGACGTGTTTTTCATCGAGAAGTGGCCGTGGTTCCACGATGAGCCGTGGTGGAAGCTGATCAAACGCCGCAACATTTACCTGCCCACCGGCCGGACCTTCGATCACCTGGCCGAAGGCCGGGCCTTTATCAGCCAGGCCAACCCGACGTGGCACGTCAACCTGCAGTCGGTGGGCATCCGCACCTTGAAGCACGGCCGGAGCGTGGCCACCGGCGTGTTCCTTGTAGGCAATACCGAGCAAGGAATATACACCGACGGTCTGGAATTCTCGGCGGGGCGCTACTTCACCGCGGCTGAAGTGGAAGGCCACCGCCCTGTGTGCGTGCTGGGCGCAGATGTAGCTCGTAACTTCTTTCCGCACAGCGATGCGGTCGGCAGCCGGATCCGGATTGACAACATGAGTTTCGAGGTCATCGGCGTGCTGGAAAAGAAAGGCAAGTTCCTCGGCATCGAAAACCTGGACAACACCGCGCATATCCCCGTCACGCTGATGGCCCGCGGGTTCACCTTCTTTCCCGGCATTCGCATCGTGGTCAAGGTGGGCAGGCTGGCGCATCTGGAGGACGCCAAGGAGGAGGTGCGTGCGGTGATGCGGCGGGTGCGGCGGCTTCCCCCCGCGGACCCAGACGATTTTTCCGTCAATTCGCTCGAGAGGTTCATCGAGGAGTTCACGAAAGCATCCAACATCATCGGCAGCGTGGGATTGTTCATTACCGGCCTGTCGCTCTTTGTCGGCGGCATCGGCATCATGAATATCATGTTCGTCTCCGTGACCGAACGGACCCGGGAGATCGGCATCCGCAAAGCGGTGGGCGCCAAACGGCGAACCATCCTGGTCCAATTCCTGATCGAGGCGGCGGCGATTTGCCTGATCGGCGGCCTGATCGGGCTGGGGCTGGCGGCGCTGGCCACGTGGGGCATCTCGCGGTTCTTTCCGGCGAGCATGTCCGTGTCCATCGCCGCCCTCGCGCTCGCGGTTTCGGCCTTGACCGGAATTATCGCCGGATTTCTGCCCGCCTGGCGCGCGGCGCGGATGAACCCGGTGGACGCCTTGAGGGCGGAATGAAATGACGAAGGACGAATGCCAAATGCCGAAGGAAGCCCGAATTCTCAATGCCGAACGTGAATTGGGCGGAGTGTTCCAAGGCTCCGTGTGTGGGTCGGCGACTGTGGAGGTTTCGAACTTCGAGCTTCGTCATTCATTCGTCATTCGTCATTCGTCATCCGTCATTCCGGCTCGATGAACCCTCCCAACGCCCAGCGACGTGGCACATTCCTCCTCGCCGAGGTCCGCGAGAGTTTCACGATGGCCATGAACGCCTTGGTGACGCACAAACTGCGTGCGGCGCTCACCTTGCTGGGGGTGGTTGTTGGCGTCTTCTCAATCATCGTGACGATGACCGCGATGCGCGTGCTGCAAAGCAATATCGAGCGCGAATTGAGTGGGCTGGGCGCCCACACGTTTACCGTCGACAAATGGCCCGCCATGTCTTTCGAGGGCCCGGAAGGCTGGGAAAAATATCGCCGCCGCAAGCCCCTGACCCTTCAGCACCAGGACGCGTTGCAGGAACGCGCGAGCCTCGCCCTGGCGGTGGGGGCAGAAACCGGTTTCCGGCGGGGCGAGGCCGCCTCCCGCTATACCAAGACCGACCCCGATGTGCAGCTCTTGGGCGTCACTCCCGAAGCGCTGGCCTGCAAAGGATGGAACATCGAAGAAGGCCGCGGCCTGCTGGCGGCAGATGTGGACGCGGCACGCTTTGTGTGCTTGCTCGGAAACAAACTCGCCAAGAAACTCTTCCCTCATGGCGGCGCCGTGGGGCAGACGATCAAATACGAAGGTGTGAGCCACGTCGTCGTTGGCGTTCTGGAGTCCAGCACCAGCATGGGCGAAGGACAGGACAATTTCGTGGCGGTGCCCATCACGCTGGGCCTGAATCGCTATGGTGGCGCTACGTGGCGCAGCCTCACGCTGCTGGTCCAGGCGCGCGACCAGGCCAGCTACGACGACTGCGTGGAACAGGTGCGGGGCATCTTGCGCGTGTCGCGGAAGGTGCCGCCGGGGGAACCGGACGACTTTGAAATCTCCTCCAACGATTCCCTCATCAAACAGTTTCGCGGCCTGACGTTCGCCGTGCGGGTCGGCGTGGCGGTGATCAGTTCCATTGCGTTGCTCGCGGCGGGCATCGGCATCATGAATATCATGCTCGTGTCCGTGACCGAACGGACCCGCGAGATCGGCATCCGGCGGGCGATCGGCGCCAAGAAGCGCAACATCATGACGCAATTCATCATGGAGGCCGTGGTGCTTTGCGAAGTCGGTGGCGTCATCGGCGTGGTGCTGGGGATCCTCGGCGGCAATGCCACCGCTTACTTCCTCAAAGTCCCGCCCGCGATCCCCGTGGATTGGATCATCATCGGCTTGCTGATCTGCTCCGTCGTGGGGATCGTCTTCGGAACCTACCCTGCCTACAAGGCAGCGAACCTCGACCCCATTGAGTCACTGCGCTACGAATAAGGAGTAAGTTGTCCGTCCCTCGCGGGCGGCCTGTCTGACGCCGCAGTTCGGTGACCCTCGCCCGTTTCGGGCGACAGGATCCTGCTTGCCACGACTTTCGTTCTGCGCATAATGCCGGCCCGTCATTGACGTGCCAGGTCGTGTATGGGTTGGTAGCTCAGTCGGTAGAGCAGCGGCCTTTTAAGCCGTTGGTCCCGGGTTCGAGTCCCGGCCAACCCACCACTTCTTTTTCCGGGATAATGCCATGAATATGCTGGTTTTATTCTCCATTCTGCACTCTGTTCGCGCTACGCTTCCACTGCAGCCCACTGAAGCCTGATGCAACAACTTTGCCACCAAATGACACATTCTCTCAAATCGTCTGGCAGATCTTCCTGCTCCCCTGACCTCTTTCCAGTGTGTCATTTCGCGTCCGACAGTCTTTGCGCACCAAACGAAACCGGGGCGTGAAGATGCCTAGGATTTCATTGCCTCCGGGCGTGCAACGACATCCGAGGCTCGCGGGGCCGACCGAAGCTGCTTGCCGCCGACAACCAACCGCTTGGATCGCGTATCCCTCGGGGAAAGACATGCTTCGTATCTTCTTCCATTTTTCAACCTGTTCCAGGGTCAGGACGGACTTGAGTTGTGCTTCCGATGCTTGCTGCATTTCCTTCAGTTTGGCCACGCGTTGTTGGCGGGAGATGCCGGTTTCCCGGCGGAAGGCGGCCAGTTGCGCCTGCTGGGCTTTCAGGATGGGTTACAGTTTCTCGGCCTGCTCGTCGGTCAAGTCGAGGGATTCCTTCATCAGTTGCAGCGGGTCGAATCTGGCCTGTCCACCGAACCGCATCCGGAGAGAAGGGGAAGGAGAAGGGAGCGGGGGAGCAAGGCCGGGGAGCGCCAAGCGGGGGGCGGAGAACGGCGGAGTCCGGGACGGGGGCAGGAGACCCGGGCAAAGCACAGCCCCACGCGTTGCGGGCGTGTTTTCTTCCCGGTCACACCCAGGTGTTGCCCCGTGTTGCCCCGTGTTGCCCCACGCTGTCGTTGCAGCGATTTCGTAAAGTCGGGTTGAAGGAGGCGGTAAAGGGACGGACGGCAAGCAGTTAAAGAGGGTGTTACGAAAGCCAAAGTCTGAAACCTTGAATTCATTGGAGATTTGGCGGATTTATGTTTTCGCGCGCCCATCTGACGGGGTGGCTTCTGTGTCCAGTTCCAGCGGGAGTTGAACGGACATCAGGTCGGTCAGCAAGGAGCGTGAGGTTGGGCGCCCCAGCAACGCACGCGCTCGGAGGATCACGGCGGCATCGGCCAACAACGCCATCACCCAGGTGAACCGCAGGCTGTTGAAAAACACGTCACTCAAGCCGAGTTGGTTTTTCTCGAAGGACTGGGCGGGTTCGATCCACGGACGCACCTGTTGCAACAACTGCCGCACCGGCCGGCTGGCCAGTGGCAGGCGCCCCAGCAACGTCTCGTGGGCCGCGGGCGGATACGCAAACTGCCGCGGACAGCGGGCCGCTTCCCAACCGCAACCACATAACGCTGGTTCCGCAGCGACGCCGAACCAGTGCTCTGCCGCCCGGCCCTCATAGCCCAGCCACGTCAGCGGTTCGCCTTGCGGACAGGCCGCCTGATCGCACGTCACACAGGGCGGGACCAGTTTCATGTCACTGCGCAGTCGGGTCAGGACGCTCACGCCCCATTGCTCGCGGCACTGCTGTTTGGCGGGCGCCCCCAAGTAGCCCATGTCCGCCACCACCAAGGGCGGACACCAATCCCATCGTTGCCGACAGTGGCGCAGGCTGGGCACCAGTTGCGTTCGGCACGGGGAATGAGCGGAGGGGTCGCCCCGGGTGCGCCGGGC
>CAYJNU010000167.1:0-15421 GCA_964371005.1 uncultured Verrucomicrobiota bacterium | reverse complement strand
AGATCATGTGGCGTTTTGCCGACCGCTACGATCTGCACATGATGGTGCAGGCGACCCGCGCCGTGGCGCGGGGACCGGTGGCGCGTGCGGTGGCCAATGGCGAGCGCAACTCGCACGAGTGGACACCGGCCAAAGCGGAGTTGCTGAAGCATTACGACGAGTCGGGCATCACCGCGGCCTTCATGGACCCATCGGAAGGCGGGTACATCGAGGGCCCGAAGAATCTCGCGCTGTCGTTGCTGGCGTTTGAGCTTTCGTGGGTGGACGCGGGCGCCGCGACCGCCAGCCTCGCGGGCAACCTCGGCCTCTCGCCCATTCACGAGCGGGGCACACCAGAGCAGCAGGCTTATTACATGAGCAAGGCCGTTCCCGCGAAGCCGGGCGAGGACCGCATCCCGTGGCGGTACGCGTTTGCCCTCACCGAACCGTTGCCGTTCGTGGGCGTCGAGACCGGGATGCTGGGGGGCAAGGTCCGGGTGGCGGAGTGGAAGGACGGCCAGGAACCGATGCTGCAGGTGGAAAAGCGGGGGCGGTTCATCACCAACATGGGCTACGCGAACGTCGTCACCGCCGCGGTGGACACAGATGATCCGCGCATCAAATCGAGCTGCATGATCATCCTCGAGGAAACCGATCCGGGCACGTTTGACCGCGGTACGCCGACGAAGAAACTCGTGCATCAGCTTTCCTCGACGAACGATCCGGTGTTCAACCTGAAGGTCCCGGCCAGCCGCATCATCGGCGGCTACACGGTCAAGGATGGTGTCATCATTCCGAAATACAACCACGGCGAAATTATTGAGGCGGTGTTCCGTCGCACGCGCGTGACGGTGGCGCTGATGACCTCGGCCAAGCTCCTTTCAGCGATCGAGCCTGTGATCCTCTACGCCCGACGCCGTTTTCGGGGTGGCGAAGGCGCGCCCGGCACGCCCCGCTACGAACTGGGTTTGCAGCAGAAAGAAGACGTGTTGCACCGCTTGGTGGATGTCTGGGCCACCGGTGAGGCGAGTGCATCGCTGGGTTTCGAGGCGGCGCGGTTGTTCGATCAACTCGATCCGCTGGAGAAGGTAAAGGACAAGATGCTGGCGGAAAAGGGTCTCACGGGTCGCTCCGCGATCAAGGAACTGGCGAAGAAACAAGGTGAGGCCATGGAATTGGTGGGCATCACTTCGCAACCGGTGGGCCAGCGCGATTTGAGGCGGCAGGAACAGTTGGAAGCCGACCCATTGGTGCGTTACGCGGTACTGGATTCGTTGGCGAATGTGTTGTGTCCCGCCTGCAAGCTTTGGAATACCGGCCACGGTGCCAACATGATGCGCGAAGCCGTCAGCCTCATGGGCGGCTACGGTGTGACCGAGGATTGCCCCGGATTCCTGGGTCAGAAGTGGATGGATGCACAGCTCGAAGCGACCTACGAAGGGCCGGAGGCGGTGCAACGCCTGCAGCTCTCCATCACGATGGCCAACGATGTGTTCCTCGCCCAGTTCCGCCAATGGATCGGCGAGATGAAGCGCCTCGCCTCCGAGCGACCCGGCACGGGCGCCTGCACGATTGGCACGGCGATGCGGCTCTGGCTTTGGACCCTGGAATATGCGCAGAAGGTCACGGATGCCGATGGGAGCAAGCTTTACCACAAGAGCCGCCAAGGCGTGACCTTCCCGCTCGCCGATGCGCTCTGCTGGTTGCTCTCCGCGCGGCAGTTCATCCTCGACGTGTCCGAACTGGAAACCAAGGGAGCGGCCAATCCCGCGCTCGCGGAGGGTCTCCAGGGCACGGTGGATTTCTTCAACGATCTGTGCCACGTGCAATGCGCACGCGCGGCGGGCGAGGTGGGGCGGATCTGCGCCGAGATCGTGCATGGTTACAAGCGGCACCCGGCGTGGGACGAAGCCACCTGCCACGCGTGCTACATGGCTGATGAACTGAATGTGCTGGAGGGGCTCATCCCCGGCATGGAAAGCACGGCCCGCGCCTACTCCGACGTGCTTGAAACGGGCGAATCGCATCCGCTGAAAGCCGGGCCGTGCGTGAGCTTTGAAGGGCTGGAGGACTTCGTGCGCCTGTGTGCCAAGCTCCACGGCTGCCTCACCGGCTTCCGCCTTGCCAAGGACCGCGCCGCTGAAGCCGTGAGCAAGGTCATGACGCGCGAGGCGCTGGATTACCCGGTTTGAGCGACGCTTAAGTGGGGCAAGCTTGTCGCTTGCAGTCGTCCTGGCAACCTTTCAGGTTGCCAGTGCAGTGGGGCTGCTTCCCGGGCAAGCCGGAGGCTCGCTGACACCATCGCAAGCCACAAGCTTGCGTCACGTTCACTCGGGGTGGTCGCGTCAATCAAGATTGCCCGGGCGGGCATTACGAGCGTGAATGTTCCCGTTGACAGCCGGGCGTCGTTGTGATGTAATCCGTTTGCCATTCGGAGTTAACATCAATCGTTTATGTATAGTGCGGATTCCGCCGTTGACGCCTTCTTGCTTCTCGCGACTCTCACTACTGCCTGTCTTCCGGCCCGGGCTGCGTTCCGTTGGCGACGCGGCTGGACGGTCGCCCTGGGCTTGCTGGCGGCGCTGGGAACGTTCACAGTCCGCGCGCAGTCGCCGGCGATCCTCTGGAGCACTAACATTGGCGCGAGAGTGTTTGCGGTGGACGCACAAACGAACGTGTATGCCAACGTGGGCGGCAGTGTGGTCAAACTAAGCGCGGCCGGCGTGCCGCTCCAGACCAACGCCTTCTGTCCCTTGCCGGGCATCGCCCACCGGGACCCGGCGGGGAACATCTTCTTCGCGGGTGACATTTCAAGCCTCCAAGATTTTGGTGGCGTTTCCTTGGGGCCGGTGGGGAGCTGTTTCTTGGCCAAGTACACGAGCGGGGGCAGTTTGGCGTGGGCGAAGAGCTTCGGGGCGGGTTGTAACGTCACCGACATGGTCCTGGACGGCCAGGGCAATGCGTTTGTCGGACGGAAACTGCGAACGAAATATGACTGCTTCCTGTACGCCTGCAAATTCGAGCCAACTGGCACCAACACGTGGGAGGCTTGGCTGGGTGGCAGCGGCTGCCTCAGCGGGAATGTGACGCTCGGAGTCGCCTCGCAAACGAACGTCTATGGAATGGCTTATTATTACGGCGAGCCGTTTGGCCATTACAAGAACACCGCACGATTTGCGAGCGACGGTACGCACACGTGGTTTGCTGTAGGATCAGAAAGGTCCGGCGTTGACATGAGCGACCGGCCTGCGGGCAACGCCCACGGGCTGGTGTACGGAGTCTTGCCTGCTGGCGGCTTGGCGCAGTTTACGGCGGACGGCGACGTCATCTGGCGGACCCCGGCAACTCCGACGATTCTCATGACACTCGCGACGGACTGGTTGGGTGGGGTGTATGTCTCCGAAGCGTACACCACGATTGCACGGTACGATAGTGAAGGGAAGCTGCTGTGGAGGACAAATTGCCCGACGGCATGCAAGGCGTTGGTGACCGACCAGTATGGCAACACGTTTGGCACGTTCCTGGCCAGCGATTCGGGGTATCTCGACGGCACGGTGGTTCGATTTGCGGCCGAGCCCGCGCAGTTCCCGGTGATCACCAACCCGCCGGTCAACCTTACGTTGCTGGTGGGGGAAAGTGCTTCTTTAAGTGTTGGTGTCGCGGGTTCTGCCCCGTTCGGTTATTCCTGGCGGCTCAATGGCAACGATGTCCCTGGCGGCACGAATGCGATGCTCGCTCTGAACACGGCGACTCCGGCTTTGGCTGGGGCGTATACCGTCGCCATCACGAATGCCGCCGGGGCCATCACCAGCGCGCCGGCGCTGCTTCGCGTCAAGTCCGTGCAGCTCTACGCCGGGGGACAGATGTTGACGAATGGCACCTACGTATTCGCCACCCCGCCGGCGTTGACCGTGCGCTCGGTGTTTCCCGGCGGCTCGGCGTTTTACACGTTGGACGGTTCCCCACCCAGCTTCGCCTCCACGCCTTATACCGGTCCATTCACGTTGCAGCAGAACGCCACCGTGCGCGCCATTGGCTATAGCGCGGACTTCTCCCAATCCGAGGAGGCGGATTCGGTCAACGCCACCTTGCTCGTGAACCACACGTTGTCGGTTGTGGCTGCAGCCGGCGGCGGGAGTGTCACCCTCGACCCGCCTGGAGGAACGTATCTGAGCAGCAGTGTCATCACGGCGACCGCGGTGCCCGCGACTGGGTGGTCTTTTCTCTACTGGACGGGAGACGCGGTCGGCTCGAATCCGGGCATCGGCATCTCCATGGAGCGGGACAAGACCATCCGGGCGGTGTTTGGCACGACGCTGGGCAGCACCGTGGCCGGCAGCGGGCAAGTGCTGCTGGACCCGCCGGGCGGGGTGTATCCGTACGGCGCGACGGTTCGTCTGACCGCGGTGCCGGTCGCGGGGAATTACTTCGGCGTCTGGGGCAACGCCGCCTCGGGGAACGGCAATCATTTGTCCTTCACGGTCACCAACGCGAACCCGACGGTGTCTTCGATCTTTGGTGCGACGCCGGCTGGGCAGGCAGCACTCACGGTGCAGGTTACTGGGCAGGGGCGCGTGGACGCAGTCCCGCAGGCGAACGCCTATACCCTGAACCAGGCCGTGACGTTGACGGCGGTGCCCGATGCGGGTCAGAGCTTCCTGAACTGGAGCGGCGACGCGTCGGGAACGCAGAATCCGCTCCCGGTCACGATGAGCACGGCGAAGGGGATCACGGCGAATTTCACGACGCGACCGAGCTTGCGGGCGAGCCAGGCAGGCTTGGAAGGTCTGACGTCGGAGGGATTCCGCCTGACGTTGCTCAGCGAGCCAGCCTCCGTGTACGCGATTCTCGCCTCCACGAATTTGAACTTCTGGGAAAACGTGGGTCGGGTGACGAACACGTATGGGGAAACGCAGATCACCGACCGCAGTGCCGTCGGCGCGCCGATGAAGTTCTACAAGGCCACACCCTGACGGGGCGTAGGGGACGCGGCTTGGGCCATGCGTTAGGCGCACGCGGGCCGCACTCCGATGCGCTTCGCACGCTTGGTGACGCGGTCGCAAGGTCATGACTCGCGAGGGGACCGGCGTCCTTCTGTGCGATTGACGGTGTTTGTGGATCCCCTTAAGGTGGATCCCGGCATGAGCATGTTGATCAACGCGGAAGGACTTCGTTCGTCGTAAAGGACGAACTCAAGTTGCGCGAGGCCTTGGCCACCGATCATCACTCCATGCGATTCGGTTTCGGGGCGATACCGTGACCTGCCAACCAACCCCAACTGAAATCACTGTGCAGATGCAGCCAACCAGTATTGAGAACTTCGCCGTCTTGGACCGCCCGCTTATGGATGTGGACATCGTCTGCGTCGGCTTTGGGCCGGCGACGGCCGGGTTTCTCACCACGCTCTCGAAACAAGTCGTCAATGCCGACGGTACCCCTGCTGTCGAAAGCGCCGCCATGCCGGGCATGCCACCGCAGGTCCTCTGCTACGAACGGGCGGATGATTTGGGTTTCGGCGTGTCCGGTGTCGTGACGAAGGCTCGGGCACTGCGCGCCAGCCTTCCCGATATCGAGCAAGCCGGCATCCCGATGGCTGCGCCCGTCGGTGAGGAGAAAGTCCTTTATCTGCTGGATTCCATCGGCGTCAGCCGCCGGTCGCAGCCGCTGCGGCTCGCCGATGAGTTGATCAGCCTGTTCAAGTGGGCGCTGCCGGTTGAGAATCACGCGTTGAATCTGCCGTGGACGCCAGACTTCCTGCACAAGCACGGTGGCCTCGTGCTTTCCATGGGCCAGTTCATGCAATGGGTCGGCGCTCAAGTGCAAAGCACCGGCACGGTCCAAATCTGGCCCAGCACGCCGGTGTCGCAGGCACTCATCGTGGAGGACAAGGTGGTCGGCGTGCGGCTGCTCGACCAAGGCGTGGACAAACACGGCAAACCCTCCGATGGCTTCACCCCCGGCATGGATATCCACGCCGCGCTCACCGTCGTCGGAGACGGACCCGTCGGACCCGTCGGACAACAACTCGACGAACACTTCGGCCTGCCGCCGGAGCACCACATCCGCGACTGGGCGATCGGCATGAAGTTCGTTGTGGATTTGCCGGAGGACACGCCGCTCAAGCCTGGCACGGTGCTGCACACGTTCGGTTATCCCGAACCGGAAATTTTCGGTTTTCTCTACGTGCATCCCGACCGCGTCGCGTCCCTCGGCATTTTCGTGCCGTCGTGGTTCGACAGCCCGGTGCGCACGACCTACCGCTATCTTCAGCATTGGATGCTGCACCCGTATCTCTGGCGCTACCTCAAAGGCGGCAAGCTGCGTTCCTGGGGCGCGAAGACCCTCGGCGAATCCGGTCGGCGCGGCGAACCGCATCTCGTCGGCGACGGCTACGCGCGCATCGGCGAAGGCAGCGGCAGCACCAACGTCCTTACCGGCTCGGGCGTGGACGAAGCCTGGGCCACCGGCGCGCAACTCGCCGAAGCCGTGCTCGAATTGCTCAAAGCGAAAAAACCGTTCACGAAGGAAAACCTCGAAGCCACCTACGTCGCCCGCCGTCGCGCGAGTTGGGTGGAAGAGGAAGCCCGCGTTGCCGAAAAATCCCGGGACGGTTTCCAACGCGGCGTCGTCACTGGCATGATCGGCATGGCGCTGGCCGGATTGACCGGCGGACGCCTCGCGCTGCCCGGCAAACCGCTGCGCCCGTGGGAGCGGATTCCATCACTCGAAGATTATTTTCGCGGCCGCATCTCCACCGACGAAGTGCGTAAGATTCGCGACGACTGTTACGCGCGCGGCGTTTCCGCGCACGCTGCGCTCATGGAACGCGCCGGCTGGCCGGCGATTCGCTACGACGGCCAATTGCTCGTCTCGCACCAGGACGCGCTCCTGCTCGGCGGCAAGGTGCAAGCCCCGCCCGGCTACGCCGATCACGTCGCGTTTGTTTTCCCGAACCAATGCCAGCGCTGCGGCACGAAGCTGTGCGTCGAAGTCTGTTCGGGCCAGGCCATCACTCCCGGCGAAACCGGCGTGCCGAACTTCGACCGCGAGAAATGCATTCACTGCGGCGCGTGCCTGTGGAACTGCGCCTCCGCCTCGCCAGAAAACCCGGAACGCATGTCCGTTGCTTTCCAAGCTGGGACGGGCGGATTGCACTCGGCGGAGAATTGACAATATGAACCGTAGCAGCCTACGTGAGAAGGCTCAGTTCCCAATGCTGGAATTGGAGTTGAGCCAAGACGCGTCTGGCGCACCGTTCGGCCATCGGGTATGGGCGTAACCGAAATGGAATAATTGAACTGACAGTCCATCTATGCAAGTCATCGAGTCCATCAAGCTGCGCGAGGTATTGGACCTTGTTTCTAAGCCGCGTTACATCTTGGGCACGACCTACACGTTAAGCCTCGCCTTCTTTGAATCTGCCATCTTCCCCGAGTTTGACCGGGAACGTCTTAAATCCTGCCTCATCATCTCCGACTCGGTGGGTTACCACAACGCTCTGACGGAAGCCGCCGCGCTCCAGGGTGCGGCTCAGGATTACATGGTCGTGCGCGCCCCCATCTCCGGAAGCTTCCATCCCAAAGTTTGGCTCGTTGTCGGCGATACCGAGGCCGTCCTCCTCACGGGCAGCGGCAATCTGACCCAGGCCGGCTTCATGACCAATGCGGAGTTGTTCGATGCCTTGCATTTCACTCCCGAGACTCGCCCCACCGCCGAATTGGTCGCTGATCTGCGTTCGTTCATCACCGGGCTGGCCGGAATGTGGCGGCCCGAGGATCACCAGGAACTGCTCTGTGTCGAAACTCTCACCCAAATCGAACAGGCGCTGGTCGGATTAGGGGTGGCCACAGATCACGAACCCAATGGCGTCCGCTTTCTCCACTCTTTCAAAGGTCCACTCATTCAGCAAATGCCCGCCAGCCCGGACGCAAAAGAACTCTATGTCGCCGCTCCCTATTTCGGGGACAGCCTCCAAGGGGTGGAGTTGCTCGCTGCGCGTTACCCCACCGCCAAGCTCCACCTCTACCCGGCGGTGCATTCCGGACAGGCAACCGATATTCCATTGGCCCAGTTGAACAAGTCCCACCCCAAGGCTCGTGTCTCTCAACTGTCAACTCCAGGCAAGAAAGGGGCTCTCGCTCACCTGAAGCTCTATGGCTTGGCCCTCGCCGATGAAACCGCCCGCCTTTACTGCACCAGCGCCAATTGCACGCAGGCCGCTTGGCAAGGACCGAATGTTGAGGCAGGACTCTTGCGCACCGTGCCGCGCGCCGACTTGGCCCGCTACTTTGTCTCCGCCAACGACGAGCTCCCCGCCGGACGCTTGGAATTGCATCGCTCCCAAGACAACACGGACGCCCTCCATTGCTGGGCGGTGGATACCGGCGCAGGTCTTGATTTGCTCATGTCGAGTGATCATCAGCCGCGGCTGCCTTTAAGCGATGTCAGGTTCACCGTTCGCGCGGGTAGTGCCATCGCCATCTGCGAGAAAAGCTCCCTGTTTCAAACTGGCTGCCGCGCTCACATTCCTTGGACTGCGTTTGAAGGTTGGCAGCGTCGTCGCAAAGTCGCCATCTGTTTGGAATTTCAAGCGCGGGACGCGCTCGGCAAGTCCGTTCGCACGTCTTGCCTCGTCGAAAACCGGATGCTGCTCAGCGCCGATCCGATTCACCGCAGTGCTTGGCGCGGCGCACTCGCTCTGCTCGACGCTGAGGGAGCACCCGAATTGGGTGACATAGCCGCCATTTTTTCTCTGGCCGGTGACATGTTCGACGGAAACCTAATCCGACTCCCCGATGTCAAGATTCCCGACGGTCACCCGCGCCCTAAACCAGATGACAAGGTCGAGCCGCCTTCCATCGCCATCTGGCCTCCGCAGCCCGATGCTCACGAATTGCGGAAGAAAATCGGATCAACCGCGCACGGGCAATTGCAGTGGTTTCAAAACATTCTCAAGTCTCTGCTCCAAGGCGACGCGCATTCCAACCACCATAACCAGACGGAGCATGGGCAAGTCCACCTCCCCGACGACCAACAGGATGAGCAGGAAACGGGCAAGCGCACGGCGGCGAAAACAGTTACAGAGACGGACAGCTTGGATCGCGCGGAGAAGACGGCGAAGCGCATGTGGGATCACGCCTTCAAGGATTATTCGCGTCTCCGCGAAAAACTGGTCCCCCTTTGCCCGACTCCTGACAAAGCTCCCAACATTTGGCCCGCCGCCATTTTCGCTTTCCTTTCCACGATGGCGGTGTTTCAGGCGGCCAGACGCATGGCGCCCAACCTTTCCCTGGGCATCACCGCGGAACTTTTGTGCGACGATCTTCTCCGGGCCATGTTCAGTCCCCGCCGCCAACCCGAGGATTACTGCCGCCCAAAGGGTTTTCGCTACACGGGCGACGAGAAATTTCCTCCGCTCGCCAACGACTTGCACTTCAATTTCAAACTGCAACTCCAGCCGGACCTTGCGACCGTGATCCTCGCACTCATGATCGACAAGCGGCTGCGTGACCCCTTGCTCCATGCTGTGCCTTCGGGCAAGAACCAGCAGTTGAATTTGGTCTGCGGCCCGCAGTTTGTTGCTGCCGCCGACACGCGCGAGGCCTGTCGGCGCATCTGGCGACGGTTTCTGATTGATCCGAAGCGCAAGGCTGTTGATGCCTCATTTGAGAAAGACTTTGATGTGCTATTCCATCTCACTTCCGGAGCGACGCCACCATGAAGGCATTGCCCGCCAAACCCTTCACCACGGCTGATTTCTCCTTGCGGGGTGGAGGTATAGATTTCCTCGGCTTGCGCTGGGTTAACCTCACGATCGTCGGCCGTGACTTGATACCCGAGCTAAACAACGTCACTGCGGACATGGGAACATTTTTCCTTGGTGGGTGGATTCCTTGGAAGTTTCATCAACTTTGCGCTGGCGGCAGCGATTACACAGAGAAAAACTACAAGTCCTTTCGGGAGAAGGTCGAAGTCGCCCTCTCGCTCACGCTTCGCGATGAGTTGGATATTCCTCGGAACTGCGGTCAGGTTCGCAATCGCGTCGGCATTACACAGAAAAATCCGCTTCCGGGCAAACTCAGTTTCAAGGACGCCAAACGCACCGAGCAAAACAGTCTCTACGCCGCCGCCATCTATGGCCCTTCCCTCCATGCGCTAGGACTGATTAAGATCTACCATTCGCAGGCCAGGGATGGCGCCAAAGCCCTGGAAATTCCTATCCCGGGTGATGACGAGGATGCCCTCGCCATTATGAAAGGCGTTGACGCGAGCCTCAGAAAATCCGGCAGCTATCAGGCGCTCGCCTCCTTGGATTCAACTGAATTCAAAGCTAAGGATGTCAGCAAGCTCGCTGCCGATGGCCTCGACCCCGCCCGCTATCGCGCGGCTGCCTACGCCCCGCTTAAAGCCTGCTTCCGCCGAAAGCTCCTGCCGGCTCAGCACGACGATCCCGGTTACGCCCGGACATTGACCACGCGGCTTATGCTCGCAACGTTGAGCCAACGCAACCGGTTGACCACCGATCAAATTCGCAACGCCTGGTATACCGGCATGTTCGAGGATGGGAAGCCGCTTCAGATCAAGGACCAGGAACTCGCTGATCATTGCCTGCGCTGGTCTTGTTTCATGGCCCGCCAATTCCAGCGCTACGCCATCGAGCTTTTGCTCTGGTGCTTCGAGGATGCGATCAAGCAAGGGAATAGCTCCATCGAGGCAGTGATTGAATACTGGGAGCGCCGCTCCAAATCTGGCGGCTTCGATGGGAGTGTCACCTTTGAACACTTCGCCCGTGGGAATGCCGGGAAACTGCTAAAAAAGGATGACTTGGCAACGTCGCAGGCCTGGAATGAAAGCGTTCATGCCGGAGACGAACACTTCGAATATGTGGATGAGCCGCGCGATGACAATGCCGTCATCAATGCTCTTCGCATGATTGCCGGGTGGTATTGGCGCATGCTCGTTCGCCAACAGAACGTCAAAGCCAAGAACCTCTTGAACCTCGGAAATGGCGCGGATCGGATGAGCATGAGTTGGTTTCTTCAGTGGATCACTGACTGCAAAAAACTTTCCGTTCGCAACCTGCTGAAAGAAATATTCTCCAGCCTCATTTTTGCCCAACACATGCGCATCGCTCTCGCTCGCTTTGATGGCACAGCACAACGTCTGCGCTTCCTCATCGGCGATAGTGGGATCGAGCCAACCATCAGTGCGCGCAGCGATCTCGGCGAACGTGACCTACCCTGGATGCCCGACCGGCTCGACACGCTTGCGGGGCTGCTATGCGATTGCGATGTTCTCGAAGCACGGGACGGGGCTTTTATCTGTGGCCCTGCGGCCAGCGAACTTAGATGATGTCATCTGTGCCAATGTCAACACCCGCGCCTTGACGAGAGGCACGCGCCTTTTCGCGGCCAACCTGATTCATGAGCACCGCATCCCAAATCGTCGTTTGCGCCGGGATCATGCCCGATCCGTTGCAGACGCTTGAACCCGTCGCGTCGCCGACCGGGCCGGCGTTGAAAAATGAAATGATGCTGCCCGCCGTCCTCGATCCGTGGGCGGGCCACGCGCTTTACGGGGAGCAGTCTGGACAAATGCCACAGGACTTGCAGCGCATCAACGCCCGTGGAATTATCCCACCATGACGGTAATCGCTGACAGTAAGAGGCGGGTGCTCGTGCCGGGCGCACGCCCCGGCGACGTGTTTGCCTGCGAAGATCAGGGAAACGACCACTTCCTTTTGATGCGACTGAACAAGCCGGCTCCGCCGAAGAAAAAGACTCGCGCCGAGGTCCGCAAGGCCATCGCGAATTCCAAGCTGAAGTTTGACATGACGTGGGAGGAACTGCGCCAGATGACGCGCGAGCCATGATCCTCCTGGACACCAATGTCGTGGTGGATGCCCTCGACAAAGCTCAAGCCCATCACGCCTGGTCAAAGAAGCAGATTGAGGACGCGGTCGTGGGGGAAGGCGGCGGAATCAGTGTGGTGACGCTGGCGGAGTTGTGCGCCGGGGCGCGCGAGCCAGAAGGCGTGGAGCCAGAAATCAAGCGGCTTGGCATCACAGTTCACGATCTGCCGGCGGCGGTGGCGGTCGTATGTGGCACGGCTTATCGCCGTTACGTCACGGCGCGGCGCGGTTCCGGAGGCACGCCACCGCCGAAAACACCATTGCCGGATTTCTTCATCGGCGCGCAGGCGGAGATCATGGGGTGGAAGATCGCCACGCGCGACCAAGAGCGGTTCAAGAGATATTTCCCGAAGGTGGACTTGGTGACGCCTTAACCGGCGTGACAACCCGACATGGCTGGCAGCGACAACGGCGTGCCGAACTTCGACCGCGAGAAATGCATCCACTGCGGCGCGTGCCTGTGGAACTGCGCCACTGTCTCGCTGGAAAACCCGGAGCGCATGGCCATAGCCTTCCGTGCGGGAACAGGTGGGTTGCACTCGGCAGAGAATTGAGAAGGAAAACAGCGAACCGGTACGATGGCGTTGACCGACTCCTTTCCGGTGCGGATCAATGGCGCTTTCCAAACCAGCCAAACCCAATAAAATCGCACCCGTGAAGACTATCCTGAGAATGACTCTGGCTTTGAGTTTACTCACCGGCTCGGGTCGGGCGTTTTCCTTGCTCGGTCCTTACGATACGTGGATGCAGCCCACCAACGGTTTCCGGCTGCCGGGGGACATTGGTGGCCCGATGAATCTCGGCGAGGAATACCGCTGGAATGTTCCCGTGTTGACCTACGCCTTCGATGCCTCCTTCCTAGATTACTTCGGCTCCAACGGCGTGGTCGCGGTAGAGGAAGCCATCCAGTTGCTCAACAACCTGCCGACCACGTCGCAGCTTGCCCCCACCAATTACCCACCGGAAGCCACGCGCTGGAACTATCACGCCCAAGCCTTGGGCCTGACCGACGTGAAATCAAAAACCCTCGCGGTCCTGCTCGAACAACTGGGGCTGGCCAAACCCACTCGCCACACCTACGACGTGCATGATTTCACATTCAGTGGGGGAAATGCCGTCGCGCAAACCGTCATCCGAAATCTCGACCCGTTCAGCTTCGTGCCGACAAACTGGGTCAACGACACCGGTTACGGCTACGTCTTGACTGCCGTCACCAATGGTCCGGCTATCTGCGTGACCGCTGAAGAGGTTTTGCTCGCTCCGATGAATGCTGATTTCGCCACCGCCGTGGCCGACGACGCCGCTGGATTTGGCGGCTATTACACCGGACTGACCCGTGACGACGTAGGCGGCCTGCGCTATCTGCTCCGCACCAACAACGCCAATCTTGAAACCCTCCTGCCCGGCGTGCATGGCATCGGCACTAATGCGGGTGCATATGCAGATCAGGCCGTGCGCTGTGGCGTGGACAAAGTCACCTTCGTCCGGCGCGAAGTGGATACCTTCCTCGGCCAGTTCTTCACGCCCTACACCAACCAGTTCACCGACTATTACATCTCCAACAGCACCGTCGTGGCGCAACAGCTCGAACGCGTGATCACCGTGCCGGATATTCTGTTCACTGCGGGCAATGCCGACCAAGGCATCGTCACCAACGCGCTCATTACTCGCACCGGAACCACCAACTGGTTGAATAATGCCTTCCCGCCCGGCGCGGCCGGCCCGGGCCTCATCCGCCCGCCCCTCAGGCTCACCTATTCCAAACCAGTCGAGACTTTTATCACTTGGGACACCAACCCCAACGGCGCCGACGGTTACTTGAATTTGTGGGGTTCGTTCGACAACTCCACCAACGAGCCTGTCCATTATCCTCTGGGCGTGGCGTCCAGCGATCTGACCCTCAACCTCCACTTGATGCGCAACCAAACCGAAATTGGAGACTTCTCGCGGCAAATCCCACTGGCGCCAAACGATTACATTCTCGTGGAATCTTCTACGAATCTGGTCAACTGGAACTCCCATGGCCTTTTCCATGCGGGGCGGCAAGTGGAATGGCTGCACTACGTCTCCGACACCAAGCGCTATTTCCGCATCGTGCCCCACGACTGAAGGGCGCTGGTCCGCTTCCTGGTGTTGCCTTCCGGACCGGCACGGGCGAATTGCGTTCTGCGGGGAAATACGCACGGCGTGCCAAATCGTCGTTTGCGCCGGGATTGTGCCCGATCCGTTGCAGACGCTTGAACCCGTCACTTCGCCGGAAGACCCCGACCGCATGGTTGTCGCCACTCGCGCCGGCGTAGGCGGCTTGCATTCGGCGGAGAATTGACCATGTGAAGCGTCGTCGCGGATGCGCGGACGATCGCCGCTGAATGCTGGATTTGGAGCACGCTGCCCAGACTTCACGCCTTCAAGTAATCCTTGGGGAATTTCCACGGCTTACGATACCTCGGCACCGCAAGCTTCGCCGCTTCCGAATCGCCGACGATGCGTTCTTTCAGCGGATCGAACCGGATCGAGCGTTCCAGTTTGAGGGAGAGCAGGCTGAGCACGATGGGAACGTCCACACGGGTATGGTAGAACACGCTGCAACTCGGTTGCTGGCGGGTCTTGATGCAGTTGAGCCATTCGATCTCGTGTCCCGGCGAGGGCGGGATGCTCGGCGGCGGCGCTTGCTTGTCCTTCATTTTGTCGCCTTCGGGCACGATCCTGTGCATGCCGTAGTCGGAGTAGAGCGTCCCATTCGTGCCGTGGAAGTAAATGCCCAGGCGGCGTTGCGGCACAGGTTCGCCGTGAAAATCGAACCCGTAGCTGTTCGTGAGCGACGACATCCAGGTCAGCGTGCGGTTCGGGTAACGCCACAGCACCTCGTGGTTGTCGTAAACGTCGCCGTCGTCCTGGAGTGCGAAACGTCCACCGCTGGAACTGATCTCAGTGGGGTAACCGAGGTCGAGAGCCCAGATCGGCAGGTCAATGATGTGTGGCGCCATGCCGGGCGTCCAGCCGCCGCTGTAAGCCATCCAGGAGCTGTGGTTGAAGGCGTCCTGTACGACCAGCTTGTTAAACGGCATCATCGGCCCGGGGCCGACCCACATGTCCCAGTCAAAGCCGTCGGGCAACGGGTTCTGCTTGCTGTGACCAAGGCCGAGCGGCGTCTGGTTCATGACGTTGAACGTGCGCACCGTGGCGATGTTGCCGAGGTTGCCAGAGCGGACGTATTCCACGACGCGCCGGTAATTCTCGCTCGCGTGAATTTGCGTGCCGACCTGGCTGATCACGCCGTGTCGCTTCACCGCGTTGCGCACCGCGAGGCTCTCGCCCAGGTGCAGCGTCATCGGCTTTTGCAGGTAGATGTCCTTGCCGGCTTTGCAGGCTTCAACGGCGATGAGCGCGTGCCAGTGCGGCGGCGTGGCGATGATCACGGCGTCCACGTCTGGGCGAGCTATTACTTCACGCCAGTCAGCGTAGGCCGTGCAGGTGGGCTTGTACTGCTCGGCGACATGCTCGCGCCGATCCGGCCACACGTCGCACGCC
>CAYJNU010000166.1:11512-15449 GCA_964371005.1 uncultured Verrucomicrobiota bacterium | reverse complement strand
CACCTGGATTTGTCAGGATTCATACCTGAAGAGTCTGGCCGCCAATTTGGAGAGCAGTGCAGCTCTCTCGAGGTTACAGACACGCCAGCATTCATCGCGGAGAAGGGCGAGGCAATATGAGAGGTCAATGGAAACGTGTGAAACGTGGTATTGCTGGGATTGCTAAGCCCGCGAAGGTGATGTGAGAGGGATGGGTTTGAGAATCAGCTTTGAGATGTCGGAAGGACATTGATAACCGACAGAAACGAAATGAAACACGCAATGAATCGGCGAATTGGAATGTGTCTGACGCTGGTGCTGGCGTTGGACATGGGCGTGGGAACGTCGCAGGCGCGCTATCTGAATCCGGCCACGGGCCGGTTTCCGACGATGGACTCGTACGTAGGCAGCCCGTCCGATCCCCTCAGCCTGCACAATAAAGATCGGAGTTGGGGAATGCGTCCGGGCTTGTGATGAGCGCACAAGCGGCGTTATCCTATGCCGCAGGGCAACTACCATCGCCCGTTGCTGGATGCGCAACGGGCCATTCGCGTGGTCCGGTCGCACGCGGCGGAGTGGAAGCTCGATCCGCACCGGATCGGGATCATCGGATTCTCGGCGGGCGGGCATCTGGCCTCGACCGTGGGCACCCACTTCGACGCCGGCGATGCGAAGTCGGCGGACCCGGTCGAGCGGCTGAGTTCCCGGCCGGATTTCATGGTGCTGGTTTACCCGGTGATCACCATGGGCGAGCAGACCCACGGTGGTTCCCGCAACAATCTGCTGGGGCCATCGCCCTCGGCGGAATTGATCGAGTTGCTATCAAACGAAAAACAGGTCACGGATCACACGCCGCCCGCGTTTTTGACTCATGCGCGGACGGACGCGGTCGTGCCGGTGGTGCATAGCCGCATGTTCTACGAGGCGCTCAAGACACATGGCGTCGCGGCGGAGTTTCAGGAGTTTCCCAAAGGCACTCACGGTTACAACGGATACCAGGGCGAGGAATGGGATGCCTGGCAGAGGCGCTCGCTTGAGTGGCTGGAAGCGCGCGGGTTTTTGAAATCGTCGCATTAACACCTATTTGATGCGGCAGTGGCCGCATTCGGGACTTGCCGGAGCAAATTCTACAATGACCAATAAGGAGCAGTCTCAGTGGCGGAATACCCTGCGTCGAGAGGAGGGCTTGTTCGTGCTGGCCAACCAGCTTGAGGTGCGGGTGGCCAGGGCGCACGAGCAGGCGGAAGCGGAATTCGACACCTCATCCGGCCGGGAGCCAACCTCTCCCCGTTCGAGGCGGAGAAGGCGGTTCTTCCTCACCCCCGCGTGTCTCCCGCTCATGTTTGCCATGCTCTCCGCTCAACTCACGGGCCAGTCGGCTCTCTTGCCCGACCAACCTGCTGACGCAACCAAAAGGCTGCTCGTTATCGCGCCCAGCGTTTTCCATCCCGCGCTGCAGGAATTCGTCGCCCACAAGCACACGCTGCTGCCAACGGAGTTACGGTCGCTGGAGAGCGTCCTCCAACAGGCCAGCGGAGTGGATGAACCCGAGAAGCTCAAACGCTTCCTCTACGATGAATGGAAGACGAACAGACTCGGTTACGCCCTGCTGGTGGGCGACGTGGATGTGCTGCCGGTGCGTTACATGGCGCTCGACCGGGTGACGCCGGCGGCATTCGACTACGCCTTCTATCCCAGCGACCTCTATTACAGCGACCTCGCGAAGGCGGATGGATCGTTCGACGATTGGAACGCCCGGAAGGATGGCTATCACGCCGGTTATTTTGGCGAGGTGCGTGGCGAGAAGAACAAAGCGGATGCGATCAACTTCGACGACGTGGACTATCTGCCGGACATCGCAGTGGGACGCTGGCCGGTGAGCACCGTGGCAGAGGCGCGACTGGTGGCGGCCAAGACCATCGCGCATGAGGCAGCGGGACTCACCAACGCAGATTCAGTATTGCCCCGAGCCGCGTTCTTCGCGGTCGGCGGCTGGGTGGACTCGCGGGATTTGCTGAGCCGGCTGGCGGCCCGGCTCCCGAACGGCTGGCAGACGGAGAAACGTTTTTATTCCGACGGTCGAAACGCTTCCGGCACGCCTGCGCCCGATCACGGCCAATTGCGGGCGCTGTTCAACGACGGCCTCGGCCTTGCGGTTCACACCGGCCACGGCCAAGCTGATGCGTGGGAGCAATGCTTCAACCTGGGCGATCTGGATCGCCTCACAAACGCCGCCCGGCTGCCGGTCGTGATTTCCGCCGGTTGCAGCACGGCGTACTTTGCGCCGTTGGCGCCGTATGACGGATACGTGGATGTGAAGGGAATCGAGCACGCCGGCACGGACCACAAGGAGGTTTTCGCCGAGCCTCCTCCTCCGCCGTCACCCTATCAGCACGGTCGCTTCAATCCCACGGGGCTGGGTGAACAGATTCTCAAACGGAGCGCAAACGGCGGCGTGGCGTACATCGGGTGCAACACTGGCAGCCAACCGTGTGCTTTGACGCTGGTGGAAGGGTTTGTGAATGCGCTGGCCGAATCGCCCGCGCCGCGTTTGGGGGATTGCTGGAACAGCGGCCTCCGGCATTACTTCGCCAGGGAACGGCTCACCGCGTTGAAACCGAATCAGGACTGGTATCCGCCCAGCGTATTTTTCCAGGGAATGAAGTTCATGGTCTTTGGCGATCCCAGCTTGCGGCTGCCGGCCAACCGACGATGATTTCCGCACCTGGTTTAACCAACATTTTCTTTCGCTCCTCCGGGGCTTGGTCACTATTGCATCAGCAAGCCACGGTTGAAACCGTGGGCTGTGGTCGGTCGTCCCTGACGCGACTTCGGAATCCGTGCGCATTCGTGCGATCCGTAATGAGACCAGAAATCGTGCGGCGAGCGAAGGGATTCTTTGCGCGGGCTAACCTACCTGAGTGGCGGAAGGCTCGCGGGCATGTGGACATGTGTTACCAGACAATATGAAATTCTATCCAGTTTTGGCCTGCCTGCTGGGCGCGGTGTGCGCCACGCAAGCGGATGAAACGCGCCCTTATCGAGACCTGTTTCCCGACACTTGGGTAGGCTGTGATGCGCTGGGCCGCAACATGCCCACGTATTCCGTCGTCGGCCCGGTCAAGAAAGACCAGCGCCGCGTGGTGGGGATTTTCTACATTACCTGGCACAGCGATTCGCACCACAAACTCAAAAGCCCTTACGCCGCGGACGTATCGCGCGTGCTCGCCACTGATCCCAAGGCCCGCCTCGACGCCAAGGATCCGCTCTGGACGGAAGGCTCGTATCATTGGGGCGAACCGGAGGCGGGTTACTTCTTGAGCAAGGACGAATATGTCATCCGCAAGGACATGTCCATGCTCGCCGATGCGGGGGTGGATGTCCTCGTGATGGATGTCACCAACGCGGTTCGTTACTGGGACGAGTGGGAGGTGGTATTTGCGGTGATGCAGAAAATGAAGGCCCAGGGCAACCGCGTGCCGCAATTCTGTTTCTGGGCGTTTAACGGACCGGTCATCACGGTGGTGCAGGACTTGTTCGACAGAATCTACAAATCGAGAAGATTCGCCGACCTCTGGTTCGAGTGGGACGGTAAACCGCTGTTGCTTTACAATGCCAACCCCAGCGTGGACGCCAACGGCAAAGGCCCGCCGAATCCGAATCCGCATTACGAAGCCGCCGCCAAGGCCGACCCCAAGCATCCGCACTATGGCGATCCGGATTTCACCGAGGAGTTCTACAGGGATTACACGAAGGAAGTGAAAAGCTTCTTCACCCTGCGCACGATGTGGTGGGGCTATCGCGAGTGGGCCGGCAAGCGCTTTGTCGGCACGGAGGACAACTGGAGCTTCGGCCTGGACCTGGGTGACAAGCGGGTGGCGGCGATGACGCCGAATGAACTCGTCTCAACGCATAACGGCCAGAAAGAAGAGGCCGCCGTCACGCCAGGGCAACATCC
>CAYJNU010000166.1:0-11502 GCA_964371005.1 uncultured Verrucomicrobiota bacterium | reverse complement strand
AGCGGCGAGCCGCCCTTGAACGAATTCGATTTGCCCGAGCCGACGCTCGTGCCGTGGCTGGGGCGCAAGGTGGACCATCCTGAGGGCTACGGGATCTACTTCCAGCAGCGTTGGGACGAAGCGCTTCAGGCCAACCCGCAGTTCCTCTACCTCAACGACTGGAACGAATGGACCGCTGGCAAGTATCCGCCAACCGGCACGCCCACCACCCAGTTTATGCGGCGGGACAGCACGTACTTCTTCGTGGACCAATACAACGCCGAGTTCAATCGCTGTATCCAGCCGATGAAGGGCGGCTACACCGACAACTACTACATGCAGATGGCGCAAAACATCCGCCGCTACAAAGGCGTGCGCCCCATCCCGGAATTGCTCGGGCAGCGCCGAATCAAGATTGAGGGGAACTTCGCAGATTGGTCGGGGGTCGAGGTCGAGTACCGCGACACCGCCGGCGATACGTTTCACCGTGACTACGACGGCTACGGCGGTCTGCACTACACGAACGACTCGGGCCGCAACGACATCACCACCTGCAAAGTCGCCGTGGGCCGCGCTTCCGTGAACTTCTACGCGGAGACGAAAGACGTGCTCACGCCGCACACCGGCACCAACTGGATGCTGCTGCTGATCGACGCCGACCAGAATTTTGAAACGGGCTGGTACGGCTACGATTTTCTCATCAACCAGAGTGTGCTGGACGACCATACGACCACACTCAAGCGCTTCGCCCCTGGTAGAGACGGTGGTGCGTGGACTGAGGTAGCCCGGCTGGACTACCGCTCCGCCGGCAACGCGCTGGAACTCGCTGTGCCGCGCAAGCTGCTGGGTTTGAAAGGCGACACCCTCACCTTCGACTTCCATTGGTGCGATAATCCGGCCGACCTGAAAGACCCAATCTCCCTCTGCACCAACGGCGATAGCGCGCCCAATCGGCGATTCAACTACCGTTGTCTCTGGAAGAAGAAGGGGCCATGAAAGTCGAGCAGACATCCACTCCTCGAGCACCTTCGAATGCGGAATTGCGAGCCCCGGGACTCGGCCTGAAGTGCCTGACGTAGCTACCGCAATTGGCACTGGTGGCGGACCGCGCGACGAGTATGCTGACAGCGATATGAATCGAGGATCGTCAAAGGGCAAATCCCAGGCAAAGGCGTGGCATCGGGTGTGCGCGGCAGGGCTGGCCCTGGTCTGCGTTGGGGTCGGGCAGCGGGTGGAAGCGATCGACTCGGTGACCGTCTGGTCGGCGCCAGCAGAAGAGAAACTCTGTGAGGACTACGCGCTCCGCGTCAACGGTGAGGCGGTGCCGGTTTACACGTGTCGTGTGTCGGCGGTGCCGCTGAACCAGGTGTGGCCCGGCTACCAGCGCCCCATGCACCAAACGGAGCTGGCCGGGTTCGCTCATTGGGGCATGGCGGTGGACCCTGTCATGGTGGAAGTAACCTCAAAGCGGCCGTTCACAAACGTCGTCGTTCGACCCGGCGGGCGCGGCATTCGTCCGACCCTACAGGATCGCCGCATCATGTTCACCCTTGCGAAGCCGGGACAAGTGACGGTCGAGCTGGATGGTCCGCATCATGCGCTGCACCTCTTCGCTGATCCGCCCGAGACCGACGCTCCCAAGCCCGGCGCCGCCGGCGTCCGCTACTTCGGGCCAGGAATCCATCGGCCGGGCAAGATCCAACTCACGAGCGGCGAGACGCTCTACGTTGCTGGCGGAGCGGTTGTTTACACGGCCGTCGCGGCGCAGGGCGCGACTGGGGTGCGAATCCTGGGGCGCGGCGTCATTGACACGAGCGAGTCCGAGCGCGACAAAGGCGGCGGCTGCATCCGGTTGACGGACTGTTCTGACGTGAAGATTGACGGCGTTATCCTGCGTGACCCGGACGTCTGGTGCCTGAGCGCGTTCGGCTGCCGCAACCTGGAAATCGCCAACGTGAAGCTGGTCGGGTTGTGGCGTTACAACGCTGATGGCATTGATATCTGTAACAGCCAGGACGTCGTCGTTCGCAACTCCTTCGTGCGCGCCTTCGACGACGCAATCGTGCTCAAGGGACTCAAGGGCTTCGAGGACCGGCCGGTCCGCAACGTGCGCGTTCACGACAATGTGATCTGGTGTGATTGGGGCCGCGGGCTGGAGATCGGAGCGGAGACCTCGGCCCCCGAGTTTGCGAACATTCGGTTCCGGGACTGCGACATCATCCGCACAACGCATATCGCCATGGACATCCAATGCGGCGACCGCGCCATCGTCCATGACGTCCGGTACGAAAACATTCGTGTGGAAACCGATGCCGTTTGTCCCTCGCCGAGAATGCAAAGCAGCCGTGATGAGCGGTACGTCGAGAATCCCAACGATGCCTACGTGCCCAACCTGCTCGTCATCGTCATCGCCAAGAACCCCTATTCACAGGACAAGGAGCGCGGCCGAGTGCATGATATCACCTACAAGGACATCTCGGTGCTGGGCCGACGCGCCCCCCGATCGTTCTTCATGGGGCTGGATGCCCAGCACACCATCCAGGACGTGACGATCGACAATCTGCGGTTCAATGGTCAGCCGGCGAACAGCGCAGCCGAGGCGAATCTCACGCTTGGGGCGAATGTGAGCGAGGTGCGGTTCGGCAAATAAGGGCCGCCCCATACCGCCTGCGCTTCACTTTCTGCGATGAAGAGTCTGTGATTGTAGGTGGCTCGCAGGCGTTGCGCACGGACCTGACGCCACCAACGCGTTGGCCATTACGAGGCGGAGGTCGTGTTAAGCCCGACTTGCACGTCGGCGCCGGAATGATCTTCGACCGGTTGCGGCCCGCGGAAAGCGCAACCGAAAACGCTGGCGGCCTTGAGCCCGTTCTCCAGCAGGATCGGGCGTTTGCCCGTATCCATGAACTCGCAGCCGTTCACCACCAAACGGCCGCAGCCGGCGCGAATGCAGGGCTCACCTTTCTTGGCATGGTCCCAGCCCGTGAAATGGCACCCCGTCAGCACGAGCGCGTTCTCGCCAAGGTGGCGGATGTGTTCCCGCGTCAGTTCTGTGCCCCAGAAGCCGCAATTGGCCAGCTTGACCGGCCCGCGATTCTTCGGCCCAATCTCCAGCGTGGACATGAACTGCCCGTTCGCGATCTGCACCCCGGCGTGAGGTTGCGTGCTGTCCACGCGCACCGCCACCGGGCAAATGTCACTGCCCGACTGTGTGATCACCGCGTTGCCCGGCCCGTGGCCGAAGTCGTCGAAGTGAAACCCGATCACCGGAAAGATGACGAAGCTGTTGCTGATGAACTCCCAATCCGTCTTGCCGATCTTGAAACCGACGAGGTTCTTTTCCAGGTAGGCTTTGATATCGCCGCCGGGGAACGCCGGCTTGAGTGCCATCCGCGTCCAGAAGTTCGGGTTGAAGTGGACGTTCTCAATCCGGCCGATGTCGGTGCATTGGTCAATGTAAATGCCAGTCTTCAGCGGACAGGCAAACAGGTTGCGAATGAGATGCAGTTCATTCCATTTCGTGCCCACGTCAATGGCCTGGTACGGATTCGTAATCGTGAGGTCCAGGATCTGGCACAGCTCCCCGTCCGCCCGAACCGTCCACGGGTAAGGCTTCACGTCCGGCAAGGTTTGCTCCGGGTAATGGATGATGAGGTTGCGGATCACGGCGTTGGGCCTGAGCGTGATCAGCGGCTCACCGTCCGCCTGCCCGCGGCCGCCGTAAGCGAGCAGCACGGTGCCGATGGGATGTTCGCTGTGCGACACGCCACCCGAGGCGCCACAGAGCGTCACTCCCGGCGGCACGGTCAGCGCTCCATCCAGCCGGTAATGGCCGGCTGGCAGATGGCAGACTGGCCCGCTCGTTCGGGCGGCTCCCAAAGCGGCTTGCAGGGCTTTGGTGTCATCCGTCTTTCCATCTCCTGTCACGCCAGACTGGCGAGCGTTGACGGAGTGACCCTCTGCATTGACAGGGAGGTCTCCTTCTGCGGCGTGACTCTGGGCCGAGGCGAATGCAGCCGCTCCCAGCAAGCCGGCGGTCACTGCCGAGCGCTCCACGAAATGGCGACGTGAGAGTTGCTTGCTCATAGCTTCCAGACTGATTGTTTGAACGTGCCGGCGAGTCTTGCGCACAACTTGGAGCGCGTCCATGCGAATCTGGGACAAGCGACCATCGACGCGCAGCCTCCGCGCAGACCTGTCTCTCTCAGGCAAAAGATGAAGCCCCGCGCCATTTCAGGGTTCATTCCGCCCCAAGGCGCTGACACAGGTCAGCGTGTCACCGAAAAACCCGAAGAATCGGCTGAGATTGAAACTGGCGACCCCACAGGGAATCGAACCCTGGCTACGTTTTTCACCTCGGCATAACGGTAAAAGCCCATATTTCCTAACGTTTATGATACTCTTGACACGGGGAGACGTTATGCGCTACCGTTATGCCAGATATGGCAAGCATCCACAGACAACCGGGCAAACCAAACTGGTTCGTTGCCTTCTATGACCCGGAAGGCTTCCGGCGCTTCCGCAGCACCGGCACCGAAAACCAGCGGATAGCGAAAACACTGGCCGTCAACATTGAGCGCGCGGTCGGCCTTGCCCGACAGAGCAGGCTGTCGGAAGAGAAGGCGCTGAAGCTGATTCGTGACGCGTGCTCCGCTATTGAAGAAACGCATGGCAAGCTCCCCGCAAATCGGGCGCACGATGTTCTGAAGAAGGCCGTAGAGGAGTTCGTGAAGATGGCAGGCGGAGAACTGACGACATACACCGTCCGCAGTTGGTTCGAGACATGGTTGCGGGACAAGACCCAGGCGAGCAAAGCCACACTGGTAGCCTATCGGCAGATTGTGGACCTCTTCATGGGTTTCTTGGGAGCAAGGTCTGGAAAGCCCATGACGATCTTACAGCCGCGGCAACTGGAGGACTTCAAGGCGCACATGATGACACGCGTCTCGCCGGGGACTGTGAACAAGGCCATCGCCATCTTGAAGGCGGGACTGTCAGCGGCCGTCGCGAAGAGACAGTTGGAATTCAGCCCCGCCGAGCATGTTGAGTTCGTGGAGGCCGACGAGGTAAAGCGCCGGCCATTCACCAATGACGAGCTCAAGCGACTCCTGCGGGTAGCGCCTGCCGAGTGGCGCACGATGATCTTGGTGGCGTTCTATACCGGACTGCGGCTTGGAGATTGTGCGAACCTCACCTGGCGTCATGCAGACTTGAGCCGGTCCACCATCTCCATCAAGACGGCGAAGACGGGGCGCGAGCAAGTCCTGCCCATTGCTGAACCGCTCGAAAAGCACTTACTCACGCTTGCAGGAGACGACCCCAACGCACCGCTTTGTCCTGCGTTGCACGGCAAGGGGGCTGCCTGGCTCAGCAACCAATTCCACAAGGTCATGGCCGAAGCAGGTTTGGTTGAAGGCAGGACGCACGAAGGAACGGGGAAGGGACGAACGGCGAAGCGGGTATCCAGCCAAATCAGTTTCCACTCGCTACGCTACAACACAACCTCCGCTTTGAAATCCACTGGCGCCACTGACTCCATTGCCATGGACATTGTGGGTCATGAGTCGGAAGCCATCTCCCGCAGCTATACTCGAATTGACCAAAACGCAAAGCGTGAAGCCCTATCAAGACTCCCTGACATCACCCAATGAAAAAGCCATCCAACCACCGCCGGCGCAGAACGCCTTGCCTTGGAGAAGTCTTCCCATTCGCGCTGCCAGGGCATGTCCGGGTGTCCGCGCTGCTAGGCATCCCAGAGGCCGCCCCTCTTATTGCCGCTGCCGCTGGGGAAAGTCATGTGAGACTTCCCCGAACAAGATGGGCACTGAAGCCGTGTTCCCCGCCCACTGAAGGAGAGCTGGCTGCTTACATCCTCAAGCGCCACATGCCTGAGGATACCCAGCGATGCGAGCAAGCCGACGTTCAAGAGTTGGCCGCCATTGCTGAGCGCGCGCTTGGACTACTCGCCGCCAAGGCCCGGAATGGCGACGGGCGGGCCCTTTGGGAATTCGCCTCAGCCGCGTGGCGCGCCACTGAGGGCCTGAGCCAGATGACACGCAGGAATCCGAGCGCACTGGCGCCGTTTGCAGCCACCGTGAACAGATGGCCACTAATGCGAAGTACGGCGCCGCTATGTTCGGATTCAGACGACACGCTTCGCGCAATCGGGTTGGGCGCTTCGCTGCCCATCTGTCTCGACCAGCACAGCAAGTGGAAACCGGACTTCGCATCCCTGTGCGCCTTCGCCTTGTTCAAGCACCTGGAAGACATCCGAGAAGTGAACCCAATCGTTGAGCTTCCCGGCCAAGATGTTTCCGCCAAGGAGTGGCTGCCAGAGTTCAATCGTGAATCCGCCCCGAATTGGTGGGCCGTTGCGTGGCAATGTTTGCTTGCGTCCTATCCACGCCCCGAAAGCGTTGCGGAGTTGGGGCGAATCGTCACTTCGCCAAGCAAACGCAAATCGCCAGGGCGCATCCGGCAAGCGATTCACGACACATTGCGCCGCCGCTTCCTCGCCATCGCCAAGCTCTGACGGCTTACCGCACCTGACTCGGATGACGTGGTAAACCGCCATCGTCAATCGTGTTCGCATGAGTTATGCAACACGTTCGACAAACCGCGAGGCGACAAGCGCCACGATCACCGCGCCGCGAGTAGTCACGGCGACAATCGAGCCTGAGTTTCTCCGGCTCCCCCGACCCGGCCTGCTGTGCCCACACACGGGCCTGAGCAGGTCCTACCTCAACAGTCTCGTTCTGCCAACGGAGGCGAATAAGCACAAGCCCCCGGTCAGGTCATTCTGCCTGCGCCAGCGTGGCGCCAAGACGGGAGTCCGCTTGGTGGATTACGCGAGCTTGCGCCGCCACATCCTGGCCCACCCGGAAGTATCGGGCGCGGAATCTGACACCACAGGAGCCGCCGATGCGGTCTGAGTTTTTGGAGGGCTACGTCTCGCCCCACGCGGACCCGCTGAGCCCAGAACCGTTCGCGGAATTCGATTTCGCATCGCTGGACGGGGCAGCCGGCGAAACCAATTTTGCGGAGGCCGCCACATTGTTGAGCGAGCGCCTGAGTTGGCTCGCCGGCCAGGGCCCGATCGATCTCGCCGAAATCGGGTGCCGAGTCGCCGCGGCCGGGGCCGCGATGGGCATTCTGGACTCGACCGCCTTCTGCGCCCGTACCGGCGCCGACGGTGATCAGGTTGCCAGGCTCGCCGCGGAGTTTCGCACAATCACCTCCGACCACCAGCGATGATATGAACCAACTTTACGCGCGCGTCTTCACTCAAATCCTAGACTCTTCGATAGCCGAAAACTACCAGGTCCGCCACGTGTTTGAGGACCTACTGAAACTCGCAGACGATGGCATCGTGGACATGACCCGCCAAGCGATAGCCCGCCGGACGAACATGCCCCTCGACATCGTAAACGATGGAATCGCCATCCTCGAAACACCTGATCCAGAAAGCCGGGACCCAGAGGAGGGAGGGCGCAGAATCATCCGTTTAGACGCCACGCGGGACTGGGGCTGGCGCATCGTGAATTGGTCGAAATACGAGGCTGTCCGCAGCAAGGCCGACCAGCGGCAGAAAACCCTGGAAAGAGTGCATCGGCACCGGGGCAGACAGCCTTTGGTTTCCCCCAAACCCCTTTCCGAGACAACTCCAGCTCCAGCTCCAGCTCCAGAGGGTAACGCTCTGCAACGCTCTGTAACGGAGTGTAACGCTAAGACCGTTACACCGGAAAGGGCGGCTGTAGCCGCCCCAGCGTCGAGAGTGGTCATTGCAGATGAATCTTGGCTTTCGGAACTGAGGGCAGACCCGGCCTATCAGGGAATCGAGGTTGACCGCGAACTGGCCAAGGCCCGGAGATGGTGTCTCGAACATCGCAAGGAACTGACCCGACGCCGCTTTGTGAACTGGCTGAATCGTGCTGACAGGCCTATGGCAGACAGCCACAACCCACCACCAACAACCCCACCACCTGCTAGCCAACATGGCAGCGGCAGGTTCACAACAGGAGTTCACGCATGGAACCCATGACAACAACCGGAGACGCCCGTGTGGATTCTGCGTTCGCCAGGATGATAAGCACCGCATCCGCCCGGCAGCGCGAGCTTGCTGCATGGCTTCCAACGGTGCCGCAGACAATCCCGTGCCAGAGGCACCCTGATGTCTCACGCTCTATCGTGTTGGAAAGATCACGGGTTGGTGAGGCGTACTACGGGCCCTGCCATCAATGCAGGGCAGACCTTGCGGCGAGGGCCGAAGCTGACCGGCTCCAAAGTATGGGAGTGCCGCTGAACCTCTGCGGCGCCACGCTCGACAACTGGAAACCCTATGGTGAGGCCGACGAAGCCATCCTTGAACAGTGCCGGAAGTTCGCCAGGGATAAGCGAGGCTTCTTGCTCTTACTTGGTGATCTCGGCACCGGGAAGACGCACATGGCCGTGGCCATCTTGCGGACCTTCAGCCGCGGCTGGCTGGTAAAGCAAAGCGAGTTGCTCCGTCGTCTCCGGGCAACCTATCGCGACAGAGCCGCAGTTGACCCAGTGGACGCTGCGCAAGACGCCTCCCTACTTGTGCTGGACGAAGTCGGCTTGTCGGCTGGCGGACGCGACGAGCTTCCGTTGCTGCATGATGTTCTTGACCATCGGCACGGCAACCAGAAGCCGACTATCCTCACCGGCAACTTGGGCACCGACCAGCTCGCGGCAGTAATCGGGGACCGCATGGCCGACCGGCTCAAGGAGTCCGCGTTCGCCGTCCTTGTTTTGTCTGGCGCATCCAATCGCGCAGAGGCACGGGACCGATACTTCAGGGGGGCCGAATGAAAACGCCATCATCCGCGCAACCAGACCTTTTCGAGCGTGACCGCCCCGCCGTGCTCGTAGTCGCCGGCAGCGAATACCTCTCAACCATCGCCGACCTGAAACGCCAGGGCGCGACGATCACCACCGCTGAGCGCATCGGCAAGACCCCAGGGCGATGGCGGCTGAGAATCTGCTGGCCAACCGGAAGCCGAGGCAGCGGGTTTGACGTGCGCACTTCAAGTGTATGCAACTAGCGACACTGAGCGAATTGTCCCGCATGGCGAACCGTGCGCAAAAGACCGTGAAACGGCACCTTGAGCGAAACGGGATTGAAGCCGACGCAATGCTGTTGTGCGGCTCGCGCAAGCCAAGTCCGCTGTTCGATCCAACCCGCGAGAGTCTCGCCGACATCCTGCAAACCCACCCCCAAATCTTATGCCACTGAAGCCCCTTCCTGAAAATGCCGACCAGAGCGACGTGCTCGCCCAAAACGAGCAACTGACTGCTGACCTCGCCGCCGCGAATGGCACCATTGCCGGACTCCGCGCCCGGGTCGCAGGTTTAGAGCACGCCGCGGCTTCCCGTCCGGCTTCAACTCAGCAAGCCGCTGCGCCCAAGCCCGGAGCAGTCGCTGCCCCGATAACCGCACCTCGAAACGCCACCGAGCGAGCCATCGCCGCGAACCGCTGAACACAAACCAACGCCATGCCCGCATCCCGAAAACCCAAATGCACCCGCGAAGCCGACGACAGCGACGGTTTCGAGATTGGAACGGCAACACCCGCCGAACAGACCAGTGCTGGCCTCACCCTCGACGACGCGCCGGTGACAGATGAAGCCGTGCCCCAGGTTGTTTTGGTCCGCGTCAAACCGGAACCAGCCGCAGTGCAACCAGCCGCCACCACCGAGGAAGTCCTGCCCAGCAGCTTCCATCAAGCGTTGGCGCTCCTGAAGCAACGGCAAGCCGAGTTTGACGGCTGCCACCCGAGAGAGCGCGCACTCCGGCATGAGCTTTTGTTGAAGCTTCAGCGGATTCGCCAGCATGTTTTCAAAATGCAGCAAGGCTCGACAGCCCCAGTCATCTTGGCTGATGACCGAATTCCCCGCCGGCCGAGTCTCGCCGAAATCGAGCGCACCCGCGCCAGCCTCACCTGATACCATGCCGAACAAAACGACCATCCCCACCAAGACCCGTGTCATCTCCGACGCGGGCGTTCAAGCCGCGCTCAGCGAAGCCAAACGACAACAGGCCATCTTCCTTGCGAAGTTCGATGAGCTTGAAGAGTTGATCTCGCCGTCTATACGCGAGCAGCGTATCTCCGCATTGATCGGACAAAGCACCGATGCCGGGGAAATCGCCAGGGCTCGTAAGGCGCTTGCGGAAGTGCGTGGTGATGGTGCCCGCATCGCCGCGGAGCGAGCAAAGATTCTTGCCCGGCAGGCATTGCGACCCTTCGAGTCCGCTACAGAAACTTTGGTTGAGGCTGCTCTGGAAGTCGCCAATAGCTTGCTGTCGGAGGCATTGGAAGCCGAGGCCAGTTTCTTCGCGAGCTTCGGATTGCCCCCAGAGGGGACCTCCGCATCTCGTCGGGTTCGCGGCATCATCCAGACCTTGGAGAACTTCCAAGCTGGACGGGACGTATTGCATCCGCCGCGACCTGTTGGGCGAAGTTCGTGCAAGCACCTACTCGCCTTCTTCGAGCAGTAACTTTTTTGGGGCGGCCCGGCGTTTGTCGGGCATTGGGTTAGCCGGGCTGCCCCTCTTTCTCAAATGGACATCGCCAACGCAACACCATCCGCCATTGCTGACGAGGCAATGCGGCGGCTGCTTGCGTGGATGCTTGATGTGAGCCCAAAGCGCGGCGGATGCAGGACGGCGGGCATTCGTTGCGTCGCGGCTACGTGGGTAGTGAATCCCAGCAGCTACGGAGGGCGCAGCCTTGCTGATCTCTCGCGGGAATGTGGTCTGAGTCACGCAACGTTTTCGTTTCACTGCGCTCGTTTCAGCCGAGCCTTCAACATCGTGAACCGTGGGCAAAGTCACGGTTGGAATCGCATCCCTCCAGTCGAGACTCACCTGAGCGAAAGCCAGGAGCACAGCGAGGCATCTGAGTGTGACCTGGAGGACGATGGCAGTCTCGACAGCACAGGGGAGGCCGTGACCTCCACTAAGGAATCTTTTTTCGGGGGTCAGGTCGGCAGGTCTATTGTCAGGGCTCAATTCTCACACGGACTGACCAAAACTCGTATTTGACATAGCAATTTTCGCAAACCTTATGAATACCCTCGCCTTCAAACTTGCCTTGAATTCGTCGCAGTTCTCCGCCGGGCTGCGGAGTGCCGCCGGTCAACTTGGCGGCTTCCTTGGAGTCGCCGCTGGCGTGGGCGGCGTCATTGCGGCCACCTGGAAACAGGCGGAGAAGGGCGCCCGCTTGTTCAACCAGAGCGCGGTGCTGGGCGAGTCCGTCAAATCCCTCTACTCGGTCGAAGAAGCCTTCATGCGCGTGGGGCGTAAGGCCGAGGAGATGCCCAAGCTCATGCTCCGTTGGCAATACGCCATCAGTGGAGCTGGCGGGGAGTCCTACAACCGAGTGTTCCGGGAGATGGGGCTCGACATGCAGAAGCTTGCCGCCATGCCCACGCCCAAGGGAATAGAGGAGGGTGTTACGAGTTTCTCTGTAATTGATGTGGAATGATCGACTTGCGTCGCAA
>CAYJNU010000165.1:14654-15481 GCA_964371005.1 uncultured Verrucomicrobiota bacterium | reverse complement strand
CACGGCCCATTCACCACGCCCACGGGCCGAAGCTTCCTGGCCGCCCAATCACTAATTATCAGGTGACTCTCTCCGTCGACCCTCAGCGCCCCTTGGTGGTTGTTATTGGTCTCCAAAACAAACCCGCCTAAGCTCGAAAACGTCTCCTCATAGGGTATCGTGTCCACCTTTTCGCACTGAGGCGTCACACTGAAGTTCGCATCCGAGAAATCGGAAACCGTCCCGCTCATCGCGCTCAAGCTGATCTTGTACGTTGACCCCAGCGGGTAGCCCGACGGAATGCTCCAGCTATAGCTTCCGGTATTCGGCGCAGCCGCTGCGATGTTGGCTTGCGCAACCCCGTTCAAGTAGGGCTGAATCTGGATCGTGCCGGTCACGCCGCTGGAGTTCCAGGTGATGTTGTGCGTCGTGCCCGCCTGCCAGCTCTCTCCGCCGTTGGGGGAGGTTACCGTCAAGGTTGCCGGAGCGGTGATGCTGAAGTTCGCATCCGAGAAATCCGAAACCGTCCCGCTCATCGCGCTCAGCGCAATCTTGTAGGTCGAACCCGGCGTGTAGTTCGCAGGAATGCTCCAACTGAGGCTGCCGGTGTTGGGCGCGCTCGCTGCGAGGTTGGCTTGCGCAACCCCATTCAAGTAGGGCTGAATCTGGATCGTGCCGGGCACGCCGCTGGAGGTCCACGTGATGTTGTGCGTCGTGCCCGCCTGCCAACTCTCCCCGCCATTGGGGGAGGTTACCGTTAGCGACGAGGCAAAGCTAAACGCAGGCAAGAGCAAGAGCTGACAAACAGCAATGATGCAGAGACGAATGAAAGCTGAACCGGATAGGCG
>CAYJNU010000165.1:0-14644 GCA_964371005.1 uncultured Verrucomicrobiota bacterium | reverse complement strand
GGCGGATATGCACGAGAGGCGTTCTTGAGATCGACATACGGTTACTTCCAAGAACTGTTTTCCGGAGTTGAGATGGCGGTGGCAGTTCGGTTTTCGGTGTCGCTGGTTTCATATTACGTGAATGTTCTGGTCGTCATTCTTCACTCTATAGAAAGGAAAATCCGGTGAAAGGTCGCAGAGAATCTTCGACTTTCTGAAGTTGGTCCCGGGTGGCTGCATGTTTCCGCCTTGAGGCGCTCCCCATTCCGAGCGACAAGAGGACCACAATTGGTGCGTTGCCGTGCCGGCGCCGCCCTGGATGGATGGAGCCGCAGCTCATTTCTGCTCAATCCCCTCGGTGGACTTGCTGTCCAGGGCCGACTTGATCAACTCTTCGAGCTGGTTCTTCCGTTCAGCGGCTTGTTCTGACCGACCGGTGGCTTCGTAGGGCGGGTCACTTGTACCCAACCTTGGCCTTGAGTTCGGCGAGTTCCCGGCGCAAGGCCTCGGCCTCCGGCTTGCGATTCGATTGCTCGTAACAAGTGGCGAGGTTCTCGATGGACTCGACGGTCAGAGGATCTCCGGGCGGGAGGTGCTGGCGCTTGAGCCGGAGTGATTCCTCCTCCAGCGCGATCGCCTCGCCGATGTGGCGGGCGACCTGGTACGAAATGGCCAATTCGGTCATGGCGTTAAGCGTATTCGCGTTCGTGAGGCCCGATATCTGGCGGAAAAGTCCAAGGCTTGACTGTCCCATCTTGATGGCCTCGTCCGCACGATTGGCGCCGCGATAAGAAGCGGCCAGATTGATCATCGCATCAAGCGTGCGGGGGTGCTCCGGGCCGAGCACCTTGCGGCGGAGCGGCAGTAACTCCTCGCAGAGCTTGAGCGCCTCGTCCCAGCGGCCCGCCTTGGCGTAGGAACCCGCTAGGTTGCTCATCGCCCGGAGCGTGTCGGGGTCCTCCGGGCCGTTCACCTTTCGGCTGAGCGTCAGCACCTCCTCCCGCAGCTTGAGCGCGTCGTCCTGGCGACCCGCGTCGGCGTAGGAACTCGCTAGGTTGCTCATCGCCCGGAGCGTGCCGGGGTGCTTCGGGCCATTGACCCTGCGGCTGAGCGTCAGCACCTCCTCCTCCAGCTTGAGCGCCTCGTCCTGGCGACCCGCCTCGGCGTAGGAAATCGCCAGGTTGTTCATCGCCGAGAGCGTGTCGGGGTGCTCCGGGCCCTTGACCCTGCGGCTGAGCGTCAGCACCTCCTCCTCCAGCTTGAGCGCCTCGTCCCAGCGGCCCGCGTCGGAGTAGGAAGCAGCCAGGTTGTGCATCGCCCCGAGCGTGTCGGGGTGTTCGGGACCGGACGCGGCACGGTAGTAATCCCGCGCCTTTTCATCTAGCGGGATGGCTTCGCGAGGGAGGCCAAGGGCGAGGTAAGTCGAGGCGAGGGTGCGTTGCAGTTGCGCCCGGCGTGCGGGTTGGCTGGCCAGGTCGGTCTCCAGCTTCTTGGTGGCCGCATCGAGCGTCTCCGCCACGGTGATCGTCCGGCCGTCCCGCGCAGGGTCGGGACTTTGAAACACCCCGGTGAGGAACTTGGTGATGGCTTCGGATTCGGTGAGGCGCTGCTGGGCCACGGATTCCGCCCGGGTCGCGCGGAACGCCTGCCAGGTGATGCCGATGACGCCGGCCGCGACCACGAGCGTCAGGGCCGCCAGCGAGCCAGACAGCCCGCGGTTACGGGCGCACCAATGCCAGGTTTCTTCCGCGACACTGGGCGGCCGGGCCAGGATCGGTTCATTGCGGCAAAACCGTCCCAAGTCACCCGCGAGGCTTTGGGCGGATGGATAGCGGTGAGCCGGGTCTTTTTCGAGACACTTGAGGCAGATGGTTTCCAAGTCTCGAGGTACGCCGGGGTTGAGGGCGCGTGGGGACACCGGAGCTTCCGCGCCGCACACCTGCGCCAGCAGAGCCGGCAGTGATTCGGCTGTGAACGGCGCCTTTTGAGTCAGTAGGAAATACAGGACCGCCCCGGCGGAGTAAACGTCGGTTTCCGGTCCCACCTCCTCCGTTCTGCCGGTGGCTTGTTCAGGCGCCATGAATGCAGGCGTCCCGAGTATTTGCCCCGTGGTGGTCAAGCGCTGGTCCAGTTTCTCCCGATGCGCCAAGCCGAAGTCGGTGATCCGCGGCTGGTCGAACTCGTCAATCAGCACGTTCGTCGGTTTGAGGTCGCGGTGGATCGTGCCCTTTTGGTGGGCAACGTGAATCGCCTCCGCGATGGTCTTGAGGTATTGGGCGGCCCGCTGCGCCGGGAGGGGCCGCTGGCGGACCATCTGCCCGAGATTCTGGCCTTGGACAAAGTCCATCGAATAGTAGTGCTGCCCGTCGTGCTCCCCGATCTCATGAATACGGACGATATTGGCGTGTGCCAGACTGGCGGCGGATTTGGCCTCGTGCTGGAACCGCTGCACGTCTGCCTCGCTGGCCAAACGCCCCGCCAAGATCATCTTCAGCGCCACGATGCGGTCGAGGCTCACTTGCCGCGCGCGATACACCACGCCCATGCCGCCCCGGGCAATCTCCTGGAGTAATTGGCAGTCGCCAGAATAATGGATTCTCGCGTCCATTGGCGGCGATGGCTCGGCCAGGACCTCCGAATCCGTCCGCGCTTCGGAGACCGGCAAGAGGGCGCCCTTGAACGCGCACACCAGGCACGCGCCATCTGGGGCGTTCGGTCCGACTTCCGCCCCACACTCTGGGCATCTTTGTGGTTCAGCCATGACAAGTTGGCCAACAACTCTCAGTCTATTCAGAGGAAACCGCCCTCCGAAGTCGCAAATTTTCAGCGCCGGCGTCGGGCAACCGTGAGGGCTCAACCCGCAAGCAGTTGCAGCACGTATCGGATTTCCTCATCAATCTCGGGCACGCTGGAGACCGTCTGTGCGACCTCCGCGCGGAGGAGTTCGTAAAATCTCCGGCGAAAACGTGCGGCTTCGTTCTTGATGGCGCTTTCGGTTTTGTTGAGGCGGCAGCCAATCTCGGCGTGAGTCAGGCGTTCCGCCGCACCCGGCTCAAGGAAGTTCAAGTGGTCGTAAAGATCACCTTTGCCCGCCGCGGCATACTCCTCACGAAGCTTGGCTCGCGCCTGTTCCGCCAGCGTGAGCGCCCACTGGAGATCGTACAGCTTTTCCGGAGTCACCGTATCCGCTGGTTCGCGTTCGTAGCGTTCTTCGGCATTCAAGGCATCAAAGGTAACGATCGTCTGGCCGCCGCCGCGCTTCTCCGCGCGTTCCCAGTCGCGGGCGTCCGCCATGAAGTGCTTCAAGCACACCAGGAGAAAGGTGCGAAACCGGCCCTTGCTCCGATCCACCTGTGCGAAATACTTCTGCGCGATGGCTCGCGCGAAGAAACCCTGGGTGAGGTCTTTTGCATCCTCCGGGGAAGCTCCTTGGCGCCGCACAAAGGCGTAGAGTGGGTACCAGTAGGTTTGGCAAAGCCGCTCCAGGGCCACGTGCGCCGCTGGCGAGTCAGCCCCACCGGCGGTCAGCACGACACTCCAGTGCGTGGTCGTGAACTGCGCCGCGCCGCGTGGTTTCGAATCCGGCTCGCTGAATTCGCCTGAGTGGGTTTTCATGGGTTCGGCTTTGTGAGCGTGGCCGGCCACGCTCCGCTGGATTTCAGATGGCCGATTTCACATTGCAGACTCAACTCCTCGAAGCCGCCGGGTGCAAGCCCAAATTGTTCACCGGGCAACGGTCGAACAGCGAAGACGCCAAGGCACGAAGGAGTTCGGCTTCTCACCAATCGCGCCTTCGGATTTGCCTTTCGTCCCTTTCCGGCGTAGAACACGCCCATGACTACGGAAATCGCATACCGCTACATCACCCGGCTTCCCGGCGTCCGCTCGGGGGCTGCCATCGTGGTCGGCACGCGCATCGGCGTGCATGACGTTGTCGGGCTGGTGGTGAACGGCGCCAGCGTGGATGACGTGGTGCGTAGTTTCCCCGAGCTCACGCGGGCTCAGGTCTATGAATGCCTGGCCTACTACGAGGACCACCGCGAGGACATTGACTGGCGGGTGGCCGAACAGATGGCGGAAGGCCCAGCATGACCTTCTTGCTGGACCACGACGTGCCCATCGAGGCGGCCCGTCTGTTGCGCCGCGAAGGGCACACTGCCGTTCGGATCGTCGAGTGCCTGCCAGTCACCACGCCCGATGCGGATGTGTTTGCTCATGCCAAAGCCCAGAGATGGCTCACGATCACCTGCAATCGGAGAGATTTCCTGCCTTTGGCCGAGGCTGGTCCACATCCCGGGTTGATTCTCCTGATTCGCCGCAAAACCCGCCAAGCTGAATGTGCGCACCTGCTCCGGTTGTTGCGCAACGCGGGCGAATCCGGGCTGGCGGGAAACGTGAACTTCGCCTGAGCCTGCACGACAGCGCGTCTCACCCGCCGATTTCGCCTGACTGCGTTTTCATGGGTTTGGCATTGTGAGCGTGGCCATCCTGCGCCGACTCCCGCCGGGCGCCAGCCCAAATCATTCACCGGACCGCGTTTGAACAGCGTAGTCGCCAAGGCGCGAAGTTGCGGAGAAAGCCCTCCGCTGGAACAACGCCGGCACGGCGGTTCGGCTCGTCGGCGGAGCCGAGGGTGACGAAAACGAAATGCGGAATGATGCCGCTCTCCAAGATGTCGAGCACGTCCTCCGGTTCCAGTTTCGGTCGGGTGGGCATGCGCGAAAGGACGGAAAACGTTTCCACCAGCGCATGAGCGAACGCGTGGCCGGTGTCGTCTCCGCGCTGGATGCGGTTGAGCGCCGCCCGGGCTGGAGCGTGATGCACATGGGCCTGCAATACGGCGGCGACCAAGACCGACGTGTCGCAGAAGACTCTCACTTGCGTTCGGTGGTGTCTGCGGCCACGCCCATGATTTCGGCTTCCCGCTCCTGGCGCGCGACTCGCAGCCAATCCGTTCCCGGCCCGCCGATTTCTCCCGTGAAGACCAGCGCGTCATCAAGCTTCCGGAGTGCCGGGTTGCGGCCACGACACCGGGTCGCCGCAACGTTTGACCTACGTTTGTGCTTGAGAGCTTGCAGAAAATCCAAGACCAAACTCTGGTCCGACTCCGGCAGTTCCCGCAACCCGTCTGCGACCTGCTGAATGGCGGTTGTGCTCACGGTTGTAAAGTTAATGGGTGTCCCGAGCGACTGCAAGAGCGGCCTTTTTCGCAGTTGGTTGGGTCGTTGCGCGGGTCTGACATCCCGTGCGCCGGTGGCGGCCCGCCGTCCGGCACGCTGCGGGCGATCATCCGGCAGGCAGGTTTGCGCCTGGACGAGTTACTCGGGCGGGCTTGAACTGTCGCTGGCCGCGAACGGTCGGCTTCGTGTTCCGCGCTCTGACGAGACGCGGCTACAACTCGTCGTCAGGCGGAAACAGGTTGCTGAACTTCAGGCCGAAGCGCGGCTCGGCCATCATTGTCGCCACGGCGTCGCGCCAGGCCGCGTAGTGCGCTGTGGCTTTGTGAGCGGACGGTGCGTCCGGCGTGCGATAGGCCTCCACCAGCACAAACCGCGTCGGATCGTCCTGCTGCTGCATGACGTCGAACCGCGCGATGCCGGGCTCTTTGATGCTTTCGCGGGCGTTGGTGAGCGAGGCTTGCTTGAAAGCCTCCACCGATTCCGGCTTCACGTGGACATGAACATGAACGACGAGCATAGGCGTGTTGAGTCAGGATAAACAGCGACGGCGGGAAGGCGCGAAGACGGAGAAAACAGACGCAGCCGTCGGGCCCGAGGAGCGGGGCAACTCGTGCGGGCTCTCCGGCCGCAGGTTTGAGGCGGCGCAGCTTCGCGTCTTTGTGTCTTCGCTGTTCAAGTCTTGGTTGAGGTTCGGTTGTTGCCGGCAGATTACTCCGCGCGCGGAAAGCTTCAATGCCCAAACGAGAAACGGAAGTTGAAGATCAACTGCAGCCCGGTGAGGAAGATCGTCACCAGCACGAACCCGGCGAAGGCGCGCTCAGAGAATCGCCGGTTCAGCCGCACGCCTGCCCAGACGCCCACCGGGATCAGCGGCAGGAAATAGAGACTCTTGAGCAGCGTCGCGCCGGTGATCACGTCGTTGGCGACGAAGAACGGCATCTTGATCCAATTGATCCACGTAAACACCAGCACGGTTGTGCCGACGTAGATTTCCTTGGGGAGTTGCTGCGGCACAAGGAACATGCTCACCACCGGCCCGGCGCCGTGCGCGAAGCTCGATGTGATGCCCGCCCCCACGCCGCACGGCACGCCGACCTTATGGCTCGGTCTGAACGCGCCTTCCACCCGGAATATCTTCTCGCGAAAGACCTGGAACACCACGAACACCACTGCGATCGCGCCGATGGCGATGTTCAACTCACGCGAGGAAAACCGACCGATGAAATGCACACCCACCACAACGCCGACGACCACGCCGGGCAGAAGGTACTTGAGGTTCTGCCGCTCCCACTTGCCCCAGTAGTAGTAGAGCGAGAAGATGTCGCCGGCACACAGTAGCGGCAGCAGGATGCCAATCGCGTCGCGCGGCGGGAACGCGAGCGCGCACAACGGTGTGGTCAACATGCCCAGGCCGCCGCCGAAGCCGGCTTTCGAGAGCCCGATGAACAGCACCGCCAGCACGGCAAGCGCGATGATTTTCCAATCCTGCACCCGCATCGTTTAAAGGTTGGCGGCTGCGATGTCCAGTCGGAGGGAGCAGACTGAGGAGACTGCCACTGGTGTTGACACGAACGCCACGCGCTCAGGGCATTAACCATATCGGACGCAGGCAAGCGTAAGGATAACAAGCGTAGCAGGAAGCATGAACTCGCCATCAAGACGACGAAAGAACCCGCTGTTTGGAATGTTAGGGTGGTGGTTCGCTGTGCTCTTGGTTCTTGGAGGTCTTTGCGGCTGCGATCAAAAGGAAGTCCTTCGCGAGCTGACTCCAGAAGCCGAGGACCAGATGGCCCGGGAATTTCTCGACTTGGTGCGGCGAGCCGATTTGGCGGAGGCAGCAGGCATGCTGGATCCCAAACTGGAGGGCGACACAAGCCGGAGGGCTTTGGAGGAGCTTGCGGCTGCGCTGAAGGGCGGGGAAATCCGATCGGTGGAGGTAATCGGAGCGAGGACCTTCTCGAAGCTGGCTCTTGGCGGTGAAGAGCATGAATCAACGAGCCTGAGCTACCAATTGGAAATGACAACTGGCTGGTTCGCGGGAACGATACTGATCTCCAAGCGGGGAGATTCGCTGAAGATCGCTTCGGCGCGGTTTAGTCCGGTCCCGGACTCCTTGGAGCGAGTCAACCAATTCACCTTCAAGCGGCGAGGACTGTTGCATTTCGTTTTCTTGGGCCTCGTCATCGCCGTACCACTACTCATCGTGGGGGCGCTAGTGAATTGCATCCGTTCCACCGTGCGTCGGAAATGGCTTTGGTTGCTGTTCATCCTGCTCGGGATTGGGGCGTTTCGTCTGAACTGGACGACGGGGCAGATCCAGACGCGGGTAGTGTGGTTTCAACTTCTGGGGGCGGGGGCGCGCAAGGCTGGGCCATACGCACCGTGGGTGCTGAGCTTCAGCCTGCCAGTTGGCGCGATTGTCTTTCTGATCCGCCGCAAGAGGCTGGGCCCACTGGAGCCGCCACTACTCGCGGCCAAAGCCCCTGAACCGAGTTCCACTCGGAATTGAGCGTCCGTCGGGAGGATGCGGACCAGGCTTGCGACCGCCCCAATGTCATCGGCCTCAGTCTGATTCAGTTGCTGGATGCACGCCGCGGGAGTATGGGCCTGCGGGGATCATTCAGCCGAGGCGAGACGCCGCCAGAGGTCGTCGTTGAGGACGGCCTTGCGGAGAAACTCGGTGTCGGTGGAAACGGACGTTGCCTGGGCGGGTTTGAGCGGCAGGCGGATGGTGAACTGGGTGCCGTGCGCCGGGTCACTGGTCGCCTGAATGGTGCCGCCGTGATGATGCACGATGAAATAGCAGGCCATGAGGTTGATCCCGAATTCCGCCGGGCTTTCGGTTCGCAGCACAAACGGATCAAACATGAGGCGCAGCGCCTCGGCGGGAAGGCCGGGGCCGTTGTCAGCAACGTAAATCTCCATGAAGGCCTTCTCAGTCGGACCACCGTTCAAAAGCCGGGCGCTGATGTTCACGCGGCTGCCATCGGGCAGGCTGGCGATCTCATCCTTCAGCAGCAACTCGAAGAGCCGGCCGAACCGTGGTTTGTCCACCTGGAGCGGCGGCAGCGTCGTCGCGAGGTCAACTTCCACGGTCAGCTTCTTGGCGGCGAGACTGTCCTTGAGTTTCTCCTGCGCTTCCCTGACCACGTCGCCAAGTTGCACGGAGTCGGTAAACTCCAGCGTGGGCTTTTCCGAGACGCTCCAGAGCTCGCGGAGGAGGTTGTTGATCTTCTCGATCTGCGACTGAACACTCTGGTGGTATTCCTTCCAGAAGTCAGGATTGCGAAGGCTTTCCGGGTCCACCTTCTCCTCGGCGAGTTTGGAGGGCGCGAGGTCGAGGAAGGTTTTGACCGCCACGAGCGAGTTGCGAATATGATGGCTCAGGCCCGCGGCCAGCAGGCCGAGGCTCATGATGCGGTCCGCGATCATCATATTGTGGAGCACGGAGAGCTTTTCACGCAGCAGGTCGTCGCGTTCACGCTGCACCATGTAAAACTCCAGGCCGCGCTTCAGGGTCTGCTCGAGCAGGGTGGGTTCCCAGGGCTTGCTGACGTACTTGTAGATGGCGCCGCTGTTAATGGCGTCAATCGCGTCCTTGTAGTCGGTGTAGGCGGTGGCGAGCACCCGGACGATCCGCGGCTCGAGTTGGCGGGTCTGTTCGAGCAGCCAGACACCCTTCTCGCCCGGCATCTTCTGGTCGGTCATGAGCAGGCCGATTTCGTCACGGTGTTGCTCCAGAAGCTTGAAACCATCCTGGGCGTTGTTGGCCGTGAGGATGCGGAAATCGTCCTCGAAAGCCCGGGCGAAGAGCTTCAGCGACTTCTCCTCGTCGTCCACGTAGAGGATCGCGTATTTTCGATAATCGTAATCGGTGTCCATGACGGGTTTAGGCAGGGTGGCCATTCGTTTTTCGCACGGGGAAGATCAACGAGAACTGGCAGTACTGACCCGGCTGGGAATCCACCTTGAGGTCACCCCCGAATTCCTGCATGAGGCGATAACAAATGCTGAGCCCCAAGCCCATGCCTTCTCCCACCTCTTTGGTGGTGAAGAACGGATCGAAGATTTTGGGCTGGTTTTCGGGGGCAATGCCCGGGCCGTTGTCCCGCACCAGCAACTCCACACGATCCGACGCGACCCGGCTCTCGATGCGGATCGCAGCCAACTCGCCGTTGGATGACTTGCGCCGGAGGGCGTCAACCGAGTTTTGGACGAGATTGGTCAGCACGTGGATGAGCTTGTTCTTGTTCGCGCGCACCGTCAACCCCGGTGTCAGGAGCTGCTCCACCTGCACGTTTTCCTTCAACTCGCTGGCCAGGAAGCGCAAGGTGGAGGTAACCACCTCGCTCACGTCCACATCGTCCACGCTTTCCGTGTCGGGATGGGTGAACATGCGCAGATCCGAGACGATGGTCTTGACCCGATCAATCCCCTCCTCTATGTCCGTCAAGACCTCCTCGTAGGCGGCCTTTTGTTCCGACGCGATGTGTTTGGCCTTCTTGCGCAGGGTGAAGAGGCCGGTGGCCGCAAAGTTCAGCGGGTTGTTAATTTCATGAATGATGCCGGCGCTCATCACACCCAGCGACGCCATCTTCTCCTGGTGGACCAGTTGGGCTTCGGCCTCGCGGAGTTTGCAGATGGCTTCCTCGAGTTCCTTGGTACGCACGTCCAGTTCATAGCGCGTGACAAACTCGCGAAACCGCCAGCGGCTGTGGGCGTAGCTGCCCGTGACAACGATCACTCCCGTAAGAACCAAGAAATAGAGATTGCCTACAAGGTGCTCCTTAATGATCTCCGGGGTGAGGGGATGGTTGTTCAGCAGGCATGCAGCCAGGTACATAACCATGACCAAGGACACCGCGAGCAGACTCTCGCTCAAGGTCCAGTACAGCACGAACCCGATAACCAACAAGACCAGATTCAGACCGGCATAGTAGGGTGAGCTGGCGCCGTTCTCGATCCAGATCATCAGAGCGATGAAGAAAGAGGGAAACATGGCGAGCGTCACGCCAAGTCCTCGAGGGTGGCTCCGTCCGAATGGAGTGGAGACGATGAACCAGAAAACGCCGATCAAGAGAGAACACAGCAGCCGGAGCTTAAGGAAAGGAATGACATTGTGCGGATAGGTATAATAGTCCAGCACCACCCCCACAGGCATCAGCACCACGCCGATCAAGCATCCGAGCTTAACGTTGTTCTGGATGACCCGGCGGTCATATTCGACGAAAGCCTTCTGGACGTCAGGACGGACTTCCGGTTGTTTAGTCATGGCTCGGCTTGCGCGCTTCCATGAACAGATTCACGCCGGTCTGTTCCGAAATGACTTGCAGGCCTTCGGCGGGAGCGGTCTCGGGTTTCAACGCGGCAAACTGCCGCCCATCCCGGTAGATCAACATCCAGTCCAGCATGTATTCCATGGAATAACGAAACGGTCGCGACTCGTTGAGCACATCACTCACGTTGGTCGTCAGCAGAAGTCCGCCCGGGGCGAGTTTCGTGTAGAATAGGTCGTTCAATCGGCTGCAAACCTGGTCGGAGAGGTAATCATAGAGACCGGCGCAGTAAACAAAGTCAAACGAGGCATCGCCGCTGTTCGCGTCCTTGCGGCTGGATTCCTTCAATAGTTGATGGACTGATTTCTTGACGAATTGAAGACGCGGCCTTCGTGCATGCTGGCTTTGGAGGGCGTTCAGCTCGCCTTCCAGCCGTACCAGTGTCTCCTCGTTGAAATCCACCAGCGTCAGGTCCAGCCGATCCGAAAGAGCTTCGTCACGCAGGAACAATTTCACTTCGTGCGCTGGGCCGCAGCCCAAGTTGAAAACCCGCAACCGGCGTCCTTGGTTGGCCAGACGCAAGGTTTCCTCCAACAGCTTCCGCTTGAGATAGACCACCCGATTACGGTGCGCCTCGGCAGGGGCCTGGCTCAGCAGCCAAACGTTGAGGACCTTGGCGAATAACGAGCCGCCTTCGTAGGGTGAACGCAGCATCATGTTGACGACCTCGTAATCGCCGGCATAGCCCAGTGGCTTGTGATACGCGCGATACGCAAACGGCGAGCAGAGCAACAAAGGGTGTAATTGCCGCCGCAGATAGACGCGATGCACCGGGTGGAGCCCATCCTCCATTCTGCCAGCAATGGTCTCAAACCGTTCCACAAAGCCGTCTATGGCACTCACCACCGGCGACGTTAACTCGTCAATGACCGCCTTCTCAGCCTGTGCAAGGTCCACCGCGGGCATCGAAGCCATTCCTAGTTCCAGTTGGTTCAGCCAGAGCCGGAGTTCCATCAAAAAACTCTGCATGTCCGCCAGGACCACTTTGAACTCCGGGAGCACTCGATAGACTCTCTGCCACTCTCCAAGGAAATCACTGAACCTCTGCGCCAACCCGCCGCCGCCAATCATCGCGGCGTCGAAGTCCACGTCCTGCCACGCTGTCTCGTCCAGCGTCGTCTCACAAACGACGACCGGGCCCGTTTCAACCAGGCTGCGCACCACGGCCCGCCCCGCGTAGATGGTGCGCCCTCGCACCATGATGCGAAAGCAACGCAACGCCTCTGAAAGCCGCAGCGCCTCCTCGTTGCCGTACAACTCGAACGCGGCGGTGAAGCGGGTCAATTGGAGCGGCGTGCCCCGCAGTTCCACGTCCTGGCTTGCCTTGAAAAGGATCAAGCTCTCCTTTGTCAGTGGTTCATTCATCACCGCGCCCTCGCACGTGGGTGCAATTGCTGACCCACCGTCCGGTCTGGCCACACAGCGCCTTCGGTGAGCGCCCAAGGACGTCCCCCGCGGCTTGCCGTACGATTTCCGCCCCGATTACTTTGAATTTCACCACGTCTTCGCGCCATTTGCATGGTCACCCCGGGAGTGTGCGGGCGTGGCAGGATACTCCGCGGGCCTTCGGCATCGGGCTCCGCGGCGGACGATTGCACAAACGACGGGCATGACTTGCGACGCCTAGAAACGCCAGCCGAGCGAAACCAATAGCGCATGACTAAGAAACTCGTACTTACCATCTGCCGACTGCCCGGTCGCCGAGAGGGCGCTGCCGCTGACCGTTCGCGCAGGGCCGTAGCCAAATTGGTAAGCCGCATCAAGAGTGAGGCGCTCACCCTTGAAACCCACTCCCACACTGAAGAAGTGACGGTCCAAATCGGCGACCACGGGCAGGTAATACTGGTCCGGCACAGAGTTTTCGTTGAAGATGTAACCTGCGCTGATAGACCACCGATCATTGAGGTAACGAGTCGCCCCGAACTCGTAGTACCAACTCGATTCCCACTGGAGATTAAGTGGCACGTTCTGCGTCGGCAGGAGCACGGGGCGACGTTCTTGCGCCACGGTTACCGTCCCGAGTCGACTCCAATCCGTGAAGTCCGCATCGAACTCCAGATTCCAAGCTGGCGTGGGGCGGTAAGAGATGGCAAACACCGCGCTCAGAGGAAAGGGCATCTCGACCTTCGCGCCTACGCGTTCGGTCGCGGAAGCTGGTATTCCCCATGCCGGAATCGCAACATCATTGAATGACTCGGTGTGCCCTTCCAAGTCCACTGTCGTTGTGCTCCGAAACGTAATGCCGACGGCAACCTTCTCATGCGGCTTCCACAACAATCCGAGATTGTAACCCAGGTCCCAACCGTCGCCCTTGAACTTGAAGCCATCCCAAGGCTGAGTCGGCCAGAAGAGTCCCTGCCTCAGGTCCATCTCCGCATAGTTCACCGTCAACCCTGCTGCGAGCGAGAGCTGTGGGCACACTTTCCAGGCGACAACCGGGTTGATCGTGAAGTACGTCAAACTCGCTTCCGTGGCGATAGTGCGGAAGCCGGAGTCTTGCGCCCAGCGTGAGCTCAAGCCATAGGGCGAGTACAAGCCCAGACCGAAGCTCAGCGGGTATTCGTGCGGTGTGTATGTGTAAAAGAACTGGGGAACAGCGTGGAGATCCTTCTCGTTATCGAAGCTCTGGCCGGTGATTGGCGAGGTGTAAGACGGTCGAAGGCTCAGGCCATACACGCCCCCACGCACGTTGTGACCTTCCAGTTGAGTAATTCCGGCAGGGTTATAGTAGATGGCGGATGGATTGTCTGCCGTTGCAGCAAACGCCTCGCCTCGAGCCGTTGCGAAGGCGTCTTGATCTGGTAGACGGAATCCCGTCGCTTGCACCGACACCGCAGCGGCGCCCAAGACCACAGGCATCGCGAGTTTTAGCAGAGTCTTCGTTGTTTTCATAGGTTGTTGTTCGCATTCAACAGAATGAGCTTGCACCGTCACTGATTCTGGTCAGGCGTGTCTCTGATGGGAGACACGAACCGGGTCGCCTACTTAAAAGCAGTACCCTTGCCGTCGTCATCAACCGCTCCTGTGGGGGCGACCAAACAAGCGTCCCCACCCCGTTGTGCCAGGACAGCGGCTCGGAAAAACTCATTTGTCCCGAACTTGGACGACAGCCAGGCACCCAAGCTGGGTGAAAGTGCGGTCAACATCAACAAGGGACGCACGGGATACCGATTCACAATCACCTCCGATGTGTCGCGCCTGATGGCTCGCAGCATGGCTTGAACTACCTGTTCAGGCGGGCAGGCACCCAACAGCCATGGGGCGGGGCGACCCGCAGTCGCCTTGAGACGCGTGTAAATACCGGTCTCGACAAAGCCAGGGACAATCACAGATGCGCTGACGCCCATTTCACGGTAAGTCGCGCGTAGGGACATCGTGAACGCCACCAACCCCGCTTTCGAGGCAGCGTAGGGTTCCTGAAAGGCCGGGCCCGATTTCCCAGCCAGCGAAGAAATGTTGACGATGTGGCCACGCTTTCGCGCCAGCATGTCCGGCAGGACCAGGCGACTTAGAATCATTGTCGCCGTCAAATTGACATTGATCACCTCACTGATCCGGTCTTCGCTCAATTCATGATAGAAAGAATTGAACTCCACCCCGGCGTTGTTCACCAAAATGTCAATCTGGCCAAAGTGCCGCCTCACTTCCCGCACAACGTGCCGGCGTTGATCAGGGTCACGCAGGTCCGCAGTGAACGTCAACGCCTCCGCACCACGCTTTCGGATGATCGAAGCCAAGCCTTCCAGCTCGACGCCTGGCCAGGCCACCAAGGCTTGGTTGACCCCACAATCCGCAAAGGCGTGGGCCATAACGGTGCCCAACCCGCCGGAAGCGCCGGTGAGCAGGACAGTTTGTCCAGACTCGATTTTCATCCGCTGTGCCGCACGGTATCGCAAACAGTCTTGCCGGCAATCCCAAAAGTGAAACTTGATTCGAGGCGTCCCCTCACCGGGAGTCAATGTCGGCACGCGCGCCCCGCGATAGCCTCAACCGAGCACCAAAGTGGACAGACATCTTCGCCTGTGGTGGGACTCTCATTCACGCAGGGAACAACATGCCTCCAGGTTTGTTGGAGACGGAGAGAGCGCACTTACCGGGAGCATCTCAATTTCTGGAGGGGTCGAAGTCGGAGGGAACGTGGGGGAAGAG
>CAYJNU010000164.1:9427-15629 GCA_964371005.1 uncultured Verrucomicrobiota bacterium | reverse complement strand
CGCCGTCCTTGGTGTTTCGCCCCGCTCTGGAAAAAGCCAGTTTTCGGCCAGACACGAAGTAGCCGCCGGCTACCGTTGTCAGGCGGGGGCCGCGGCCGCGCGGCCGCTGCACCTGTAAAGAAGATTGCCATACGCCCGCGATTCCGGTTTCGTTAGCGCCGTGAAATTGACCTACCGGTTAGTCGAGTTGCACCTCGCGCACAAGTGGCAGATTGCCCGCACCACCGGCACAACCACCAGTCAGGTGATCGTCGTGGAGTTGTGCGACGCTGCGGGAATCTTGGGTTTGGGCGAAACCGCGCCCATCAAGCGGTACGACGAAGACGTGGATACCGTGGCCGCGTTCCTGAACAAAGTGGATGCGGCAGGACTCTCCTTTGCCGACGTCCCCGCCAGCATGCAATACCTGGAAACCGTCGCGCCCGGCAACATGGCTGCCAAGTGCGCTGTGAACATCGCACTACTTGATGGGGCCGGACGCCTGGCACGCAAACCGGTCTATGACTTGTTAGGACTTGGCTTTCGCGAACAGCACCACCGCACCTCTTTCACCATCGGCATTGATACGCCCGAGGTGATTCGGCAGAAGGTGATCGCTGCGGAGCGGTTTCCGATTCTCAAGATCAAGGTCGGGGTGCCCGGCGATCGAAAAAACATGCAAGCCGTGCGCGACGCGGCGCCAACCAAGACGGTTCGTGTCGATGCCAACGAGGGCTGGAAAACCAAGGAACAGGCGCTCGACATGCTCAACTGGCTGGCGCAGGACAAGCACGTCGAGTACGTAGAGCAGCCCATGCCGGCGGCGGCGCCGGTGGGCGACTGGGTCTGGCTGAAAGCGCGCTCGCCACTGCCCATCTACGCCGACGAGTCTTACCACGCGGCAGCAGATGCAGAGCGATGCGCGAAGTGTTTCCACGGCGTCAACGTGAAGCTGGTTAAAACCGGTGGGATCAGTGGCGGCTACGAGGCGTTGACCGCCGCCCGCAACCTCGGGCTGAAGACAATGATCGGTTGCATGATCGAAACCAGCATCCTTATCACTGCCGCCGCGCATCTAGCCGAGCTCTGCGACCACCTCGACGTGGATGGGAACATCCTCATCACGAACGATCCTTACCAGGGCGTGACCACGGAGAACGGCCTTCTGTCCTTTGCCGGTGCGGTCGAGGGAACGGGCTTGCGGGTGCGGCCGCGCAACTGACCGTCGTCGTCGCGCCGGGCCGACATACTCCAATGGAAACGCCGCCCAGTTCGCTGGACGGCGTTACATACCGTCAAAATCCTCTGGCGCCAGCGACACCGCTTCTGCCGGATTTGGCCTGGGGTTTCGCGGCGGGCGGCTTCAGGCCGCCAGACGCAGCGTCTGCGCCCGCTGCCGCGCCAGCAACTCCCGCCCGATCATGTGCAGGTTGTAGCTCAGCACGTCCAACCCCACGTAGCGCCGATACCCGTCCAGACCCACGTCCAGACCCCGGTTCAACCCGTGGTGTTCCAGGCTCTGGATCTCGCTTTCCACCGCGCTGTGCACCCGGCGCAAGGCTGCTTCTCGCTCTCGTTCCGCTTCCGCCGCGTTCTTCCTCCCTCGCTTGGGCATCATCACAATCGGCACATGCTCCTCCGCAGTTGTCCGTGCGCAATCCAGCAGCGACTACCGGGCGGATGCTGGATTCCAGCGCCAGCAGTTTACGATGGCTTCAAATCCAGATTATCGGGTCTTCCGGTTCAACGCCAACGGTACGCTGGCTGCCACCTTTCACTCGCCTGTCTTCGACGGTTTGCCGCGCTATATGACGCTGGATCACGACTGGCGTTTACTTGTGGACCCCAGGCTCCGCACCACACCGCCGTTCGCGAGCAATCGCCACCCGTCTGTCCCGCTCCCGGCGCTCGTTCCCACCATTTCCACCAACGGCGCGCCTGACCCACCCGGCTGCGTCGCGTCATCCAGCGTGAAGGTGTTGGTCACGTCCGGCAGAGCGCTGCTGGGCGAAATGGACCGAGCGTCCACCGGCAGATTGAAGGCAATGACGTTTGCTCCGCGTGCGCTGTTGGCGTCCGGCAGCGCCTGACGAAGCGAACCCGCCCCGGAATCATTGGGGTTGAGGACCGTGAAGGTCGCGCCGGGGAGCGTGCCACAGCATCCCGCGAAGCAGGTAAGCAGGAAGGCGATGCGCTTCATGAGAATTCGTCCGAGGTGAACGGGTCAGATTGTGGGCCAAACGCGGAGTGTGCTTCAAGAGAAAGCCCCAGGAAGAACGGGCAAAGCTGAGCGCCCGTCAGTTAACCCATTAGCTCGTGGGCGCTGGCCATTTGCGCTGTCCCCGTCTTTGCCTTTGGGCCCGACTCGCTCTATGCTCTTGGACAACATGGTTTGAAAACGTCCACTGCAACTTCCCTCAACGATCACCGCACCGCACCAACCACCGGTTTGTTCGGAATCTGCGAACGGCTTGCCTGCGGCATGGGGGCCTGGCTGGCACTGGCGGCTTGTGGATCGGCGGCGGCCGTGACCTTGCCGCCAGCCGCCCATCCTCACCGTATGCTGATCATGCCCCGCAACGCTGACTGTCTGCCCGCCTTGAGGCAGGATTTTGCCGCCCGAGGTCGGCAGGTGCTGCGGGAGTTCACCCGCTTGAGCGGCCTCCAGGTCGTGCGCGTCGCCGATGGCGAAACGGTGTTTGAAGTCGTGGCGGCTTACAAAACCAACGGCTGGGTCGCTTGGGCGGAACCGGACTACGCAGTCACTGCCGCGGCGGTGTTGCCCAGTGACCCTTATTTCCAAAACGGCACCCAGTGGGGGTTGAACAACTACGGCCAGAACGGCGGCTTGCCGGACGCCGATCTGGATGCGCCGGAAGCCTGGGACGTGTCGCGCACGGCCAGCAACGTCGTGGTAGCGATCGTGGACAGCGGCGTGCGGCCCACCCACCAGGATCTCGCGGAAAACCTCTGGCGCAATCCGCTGGATGGCACGCCGGGCTTCAACGCCCTCACCGGGCAGCATGATCCATGGGATGAAAACGGTCACGGCACGCATCTGGCCGGTATCATCGCCGCCGTCAGCGATAACGGCCAGGGCATCGCCGGAGTGGCGTGGCGAGCGCAGCTCATGTCCTGCAAGTTCCTTGACAGCACGGGCACCGGTTACCCCTCCGATGCCGTGGCCTGTATCGAGTTCGCCCGCAGCAACGGCGCCCAGATCCTCAACTTGAGTTGGGGCGGCTCGGAGTTTTCCGCCGCCGTCTCGAATGCGTTGTGGGCCGCCCAGGCAGACGGAATCATCGTCGTGGCCGCCGCCGGCAACAACGCCGCCAACACGGACCTCGTCCCGTATTACCCCGCCAGTCTCGGCTTGGAGCAGACCGTGGTGGTGGGTGCGTCCACGCGCACCGACGAGCGCTGGAGCTTTTCGAATTACGGTGCCACCAGCGTGGACCTGTTCGCGCCGGGCGCCGCCATTTATTCGACCGCACAGAGTAGCGACGCCACTTACGAAAGCCGGAATGGCAGTTCAATGGCGGCGGCGAGCGTGGCGGGGACGCTCGCCTTGATGCGGCAACAATGGCCCGAGTCGTCCCTTGGGGAACTGATCTCCCGCCTGTTAATGGCGGTGGACCCGAAACCCGCCTTCGCCGACAAGTGTGTGACCGGCGGGCGACTGAACGTGCGCAAGGCGCTGGACCGACCGGCCATTGCCGTCAGCACGAGCAATCGCCTGGCTCAAGTGCAGGTCACCGGCGTGCCTGGCCACAACTACGTGATCGCCGCCTCCCCGAGTTTGAGCGTCTGGACCGCTCTGCAAACCAACACCGCCGGGGCCGATGGCCGGTGGTTCTTCCCGGACCCGGCCTCCACAAACCTGCCCGCGCGGTTCTACCGCGCGCATCCGGGGCCGTAAGGTCGGATTCGAGCTTGCTTGTTCGGGGCGCGCTCTGGTCAAATCTGGTTGTGCTCTCGCAGCAACGGCGCATGCAAAGCCACCCCAAACATTACTGCGGCGTCTTCGGCGTTTATGGCCATCCGAAGGCGGCCGAGTTGACGTACTACGGCCTGTTTGCCCTGCAACACCGCGGGCAGGAGAGCGCGGGCATCGTTTCCTCCGACGGCACGGAGTTCCACGTCCACAAGAACATGGGCCTGGTTTCGCAGGTGTTCGACAGCGTATCGCTGCAAACCCTGAGCGGCAACCTTGCCATCGGCCACACCCGCTACTCGACGACCGGCTCGTCTCATCTGCGCAACGCTCAGCCACTCACAGTGGACTGCGCCCGCGGCCAGATCGCCATCGCGCACAATGGCAACCTCACCAACGCCGCCCAGTTGCGCGAGGAACTGGAGATGAATGGCTCGATTTTCCAGACCACGGTGGACAGCGAGATCATCCTGCACCTGATGGCGCAACCCAGTTGCAACGGCTCGGCCAACACGCTGGTGCAAACCATGCGCCGCATTCAAGGTGCGTTTTCGCTGGTGATCATGACCGAGAAGGAGCTGATCGGCGTGCGTGATCCGCACGGTTTTCGCCCCCTGTCGCTTGGACGCGTCGAAAACGGCTGGGCGCTCTCCAGCGAAACCTGTGCGTTCGATCTCATCCAGGCCGAGTTTGTACGGGACATCGAACCGGGAGAGATCGTGGTCATCAATGAGCACGGCGTCACCAGCGTGCAGGCGTACCCCGAGCGCAGGGAACGGGCCTTGTGCATCTTCGAATATGTCTATTTCGCGCGACCGGACAGCAACATTGCCGGGCGGAATGTCCACAAGGTCCGGGTCGAGATGGGGCGGCAACTGGCTCGGGAACATCCGGTCGAGGCGGACCTGATCATCCCGGTGCCGGACAGCGGCAACTGTGCGGCCTTGGGGTATTCCATGGAATCAGGCATTCCGTACGAGATGGCGTTTGTGCGCAATCATTACATCGGCCGAAGTTTCCTCCAACCCTCCCAGCTCATTCGTGATTTCAACGTGCGGGTGAAGCTCAACATCATCGCTGAGCTGGTGCGGGAGAAACGGGTGGTGGTGGTGGACGACTCCATCGTGCGCGGCACCACCTGCAAGGCCCGCGTCAACACGCTCAAGGAAGCCGGCGCGAAAGAAGTTCACGTCCGAGTGAGCTGCCCGCCACACATGAATCCGTGCGTGTATGGGATTGATTTTCCCGATCGCAACAAGCTGATGGCGGCGAACCACACGCTGGACGGCATCTGCAAGTACTTGAAAGCCGACTCGCTCCATTACCTCTCGGTCGAGGGCATGGTCGCCGCCACGGGGCATCCGAAGAACAACTTCTGCATGGCCTGCTACGACGGTCGTTACCCCGTGCCGTATGACCCAACCGTGGACAAGAGCACCATCGAGCGCCGCAATGGGCGTGGGCCGCGACTTGTGGAAGCGCTGATGAAGGAACGCGAGCAGGGGCGGTTGCTGTGAGCCTGCATCCGCTGGACCTCATCATCATCGTCCTCTACATGGGCGGCACGCTGGCCGTGGGCTGGTGGTTCAGCCGCAAGCAGCGCAACATCCGCGACTACTTCCTCTCTGGCAAAGACACTCCGTGGTGGGCACTCATGGGCTCAATCGTCGCCACGGAGACTTCGACCGTGACCTTCATCAGCGTGCCCGCATACGCCTTTGCGCCCAACACTGGCGGCGTGGGGGGCGATTTCACTTTCCTCCAGATTGTCATCGGCTATCTGATCGGGCGGCTGGTGATCGTGGCGCTGTTCATCCCGCTCTATTTCAAGGGTGAACTGTTCACGGTGTATCAAGTGCTCGACCAGCGGTTCGGCGGACGCGTCAAACGCACGGCGGCGTCCCTCTTCCTCATCACGCGCTCCATCGCGGACGGCATCCGGCTCTTTCTCACCGCCATCGTGCTGGTCGCGCTCACCGGCTGGGCGGACCCGGTTTCTATTCTCATCATCGGCGTGGTGACGATCGCCTACACCTATCTGGGTGGCATGGCGGCGGTGATCTGGACCGATGCCATTCAACTGGTGGTGTATCTGGTGGGCGCAGTGATCGCGGCGTTCGTGTTGCTGGGAAAGATCCCCGGCGGTTGGAACGAGGTCGTGGCGGTGGGCGGCGAACTGCACAAGTTCAACCTGTTCGACTTCACCTTTGATCTGAGCCGCAGCTACACGTTCTGGTCGGGCGTGATTGGCGGCGCATCATCGCTGGGATTTTCCGCGTCGCTTTCCGG
>CAYJNU010000164.1:380-9417 GCA_964371005.1 uncultured Verrucomicrobiota bacterium | reverse complement strand
TTTCTCACCACCGCCACACACGGGACGGATCAGCTCATGGTGCAACGCTACCTGAGCGCACGGAACGCCCGCCAGGCCACCCTCGCGCTCCTCACCAGCGGCGTGGTGATCCTCGCGCAATTCGTCCTCTTCCTGCTTATCGGGGTCATGCTCTATGTATTCTATCAGAAGGCCGGCCCGCTCCCCGCGGAGGTTGCGGCCAAGGCCGATCGCGTCTTCCCGCACTTCATCGTCACGCAATTGCCGAACGGGCTCATCGGCCTGGTCGTCGCCGCGATCTTTGCCGCCGCCATGAGCACGCTGTCCGGTTCATTGAACTCACTCTCCGCCGCGGCGGTGACGGATTTTTATCGCCCCCTGTTTGCACCGGACAAATCCGACCGCCACTACTTGAATGTGTCCCGCGTGTTGACGGCGCTTTGGGGCGTCGTCCAGATTGCCGTGGCCATGATCGCCATCGCCATGCAAGGACGCGGCGTGGACGCCGTGCTGGCAGTGGCCTCGTTCACGAACGGACCCGTTCTGGGACTGTTCCTGCTGAGCGCGCTTACCCGCCGGGTCGGCCCCAAAGGCGCGTTGGCCGGAGTCATCACGGGCATCGCCTGCATGGCGTTCGTGTGGCTGCAGCTCAAGATTTCCTGGCAATGGTACGTGCTGATCGGTTCGCTGATCACATTCGGCGCCGGTTATCTCACCAGCTTGCTCGTCGAACGCAGAGCACAAGCTTGATCCCCGCCTTCGGTGGAAGGGTCCGCTCGCTGCTTTCTCCACCCCCCACCTCCTCAGCAATTCTCATCTCATTATGGTCCTGTCACCCCCCACCCGGCGTCCCGGTCGCTCCACAACGAGAATTGCTGGCTTGCTGCGCTTCCCGATTGACAGCCGTGAAGGGCCCAGCCAAAGTCGCGCCCAGAAAGGATACTGTATGAAATGGTTTGCGAGCCTCGCCTTGGGAATGCTGACTGCCAGTTTCACCCAGGCTGGCGTTCAATCGCCCGTCATCCGTTCCTTCAGCCCGGACGGAGAACTGGTCTGCACCAATCTGGAGCGCGGTTCGGTGGCCAGTGTGGAATGGTCCCCGACCGTGACCGGACCGTGGGCGAACACTCCGCCGGGAATGTCGGCGGTGACCGCAGACACGAACGGAACGATTCAGGTGAGCCTGCCGATGGGGAGCGGGGCGATGTTCTTTCGGGTGCTGGGGGTGGCCGGCAACCCGCCGCAACTGAACATGGCCCTCATTCCCGCCGGCAGCTTCACCATGGGCGACACTTTCGATGAGGGTGACCACAATGAGCGCCCGACCCACACGGTTTACGTCTCCGCCTTCCACATGGACAAGTATGAGGTGACAAAGGCGTTGTGGGATGAGGTGTACAACTGGGCTGTCACCCATGGCTACAGCTTCGACAATAACGCGCAAGGGAAGGCGACCAGCCATCCGGCGCAGAGCATGACGTGGTATGACGCGGTGAAGTGGTGCAATGCGCGGAGCGAAAAAGAGAACCGGACGCCGGCCTACTACACGAGCGCCGCGCAGACGACGGTGTATCGAACCAGCCAAGTCAACATTCAGAATGACTGGGTGAAGTGGACTACAGGGTATCGGTTGCCGACGGAGGCGGAGTGGGAGAAGGCGGCGCGGGGCGGGGCCAGTGGTCACCGCTTCCCCTGGTCGGACAGCGACACCATCCAGCACGGCCGGGCGGACTACTGTTCCTCCAGTTCGTCCGTGTATGACACCAGCCCGACGCGAGGCTTTCATCCGTCGTTTAACGATGGCGTTTATCCGTACACGAGTCCGGTGGGGTATTTTGCGGTGAGCGGGTATGGGTTGTATGACTTGGCCGGGAATGTTTGGGAGTGGTGTTGGGATTTGTATTCGAGCAGCTATTACAGCTCCTCGCCGGGGACCGACCCGCGTGGCCCCACGTCAGGTTCCTACCGTGGGTTGCGCGGCGGTTCGTGGTACGGCAACGCGCTCTGCGCGCGGTGTCCGTACCGCCTCAACATCGGCGACCCCGTCAGTCGCGACTACGGCATCGGTTTCCGGTGTGTGGTGGCGGGCGCGTCCGTTCCGTAGGCGGCTCTGATTTGCCCTTTGTTCCTCGAGTCTTTTGCGCTTCTCCATTTCCGAGGTGGCAGTTGCCGGCTATGCCAGAAGGGGAGGAGCTGGCAGAAGGTTGATTTTCTTGGGGATTTCGGTTTAGTTGCAGCCATGGCAACAGCAATACTGCCCAAACGGGTCGCGAAACGGTTGTGGACCTTCGACGAAATGGTCGCCGAATTGCCGGAGTCCAATCTGCCGATGGAACTCTGGGATGGAGAACTCATCATGTCACCGACGCCTCTCCCCAATCACCAACGGATCGTTTCCCGCTTTTTCAAGCTTCTGGATTCGTATGTTGCCGGGAAGAAGCTCGGGGAGGTTTTCATCAGCCCCTTGGATGTCATCCTGACTCCCAAACGCGTCATTCAACCGGACGTGTTCTTCATCTTCAAGGCACGCCTCAACCTAGTAACTGATCGCGTCCGGTGCGCCCCCGACCTCGCGGTCGAGGTGATCTCCGAAGGCAGTTGGAGGCGGGATCGCGTGGAAAAGAAAGACCTCTACGAACAGCATGGCGTGCGGGAGTATTGGATCGTGGACGCGGAAGCGCAGACCATCGAGGTTTTCGCACTGGACTGCGGCGCGTTCAAGCTCGCTTCCAAGGCCGAACTCGGCGAAACCGCCTCGTCCAGGCTCCTGCCCGGCTTCAAAGTAAAATGGTCGCAGTTGATCCTGTGACCGCCTTCGATTCGCTCCTGCGCGGCAACCAGCCGATCCTCGCCCTCGCGCCGATGCAGGAAGTCACGGACTCCGCGTTTTGGGGACTCGTCCATCAACGGGGCGGCGCGGACATTTACTGGACCGAGTATTTCCGCGTCCACACCACCACGTCCCTGGAGAAGTGGATCGTCGAATCCGTTAGCGCGAAACCCACGGGACGGCCGGTCGTGGCGCAAATGATCGGGAATGACATCCCATCACTCGTCCGCACGGCGAAGCAGCTTGATCAACTGCCCATCGCTGCGATAGACCTGAACCTCGGTTGTCCCGCGCCAGTGGTGTACAAGAAGTGCGCCGGGGGTGGACTGCTCCGTGAACCGCAGCGCGTGGATGCCATCCTCGGTGCGTTGCGCGACGCAGTCAGCATCAAGTTCACAGTCAAGACTCGCATTGGCTTCGACTCGGAGGCGGTGTTTGACGAACTCCTGCCCATCTTCGCCAGGCACTCGCTCGACCTGCTCACCGTCCACGCGCGAACGGTCGCCCAACGCTATCGCCTGCCTGTGCGCTATGATCTGATTCGCCAAGCCGCCGAGGCCATGCCCTGTCCCGTGATCGCCAACGGCCACGTCTATTCCGCCGACCAGGCACTCGACGTGTTGGTGCAGACCAAGGCTCGCGGGCTGATGATTGGCCGTGGTGCAATTCGTAACCCGTGGCTCTTCGAACAAATCCGCCAGCGCTTGCACGGCGAACTGGTCGTCTTCCCGACCGGCCGCGACGTGCTCACCTATATCGAGGCGCTGTGGGAGGCGAATTGCGCCGGCAGCGTTCCAGAGATGTTGCAGACGCAGCGAATGAAGCTGTTCACCAACTACATCGGGGAGGGGTTGGCAGAGGACGCGGAATCGTTCCTGTACGCCATCCGCCGCACGGCCACCCAGGCGAGTTTCTTCCGCGTCTGCCACGAATACCTCGACCATGCCCGCCCGCTGAAGCTCGAGCCCGCCTTCAATTCGCGCGACAAGAGCTGAACGAGTTCCTCAACCTGCCGTGGTTTTCATCCGCGGCGGCTGACATCCGCACGGATGCTTGCGCCAGGGGACGAACTGGAGGAGTTCCCGGTTCGACACACACGAAGTCGGACGGTGAACGTGAGGGAACGGGCCGCGGCTTGTCTGAAACAAAACGGACGGATCCGGTGTTCTGTCTTGAGTTGTGCGCAGGTTTCGATTCACAGCAAACCCCAATCCGTCGTTCAAGATCGCTCAACCCCTGCCGGCGGTCCGTTTGGGCTGGGGCGGAGTTTTGCGGAAGAACATGAAGGCCAGAATAGCAGGAGCACTCTCCTTGGCGTTGTTTGTCCTCGCGATCATCCTCGCGGCCCTTTGGGTGATCGCCGGGAACGAGGGCACGTCGGTAACAATGTCTTCGTCCGCGCCCGCGCGAACCGCGGCGGCAAAGTCGCCCCTGCTGGTTTATGCCGTGAACAAAAAGGTCTCGGACTTTCCGGCCAACGAGGACCTGTCCACGCCCGAGACCGCGTATGCCAACTTGAGTCGCCTCTCGGCCAGCGGCGACCTGGGTTTTTGGAAGCGGATTTCCGAGCCATCGCTGGCAGCACGAATGCCGGACGAAACGGGCACTCGCAAGCTTTCTCAAAAGGTGATCAATGAGACGTTGAACACCGAAGTCTTGGAAGTGCGCATCTATGCGAATCGCCATGCGGCTGTGCTTGCCAAGGTGCCCAGTCTCCTGAAGACGACGATTGACCTCCGCTGTTTCGAGCGGGTGGGTGGCCGCTGGATGAACACAGGCCAGGATATCTACGGCAACCTGGACGCGGCCCGGGCCAAGTTCACCAGGATCGTCGCCTTTAGCGAGGCGGAACGAATCCAGAAATCGCGTCCGCCGGTGGCCAACCCTGAGGAACACTTGAAGCCGTTCGTCGAGTTTCTCAAACAGGAAGCGACCGATCCTCAAGCTTTCGTTCTGAATGCTCTGGCTCACCGCTCGCTCGTTATCCTTGGCGAGGTGCATAACCGTCCGCGCTACTGGGCGTTTAACACGGCGCTGGTGCGGTCGCCCGAATTCGCCCGCCGAGCCGGAGTCATCTACCTGGAATTCCCGATCAATGACCAGTCGTTGATGGATCAGTTTCTGGCCGCGCCGACGAACGATCCCACACCGGTGATCGAGATGCTGCGCGACATGTTCGAGAACGGCTGGCCGGATCAACCCACGGTGGAATTCTGCCAGGCCGTCTGGGAAGTCAACCAAACGCTGCCCAAGGAACAGCGCCTCCGCATCGAGCTGGTGGATATGGAGCGGCCGTGGAAGAAGATTCAAGAACGCAAGGACTGGCGAAAGTATGATGTGGATCGGGACGCCTTCATGGCGGAGAACATTCGCCGCGACTTGCGAAAGCACCGCGATGACAAGCGCCACGCCCTCTTCATTGTGGGCTGGATGCATGCCCGCAAGAACCTGACCAACCCCGGCGGTGACCCGATCAAGTCCGCTGGCTGGCATCTGCAAGCGGCGTTGCACGCAACGAACGTGCTGGTGGTCTTTCCGCACTGCCCGGTGATGGCCAATCGCGGGGGCGTCAATGGTCGGCTGGCTTTGGGTTTGTTTGACAGCGCGTTTGCGGCCCTGAACAACCGGCCAATGGTGTTCCCGCTCGATCATGGTCCGTTCGGCGAGTTGCCGTTTGATGCGTCCATGGATTTCGTTACGAGCGATCCCTATCGCGCCGGCTTTGATGCCTTTCTCTACCTCGGTCCGCTGGAGGACGAGATCATGTCACCGCTCGTGCCGGGTTTCTACACCGACGAATACGCCAAGGAAGTGGACCGCCGCTGTCGCTTGATGAACGGAAAGGGTTTGGCCAGAGTGGACGGCGCGAGTCTGGTAGAAATGCGCAGTCCATACTGGGGAAAGCCGCGTCGTGAATGGCAAACGCTCGGGCCGTTGAACGCGTGGGAGTATGGCAGCGATTGGGAGAAGAAGCTCAGGGAGGTCAAGCACCGGAACGCGTTGGCCGACGCACCGGCGATCAAGCAAGCCGCGGAGCGTCTCATCGAAGCCATTCGCAAGGCCAACTATGAGCATCCGGGCGCGTGGGAGAGCTTCCCGTCGCCGGATGTGGATTACACCGTTTACACCGATTATCCCGGCTGGATGCACTGGATCTGCCAGCGCTTTCGCACGAACCCAATTGTGGAGGTGGAGTTTGGCGAAGTTTCGCTCGACGCGAAGCGATTACCCGGGGTGACCTACAAGCTGGCGCTTCAAAACGAGGAGACATTGGAAGGGACTCTCCCATTTCGCTGGAGCGCACGCACGCAACGCTGGGGCGGCGTGGAGGGGCTGGACTGGCATCGCCGGTAAGTGAATGCTTGAGAGGGCCCGGTTTGGAGCAAGTGGTTAAATCACGGGCCGCAGGCGCCTGGTCACCTTTTCCGCTCATCACGCCACCAACCGGCGGCGACAACACCATGAACTTCGTCAACGTGTGGGTTGCGCCGCAGCGGGACTTTGCCATTCTCGTCTGGGTTCAACCAAAACGGCGACAAGGGATTCAAGGCGAGCGACGAAGCCGTTGCCGCGCTGATCGAATTGCACGCAAGCAGAGCAAGTCAGACCTCAGTTCCGTGAGTAGCCGACGATGACCAGGCTCACAAACGCGACTGGCTCGTGAACCGTTCTCGGGTCTGACCAGACATATCTTGGTGAATGCAGAATTCGGCCGAGCAAATCGCTGACGAAATCCTGGTGATGGATGCCCAGGATGGGCGCGGCGACGCTTTTGAGAAGCTGGTTTCGCACTGGCAGAAGCGCCTGTGGTGGCACGCCTTCAATCTCACTGGCCGCACAGAAGCCGCCTGGGACATCACGCAGGAGAGCTGGCTGGACATCGTGCGAGGTCTGGCCCGCCTGAGAGACCCGGCCAAGTTCAGTTCCTGGGCTTACCGAATCGTCAGCAACAAGGCGTATGACTGGCGTTGCCGAGACGGGCGCGAAAGCTCGCCCGAGATCGAGCTGGAGGACACACCTGCCGCGACTGCGGAACCGGGGCAGCGCGAAACGGCCAACGATGTCCACGACATCCTGCGCCGACTTCCAGCCCGCTCGCAGGTGGTTTTGAACCTCCATTACCTGGAAGGCTTCGGCTTGGCGGAGATCGCCGAGATTCTGGGGGCGCCCGAAGGCACGGTGAAGTCGCGTCTGCATGCGGCTCGAATCGAATTCCGGAGACAGTGGGAATCGCTCGGCGAAATACCGCCGACGGCAATTCCCGCATCTGGAAAGGAAAGACAACATGAATAACGAAACGATCAAGAAGATCATTGAAGACAGCTACGATGAATCGAAAGAAGAGGGCCTCCGCTCAATCGTGCGAGACTTCTACAGCCGAAAACTGATTTCCAGCGTCATTTTGGTGTGGGTTGTCGGGCTACTCTTCATCGCCTTGGCGGTGTATAGTGCGGTCCAATTCTTCAAGACGGACCTGACCAAATGGCAGATCATGTATGCCGTCCTTTTTCTCGTAGGCGTGCATGGCGTTGACCTGATGAAGATATTCGCCTGGCAGATGGCTCATCGCCGCAACCTGAAGCGCGACCTCAAGCGGCTGGAACTGCGTGTGGTGGAGTTGAGCGAAGCGCTCAAAGGGGGACAATAGCGGACGCTGCAGGCGGGCTGCGCAAGCCTATGAACGTCATGGGCGTACTGTGAAGTCAAAACGGAACAGCCGCGCAGTCTGTCAAGTCGCTTCGGCCTTCTTGTCACCTTTTCCGCGCACCGCACCACTCATGCGGTGATATGATGACAACCAGAATCATGGCGGGAACGGTAACAACGGACGCCGAGTTGGTGGGCGAGAGCCTGGTGGGCGACCGCGATGCCTTCGGGCGGATTGTGGCGCGGTATCAATCGCTGGTGTGCTCGCTGGCTTACAGCGCCACGGGCTGCCTGGGGCAGAGTGAAGACCTCGCCCAGGAAACCTTCATCACGGCGTGGAGACATCTCCGGCACTTGCGCGAGCCAGCCAAGCTGCGCTCCTGGCTCTGCGGCATCGCGCGGAATCGGATCAACAACTTTCTCCGTCGCGAAGGACACAAACCGCTGGCCACCGCCGAACCGTTAGAAACGATTCATGATGTGCCCGCGACCCAGCCCACCGCGTCCGAACAAGCCATCAGCCAGGAAGAGGAGGCTATTCTCTGGCGTTCGCTCGAGCGCATCCCGGAAACGTATCGCGAGCCGCTGGTCCTGTTTTACCGCGAACACCAGTCTATTGAGCGCGTCGCCGAGCAGCTTGAACTTAGCGAAGACGCCGTGAAGCAGCGGTTGTCACGCGGACGCAAGTTGCTGCATGAACAGGTACTGGCCTTCGTGGAAGGTGCGCTGGAGCGGACGAATCCGGGCAGGGCGTTCACGGTCGGCGTGGTCGCGGCTCTGCCGCTGCTGGCCACCTCGGCCAAAGCCGCAACCCTCACTGCTGCCGCGAGCAAAGGCGGTTCGACTGCCAAGGCCGCAGCCGGAGCGGGCAGTCTCGGGGCGTTGCTGACGGGAGGCGCAGTGTTGCTCTTCTCCTTGTTGGGCGTGTTCGGATTCCTGGGCCGCTGGATTGGGCGTAAGATGGGGCGTGCCAGCCAGCAATCGCCCCTGGGCCGCAAACGCATCGTCCAGTTCTGGCGCACGCTGGCCATCGGCTTTCTGGTGTTGGTGCTACCTTCCTGGCTGATGCCGAACTCGATGATCCACGCGCATCCGTGGCTGTACGGCGCGCAGACCTGGTCATTATCTGCCTTCTACTGGTTGGTGGCCGCGGCCTGGGTCCTTTGGGTATGGCGCCGGCGGCAAGACGCCCGCGGGCAAGATGCAGCGGCGTTGGAGACTCCCCAAACGACGGGCCGGGCCTACACCGTTTGGGTAACGCTGGGGATGGCTGGTCCGGCGATTGTGCTCGGCACGTTTCTGTTCGCCCTCTTTTTCTCGGACTGGACGTTGTCCTCCCAGCACGTTCCCGAAGCGGAAGCGCAGCGCATCATTGCCGAACGCGACGATGCTCGGTTCGTGGTTTATCAATACCGGGGCGGGGCAAGTTCCCTGGACATCACCCTGCCGGAGAATCACCGAGTCAACCTCAGAACGCCTTTGAATGACCCCTTGCTGGCGGCGCTAAACGAAAAGGGGATCGCGTATCGGACATACATGGAAGATCTCGACTTCCACAATGGCGGCGTGCGGGGATGGCTC
>CAYJNU010000164.1:0-370 GCA_964371005.1 uncultured Verrucomicrobiota bacterium | reverse complement strand
GTCCTGTTGTCCACCTTCATCGTCGTGGCGGGCACCGTCCTCCTCCTGCGCCGGCCCGGCACCCGGAAGTTCGAGTTGCAGGAACTCACCACGCCCCGGGCCGAGCGGCGAGAGAAGCGGATCCTGGTCGCAGTTGCCGCGTTGGCGATGCTTGCGGTGAGCCTGTTCCTGATTGCTCTCACACGCTCGCACTCCGCCCACACCGTTTCCGCAGTTGAAGTCGGGAGCATCGTCGCCAACCCGACTTAGCGGATTGGAGGAGTTAAAGAATGCAAGTGGTTGCAAATGAAACGGCCGGTTTTCTAGGTCTTCACTACAGAGCCTGGGTCACCAGATGCTTTGGACGGGTGATTTGGGGCGGTGGTTGGGC
>CAYJNU010000163.1:0-15653 GCA_964371005.1 uncultured Verrucomicrobiota bacterium | reverse complement strand
GTTCGCGGCGCTCTGCCGAGCCACCGCTACGCGACTTCGGAAGAAACTCACCCCGACGAATTGTTGCGGTTTTGGCAACTCTGGGGCGCCCGCGGTAGCGACGCGGCAACTCAAGCCCCGGAGACTCGCGTTCCGACTGCTGGCGGCCCGGGGAGCGGCGAAGCGCCGGGATTCGGGAGACAGTTACTCCACGCGTTGCGAATGCTGCTTGTTTTAACCGTGCTGACGGGCGTCGTGTATCCGCTGCTGGTCACGGCCATTGCCCAAGTCGCGTTTCCCCGCCAAGCCAACGGCAGCCTCGTGCTGATGAACGGACGGGTCGTCGGTTCCATGCTGCTCGCACAAGGTTCCACCAACCTGGCGAATTTCTGGCCGCGCCCCTCCGCCGCTGGATTTGCCACCGTGCCTTCCGGCGCGAGCAACAAGGGGCCCACCAGCGCCGACTTGAAACGTGCCGTTCAGGAGCGCGCTGCTTTTTTGCGCCGGGCCCATCAATTGCCACCGGACGCACCAGTGCCGGCGGACCTCTTGTTCGCCTCGGGCAGTGGCCTTGATCCGCACATCAGCCCGCAAGCGGCGCGCTTCCAGATCGCCCGGGTGGCGCAGGCCCGGCACTTCGCGGCGGAACAACAGCAGCGGTTGGCGCAACTGGTCGAACAAAGTATCGAGCCGCCGCAACTCGGCTTTCTCGGCGAGCCGCGCGTCAACGTTTTGAAGCTGAATCTGGCCCTGGATGCGTTAAGATAACCCCGTGACGGACGGCGACCGACCCAATCCCGACGCGTTGCTGGCTGCGATTCAAAGCGACGCCCGCCGGGCCGTTCGCGGGCGGCTCAAGGTTTTCCTCGGCATGTGCGCCGGCGTGGGCAAGACCTACGCCATGCTGGAGGCGGCGCAACGCGAGCGGAAGGCTGGCCGTGACGTTGTGATCGGCTACGTCGAAACCCACGGGCGCAAGGAAACCGACGCGCTCACCGAAGGCTTGCCCGTCATCCCCCGCCGCACGATCGAATACCGGGGCATCCAACTGACGGAGTTTGACCTGGACGCAACGCTGGCTCGCAAACCGCAGCTTGTGTTGGTGGATGAACTCGCCCACTCGAACACGCCCGGCTCACGACATCCCCGGCGGTATCAGGACGTGCTGGAGTTGCTCGACGCGGGCCTGGAGGTGTTCACCACGCTCAACGTCCAGCACCTTGAGAGTCGCGCGGAGGCGGTGCGCCAGATCACTGGCGTCGCCATCCGCGAGACCGTGCCGGACACTGCGCTGGCCGATGCCGAACTGGAGTTGGTGGACCTGCCGCCCGATGAGTTGCGGGCGCGGCTCGCCGCCGGGAAGGTCTATCTGCCCGAGCGCCTTGCGATGGCCCAGGACAATTTCTTCCGTTCGGGAAATCTTTCCGCGCTGCGCGAACTTGCGCTGCGGTTTGCGGCGGAACACGTCGGGCAGGACGTGCGTGATTATCGGCGCACGCACGGCATTGCGGACCCGTGGAAGTCCGGTCCACGCCTGCTCGTGGCCGTCAGCTCCAGCCCGACCTCGGCTTCGCTGGTGCGCTGGGCGTGCCGGCTGGCGGGTGAACTGCGCGCGCCGTGGGTGGCGGTTTATGTGGAACAGCCCCGTCCCGCGAGCGAAGCGGAAAGCCGTCGCCTCGCCGAACATCTCGCTTTGGCGCGCCAGCTCGGGGCCGAGGTCGTGACGACCAGCGATCGCGATGTCGTCGAAGGATTGCTGCGCATCGCCCGAGAACAGAACGTGACGCAGATCGTGGTGGGCAAACCGGCGGGCTGGCGCGTGCTGGAGCTGCTGCGTGGCGGTTCGTTCCTGAACCGGTTGATCCGCGAGAGCGGCAACATTGATGTCCTGACGGTTCGTGCTGAAGGCGGCCCGTTGCCCGGGCGACCCGTGCGGCCGCCGCGCTTGGAGCGTTTCGATGCGCGCGGTTACGCCGTGGCCGTGGGCGTGACTGCCGCAGCGACTTTGCTCAACGCCATTCTCCACCGCTGGATCGGCTACCAATCCGTGGCGCTCGTGTATTTGCTGAGCGTGGTGTTGCTGGGAATCTTCGTGGGGCGCGGCCCCACCCTCGCCGCCGCCACGCTGACGGCGTTGCTGTGGAATTTTCTGTTCACCGAGCCGCAATTCACCTTCCGCATCACCAGCGCGCAGGACACGATGATGTTCGTGACCTACTTCGCCGTCGCCCTGGCGATGGGCCACCTGGCCGCGCGGTTGCGGGCGCAAGAACTCGCCGAACGCGCCCGCGAACTCCGCGCCACCGCGTTGTATTTGTTGACGCGCGACCTCGCCGAGGCCACCGATCTGGCGCAGTCGTTGGGCGTGGTGATCCGCCACGTGGGCGCCGCGTTTCGCACCGACGTGGCGCTTTCCCTGCCGGACACGGCGTCCTCTGCGTTGACCCCCTACTTCGCTGGTTCGTGGACGATACCGGAGAAGGAGCTCATTGTGGCGGCCTGGGCGCACGAACATCGCCGGGCGGCGGGATGGGGCACCGACACACTGACCTCGGCGGCAGGCCTGCATTTGCCGTTGGTGGCGGGCGATCACGTTCCCGGCGTGTTGAGCCTGCGATTCCACGACGCGGTCCCGCTGCCGCCCGCGCAACGTGATTTGCTCGATGCCTTCGCGCGCCAGATCGCGCTCGTGCTGGACCGGCAGCGGCTTCGGGAATCTGAGGTTCAAGCCCAATTGCTCGCCGAATCTGAACGGCTCGGCAAGACGCTGCTGAATTCCGTGTCCCACGAACTGCGCACGCCCCTGGCCGCGCTCACCAGTGCCACCAGCGGCCTGCGCGACGCGGGGGCGTTGAACGCCGCACAGCAGAATCTCGTGGCCGAACTCGACGAAGCGACGGCCCGCTTGAACCGGCTTGTACGCAATCTGCTGGACCTCTCGCGGCTCGAAGCCGGCCACGTGCATGCCCGACCCGATTGGCACGATGCGCAGGACCTGGTTCGCGCCGCCCGGCAACAGCTCGTCCAGACGCTGGCGGAGCGTCCAGTGACAGTGGAAATCCCGGCGGACTTGCCGCCGGTGAAGCTGGATTTCGCGCTCACGGAACAGATGCTCGCCAACCTGCTGAGCAACGCCGCCTTGCACACCCCGGCGGGAACGCCGATCGACATCCGCGTTCACACCACCCGCGAGCAGCTTGTCCTGGAAGTGGCCGACCGCGGTTCGGGCCTGCCTTCAGGCGATCCAGCGCGGTTGTTCGAGCGATTTCAACGCGGCCCCAAAGCCGCGCCCGGCGGAACGGGAATCGGCTTGTCTCTGGTGAAAGGTTTTGCGGAAACGCAAGGCGGCACCGTGACGGCGGCGAATCGAGACGGTGGCGGCGCAGTGTTCACCGTGCGGCTGCCGTTGGCGCCGCTGCCGCCGGTGCCGGAGGAAAAGGAATGAGCGATACGAGCAAACCCCAGGTCCTGGTGATTGACGATGAACCGCAGATTCGTCGGTTGCTGACGGTCACTCTGGAAGCGAACGACTACTGGGTGTTGACCGCCGCCACCGGGCAGGAGGGACTGGTCCTCGCCGCGCAATATCGGCCGGCGCTCGTGATTTTGGACCTCGGGTTGCCCGACGCTTCCGGCCAGGCCGTGCTGGCCAGGTTGCGCGAGTGGAGCAATGCGCCCGTCATCATTCTCTCCGTGCAGGACGACGAAGCTGGCAAGGTGGTCGCGCTCGACGCGGGCGCGGACGATTACGTGACGAAACCTTTCAACACGGGCGAACTGCTCGCGCGACTGCGTGCGGCGTTGCGCCGTGCAGCGCGGCCGGATGAACCGGTCGTGTTCCAGGCAGGAAAGCTGGTGGTGGACCTGTCGGCGCGCCGGGTAACGATGGGCGGCCACGAGGTGAAACTCACGGTGACGGAATACAACCTCTTGCGACTATTGGTTCGCCACGCCGGGAAGATTCTAACGCACCGGCAGATTCTGCGCGAAGTGTGGGGACAGGGCCACGAGGAGCACACGCACTACCTGCGGGTGTACGTGGCGCATCTGCGCGAGAAGATTGAGCCCGATCCTTCGCGCCCGGAGATCATTGTTACGGAGCCGGGCGTTGGGTATCGGCTTTGCAGTCGGGACTGAGGCCCTCGCCGGTTTTCGGCATTCGGGCCCGGGCTGTCGCCCAGCGCCCGCACCGGTTGCCCGATTAGGGTGTTTATTCGCCACCAAGAACTGCGCTGATCACGCGGCAGCCGTCGCCGCGCTGACGCCATCCGGAGTCGCCGTACTGCTATGCGGCGACGCATTCCAAAATGAAATACCGGCTGACGCTGTTGGCCGTCAGCGACCACGTCTTCGGAGTCAACTCCCTTCCCCCGCGAGATTCGGGCAGATCAGGGCTGTGAAGGGTCACGCGGCTCAGGGTCGCCTGTGACTCCAGCCGCAACTCCCCTGCAAGAGACGCGAACTTCACTGTTTGGGCGATCCGCTCGTTGCTGATGTGGTTTGTCAGCGTGGGGTGCAACACGGTTTCCACCTTGCTTGGCAGTGCATGGATGAGGAGCCGCTGCCCATCGCGATACTGTCGGAGCCGCCAGTCGGGCGGGAGTCCGTTGATGCGCACGCTCGAATGATCGCTCGCTCGCTCGCGGCAAGATTCGCAGGCACAGGCCCGCCAGTCGGCGTAGTAGATGTTGTCGTCGCTCATCAGGCCATCCACGCCGGTCTCCGCGAGTAACCGTTTCACGTATTTTGCATAGGCCGCGCGGAATGCCGGGTTGTTCATGCAATACTGCTCGGCGTTGTAGGTCGGCAGATACACCGGCTGGTTCGTCTCCACGTCGAGCATCCGCCAGTCGTTCAATCGCGACCCATCGAACTCCCACGTCGCCGCTCCCTCCCGTGAGGGATAAAACGGGACGTGATGGCGGTTCTTCTCCCAGATGTTCAACTGCTCCTTTCGATTTCGCGGACGATGCGTTAGCACGGACGAGTGATGATCGAACAGCAGGATCTTCCGCTGGTGCAGTTCGTCGGCGATGAAATGAAGCTCGTCGTGCAGCCGCCCCCAAATGGGCATGAAGTCCCAGCGGAAGTGCGCGCCGAAGATCAGGCAACAGTTCACGCCGTTAGCCGCGCATTGGTCGGCACGCCGGCGAATGCGGTCCATCAACTCTTGGTTGGGCCAGGTCAGGTCGTCCCAAGTCAGCCACCAACTCACAGCGCGATAGCGCGGCTTCAGCTTCTGCGGTGGCGCACTTGGAGCTGACGACGTGGCGGCGAAAGCGCTCCTGTCGAACGGGGCCACCGCACTCGCAACCAGAAGCGTTGCGCTTTTGGCAAAGGCACGTCGTGAAATGCTCATGCCGTGTCTCGCTCGCCACTCAGATGTTAGCGGCAGATGTCTGGACGCCCGAAGGCTGCCGGCACGGGCGCGACGCCTCCACAGGAACGTCCGGCCCGGCCTCAAGTTGGCCTACCAGGTCGCTCGCGGTTGCGGCCAGCAATTCCAGCCCTCCCGCCTTCGGGCGAAAGCCGCCGTAAAACATGTGCGCCACATCCACTTCGTAGCCGCCTTCGGCATACGCCGCGTGGGTCGGCAGGTAGCCCAGGTCGCCATTGGCATAGCCGATGAGATAAATCTTCTTGTCACTCTGGCGGCGCACTATGTCGGTGAACTCGGAGAACACCTCCGCGTTTGCGCCCACGAAGATCACATCGCCCAGACGAATACCGAACAGTTCCGCCTCGTGATGGCCGTTGGCTTGCCCGTTCCCGTTTTTCAGCAACGTGGTGCGCCAGTGCTCAACCACCCGGCGGTATTTGTCGCCCCACTCGGCCAGGGGGCCCGCGTTTAGCAGCGCCCGGTCCGCGAACCGGTTGATCCCTTCGGCATCCAGCATGTCCAACGGCAGCGGCACGATGCGGCTGATGACACGAAGCGGTGGTTTCGCACCGGAAACGGGTCCATTCAACAGTGGCGCCACCGTATCGGCGATCTGTTCGCCCCAGCGTCTGACTTGATCGAACGGGACGTTTTCCGCCGGTGGGTTGAGATTGGCGCAGGCCCCGTTGGTGATGAGGACCACCGGGTTTCCCGGCAACTGCGCAGCCAGACGGTTCGCCGCCGGTCCGGCAATGTCCGCGCTGATGGCTCGGTTCATTGGACCGAGCGCGACCGGGTGCATCGCGTAATTGACCACCGCGGCCGCAAACGTTCCATTGCCTCGCCGAAAGCCCAACGCCGCGACCCGCGGGTCCGTGTGGGACGAGGCGGTCTTGCGCCGATCCACCGCGAGGTTCAGTTGGCCTTCAACGGTCACCAGTTCCACTTCCTGCGTGCGTGCCATCGCGGCCACTGCGGCTTCGCGCAACTTGCGTTGCAGCAGCTCCACGTAGGTGACATCGAAGTCGCCCGCTTCCCGCAAGTGGATCGTGCAGGGCCCCGCGTGCGTGTGCGTGGCGGAGAGCATCACCTCGCCCTTATGCAACCCCAGCGTCTCCTCCGCCCAACGCCTAAATTCCAGTACGATGGAGCGATCAAAGCCAATCAGGTCGCAGTGAATCCACAGCAGCTTCGCACCGCCGCTCGCGAGATAAAGCGCCTTGGCGAACAGCGGATCCAGCACGCCCGTGGAGGGCTGGAGGCGGGCCGCGAACCCGGAGAGCTCGACGCCCGGCTGCGGAGTGATGTCCATCTGGGAGCTGCCGAGAATCATGGTTGAACCTTCCCAAGAGCACCGCGGTGCTCATAGACCTTCACAAACGCGTGGGCGATGTCGACCATGTCCGACTTGGTGCCGAGAAAGAGACTCTGCTCCAGCCACGCGCCCTGTTCGTTGCAGATCGTCTCGCAGTTCGGACAACGCACCTTCCCGTAATCCAACGTCTTGCTCGCGTTCGGTAGATATGGCCCGAACGCCTTGTTCAAGAACAGCGGCTGGCGATACAACGGCAAGGCGTAGCCGCCACAAACCGGAATCCCCTCCGCTTCCAGCGCCTTCAGGATTGCGGCGCGCGGTGCGCCGAACGCCTTGGCGTCAATCCGAAACAGGAACAGGTGATAGCTGTGCCGCGTGGTTGCCTTGGTTCGCTTCTGCGGATGGATGCCGGGAATCTGACTCAGCTTCGCCGCCAGATACTGGCCGTTGCGGTCGCGAGTCTCGGTTTGCTTCTCCAGCCGATCCAACTGCGCGTTCAGCACCGCGCCCTGGAATTCGCCCAACCGGTAGTTAGCTGAAATGACGTGGTGTTCATACCACAAGCCGCTCGTGATGCGCCCGCAGTTGTGAATCGAGCGGCAAGCTTCGGCAAGCTTGTCGTCGTTGGTCGTGACAATCCCGCCCTCGCCGCAGGTCAGGTTCTTGGATGACTGGAACGAAAACGAGCCTAGCTGGCCAATGCTGCCGGCAGGTTTCTTCTTGTAGATCGCCGCGTGGGCGTGGGCCGCATCCTCGATGACGATCAACTTGTGCTTCTTAGCAATGGCCATGAGGCGGTCCATATCGGCCGGTTGACCGCCCATGTGAACCGGCATGATGGCGCGCGTCTTCGGGGTGATCGCGGCCTCGACGGCTTTCGGATCAAGGTTGAAGGTCTCCAAGTCAATGTCCGCGAAGACGGGCACCATGTTGGCTTCGACGACAGCGGTCGCCGTGGCGAGGAAGGTGTAGGGTGGAACGATGACTTCGTCCTCGGCCTTGAGTCCGGCGGCCATCAGGGCGATGCGGAGGGACACGGTGCCGTTGACGACGCCAATGGCGTGCTTGCAGCCGTGCATGGCAGCAAACCGGCGCTCGAACTCGGCGACCTCGTCGCCGTGGAGTTTGCCCCATTTGCCGCTGCGGAGCGCGCGCATCAGCCGTTGCTCTTCCGGTTTGCCAAACACCGGCCAACTGGCGAACGGCTTCGTTCGCACTTTGTTTCCGCCCAAGATGGCCAATTTCTCTTTCATGGTTACGTGATTCATTTTCTGGGATAGCGTGCCGCGAGCTTCTTCTCGACAGCCGCGATGTCTCCGGCCAGGGATTTCTTCTCCGGCCCGTAGCGATCCGGGAATTCCCGGTTCAAGCGCTCGGACAGGTTCTCCAGATGCTCGATCCACCCCAGTGCTGCCTGCCGCGATTGCGGCGTCGCAAGCAGGCGGTCCATCTGCGCCAGCACCGGGTTGAAGCCGGTTTTGTTGCCCGACTCGGAAAGCAACAGCATGCCGGGATACGTCTCAACCAAGTCGCGCAGCACCTCGCGCTGCGGCAGCGTCTCCGCTTGAAGAAGAATCGCTTGGCCAATGGAGCGCAGCGGATCATAGCCGCGCGGGTTGTAGGCGTAATCGGCGCAGGTCGCGAGTGGGATGCGATTGATTTCGCTCTGCTCTCGGAGCGGATTTCCAACGTAACCGTCGAGCACTTCGCCAAGGTCCGCATCACGATCCGTCACCGGGCCGAGGTTCAGGGTCGGATGCCCGTCGTTCACCGGGTAATTGTCCCAGAGGAAAACGCGGTGCTTGACGATGCCGCGAAACGTTTCCGCCGCCTTGCGCGTCACCTTGCCCACCACCGCGTCACCGGTCCAGAAGACGTAGATGTCCCCGTCCAGTTCGCGGGCGAGGATTTCGAGGTAAGGCTGCTGGTTCGTGAGCGTGCCGTCGCCCCAGTAGTAGGTCGGGCAGAAGATCATCTGCGCCTCGGGATCTTTGGCGCGAAGGCGATGGAAGATGTCGTTTGCCACCTTCGCCTGCGTGGCGGCGTTGATCCCGCCTGTGGCGTCGTCGAGCGCGAGGTTGAACCACTTCACCCCGAGGCCCTGCATCCAGGCGAAGTGTTTGAATAGCAGATTCACGCTGTCCGGCGAATCGTCGTTCACGAGCCGCTTGCTGACGAGGTTCGGGTTCATGCTGAAGCAGAACTGGAGACCGTGCTCCTGCGCCGAGCGCACGACCTTCTCGTAAGCCGCCTTCTTCGCCGCCGGCAAATCCTCCCACCAGCGGTTCGCGTCGCCGTCGTACCACTTCTCGTGATGCTCGATGTCGAACATCGAGATGTAACAGTTCATCAGGAAGTTCATTTTGACCTTGGCGATGAACGGAATCTCGGCGAGGTATTGCTCCGGCGTCCACGCCCAGCCCTTCGTGCCGCGAATCTTAAAGCCCGGCCGCTGACCCGCCGGCAGCGGCTCCGGAAACTCGCGTTTCTCGGCCGGCAGCGTGATGCGGAAGTTCGTGTGAATGTCCAAAACCTGCTCCGCGGCGCCGCGGTTAACGCTGACAAATGCTGCCAGGAGGCAACCCAGTAATGCCCGGCACGCCATGAACCGCAGAGGCGCGACCATCGCAGAGGCCGGCGCCGAGTCTTCTGGAGCGCGGGCGGTCCCCGCCCGCAGCACGTGTGTGTGCAGCCTGGTCTGCGGAACACCCAACGGCTCTCTCACTGTCCACCTGCTGCGACCGGGGACCGGTCGCGGTCCAGAACAACGACTGTTCCGTCTCTCCGTGTGTTTCATGCCTCGTCGGTTTGATTTCACTTTGCCACCTCCGTGTCTCCCGCGGGCGCGGCTTTCGCGGGCGCACGCTTTTCCAGTATCCGCCACAGCAACCACGTTCCCGCCGCGCCGCCTACGGCCATGCTGATCCCGAAGCGCAGCCAATCGCCCACGAAGATCGCGTTCGTCGCCAGCACCAGACCGAGCGAAGCCACAATGCCCAGCATGCAATCCGCAAACATCCGCCCCGCCGTTGGTTCGCCGTTGTCCGGCAGCGGGACTTCCGCGCTGATCGGTTTCCAAAAACCGGGCGGACGGCAGCGCGCGTAGAAACGCTTCAGGGTTTCCTTCGACTCGGGCGGTGTCAGGAGTGTCACGATGAGCAGCACCGCGAAGCTCAGGGCGAACAGCAGGCCGAGTCCTTTCCCGATGTGCTTGTTCTGGAAGTCCAACACGAACCAAACGAGGATCGAAAGCGGCAGGCCCAAAATGACGGCGGCCAGCTCGCCCCAAACGTTGAAGCGCCACCAGAAAAACCTGAACCAGGAGAGCGGCAGGAGGAAGATGACCATCGCCGAGTTGATGAAGAGAAACCAGCTCACCATGTTGTCCACGAATAGAACCGTGACCACGGCGGCGAAGAGGAACAGCGCGAGCGTCGTCAGCCGGCTCACCCAGATTTTGTCGCGCGCCTCGCTAAACCGTGCGGGGAGCAGATCGTTGACGACGAAGCTGCCGCCCCAGTTGATGAGCGAACTCAGCGCGCCCATAAACGCCGCCACCTCCGCCGCCACCAGTAGCCCGATGAACCCGTGCGGGAGCTTCGAGGTCTTGATGAGTTCGCCCCAGGCGTGGGCCGGGTCCTTGAGCATCGCTGTGCCCGCCGGCGCTGCGCCGAGGTCCTTCGCCAGATCGGAAGTCCAAAACAAGGCCATCGCCACTACTCCGAGGCCGATGAGCGGCAGCGTGCGGAACGAAAGCGCTAGGAATGCGTTGAAAAGCTGGCCCCCGACAGCGTGACGCTCGTCACGCGCGGCCATAAAGCGTTGCGCGGTCATGCCTTCGCCCGCCGTGGGCGAACCGGCGAAGAACCAGCCTTGGAGAAACAGCACCGCCAGCGTCAGCCAGTCAATCGCCTTCGTGGGCGGCGTTTGCACCAAGCCGGACGGGCGAATCTCCTGCACACGATGAAGGACTTCACCCCAGCCCCCGTGATGAGCAACCGCCAGCACCAGGAAAACCGTGCAACCGACGATCATGATTCCGAACTGCACCACGTCGGCATACACCACGCCGAGCAATCCGCCAAACATCGTGTAGATGACCGTGATGCCGCCGAAGATGAGCAACACTTGCCAGGTCGTGAGCGGACACAGCGGCGCGATGGTCTTCGCGAAGAACCCGGTGATGTAAGCGATGATCAGCACCGCGAACCCGAAGCAGCACACAAAGGCGTAAATCTTCCGGGCCACCAGCGCGGGCGCGCCGCCATACCGCAGCGAAATCAATTCCGCCGTCGTTACGATTTGCATGCGCCGCCACATGCGTGCCCAGACGATGGCGACCAAGGGCATCCAGACGATCCAGCTCGTCCACCACAGCCAGTTGCCCGAAATCCCGAACACCAGCACCAGCATCACAAAAGCGCCCGTGCCCGAGCTGTAGGTCGCGGTGTTGGACAGCCCGATGGCCCACCACGGCACATCGCGGTCGCCCGCGAAGTAACCCGCCGCGCCCTTCTTCGAGGAGCGCCGCGCAAACAGCAGGCCCACCGTGAAGACCAAGCCACACGATGCTGCCACCACCAGCCAGTCAAATATGTTCATGCACTTCTAGTTTCCGCCCCTCGGACTTCCCAAACGCTGCGCTTCATCAAGGGACTCGGTCGCCGGCAACGAAAGAGCCGTAGCGCGTCCATGCGGGCCACGCTACGGCATGGCTTGATTCAGTCAACCACGGCTTAATGAGCTAGCCGGTAGTAGCTGTTCCCGCTGATCGGTAGGGTCACCTGCAACTGGTCGCCAGATTGGGCCACTGTGTTCGTGACGGGGCTCCAGCTTGCGCCCGCCCCGAGTTCGCCGGCTTGCTGCAACTGGAAGCCGCTCGCGCTGGCAGGCCAGGTAAGCACGACGTTGCCCGCGGACTTCGCGATCTGAAGTTGCGGAATCGTGACCGTTGGACCGAAATGATCGAATTGGACCGTGCCCGTCAGCGGGTTGTCCAGCACGCACGTCGAGAAGCTCATTCCCACCAACATGACTTCGACAGCAGCGAGGTCGGTGATCTGGCCGAACTGCGTCCAGTGGTAGCCATCCGCGCTGTGATAGGCGGTGAAGGTCGAGCCGACGCGCTGCATTCGCGACCAGACGTTGGGGAAGGTCGGGTCTTGCGTGGCGGTGCCGAACGTGGTCGCGCCGCCCTGGGCTGCCCGCTCGGTCCAGATGTGCGTGGCGAATCCGTCCCGGTAGGAACCCACCAGGAGGTTTGCGCTGTCCGCGTCGGCGCTGACGCGGGTCATGAGCCCGCCGCGTGCCCAGCCGCCAGCCACCGTCATGCTGACGATCTGCACGCGCACGTCGAAGTCGTTAGTCATCGTCTGATAAACGAAGCTGCAACTGTCCGCCGCACCCCAGATGTCGCCGAACTGCGATTGCAGCGTGAAGCCCGCGGGTGTGGAGGCGAGGACGGAAGACATCGTGGGGTAGCCGCCCTGGATGTCTGCCAAGGCCAGCCCGGCGTTGTTGAGCGTGGCGGTGATCCCGTGCGTGGAGGGGTTGCCGGCCAAGTCGGCAACGCCCGTGCAGGTGAGGTGCAATTGAGGCGAAGTCAGGCCATCCAGCGTGAGCGCGACAGTCTTGCCATCGGCTTGCAGGGTGGCCGTCTGCACGGTGTAACCGCCGTTCAAGGTGTAACGCCACGCCTCGTTGGCGGTGGCCGCGTCCAGCAACTCATCGAACACGACCGTCGCGGAGGTGGGCAGCAGCGCGGAGGCTGCGACCGACACCGGCACAGGGCCGACCGTATCCGGCGTGACCGTCAAAATTGCCGTGGCGCTCGCGAACGGCGCGATGTTCGGGCCGGCGGAGACGACACAGCGGACCTGCGTCCCGGAGAGTGTGCGCGACGGTGTGGCGTGGGTGAACGTGGGGCTGGCGGCACCTGGCACATCCACGCCGTTGGTGCGCCATTGATAGTGGAGGCCGCTGGGATCGCCGCCTTGCAGGGTAGCTCCGACGTAGAAGGTGACAGGCCGGTTTTCAAGAACGGTAGTGTTGGTCGGCTGTGTGTTGATGACGATCGTCCCTTCCGTGGCGACGAAGTTCTTGAAGCCGCTGTAGGTGAACAGCGCGTGAGAATCGCCTCCGCCGCTGACGGAAATCTGGCTGGAAACCATGCCGACCTGGAGGGCGTTCGCAAATGGCTCGGTCGGGCTGATGCCCCCGCCATCCAGCGCCTGCCAGTCAAGGCCGTTGGTGCTGTAGTAGGTGTTGAACGTCTGCCCCGCGCGCGTGATGCGCAACCAGGCGTTCGGATAGGGCGAGTTGCGCGCGATCAAACCCGCGTCCGGATAACCGGGAATGGTGGTGGGCCCGTCCGTGGCCAGACGGGCCGTCACCACCCAGTTGCCGGCGTTCGCGTACGTCAACGCCGCGATATTCTTGCTTCCCGCCGAAGTGTCCTCGCGGACCATCAAACCGCCCCGGGTGTTGCCGTTCACGCCGCCGGTAATGTTCTCCAGCCGCACGCGCAGATCGAAGTCACCGAGAAGGTTGGTGTAGAGGAAAGCACAACCGTCCGCGCCACCCCAGATGTCGGAGCCAGTAGCCGCAACCAAACTGCTGCTGGAATTGGTGGCTCGGACGTAACCAGGCAGCGTCACCGAGCCGATGTCCGCGAGGGTCAGCCCGGTGGTGTTTGTGCCGACGAGGGAGTCGGTGGCGAGATTCCCGTAAGCGTCGCCGATGCCGGTGAAGGACAGCGTGTACGTTGGCGCAGTCAATCCGGTCACGTTGAGCACGACCACCTGATTGCCCGAGATGAGCTGGACGCTGTCCACCGTGGCGCCGCCGTTCAAGCTGTAGAGCGTGTAATCGCCGCCCGTGGTCGGATCAAGTGGTGTGTCGAACGCGACCGTGACGAAGTTCACTGCGGCCGCGTAAGTGGCCAGGGCCACCGGCGCGCTCGTGTCGGGCAGGACCGTGAGGGTCGCGAGGTCGCTGGTCAGCACGTTCGCCAGAAGGATGCCCGCCGCCGTGATCCGCACGCGGAACTGTGCATTGTTGTCGCTCGCATAGCTGGCCGCGGCCAGCGTGTAGCTCGAGGTCGTCGCTCCGGGAAGGTCCGTGCCGTCCCGCAGCCACTGGTATTCCAGCACGCCAGCGGGGGCGTTGGTGACCGCTGCGGCCACAGTAAAGGTCACGGGGCTACCTTCCGCAACGACCGTGTTTGTCGGTGGCTGGCTGATGCCGAAGGTGACGTTCGTGTAGCGGTTGCGGAGGAAGCTGGCCGGATCGAGAATCCGGTCCGAGATGCGCACCTCATCTAGGCTGCCGTTGTAAAAGAACAATGAACCGTTCCGCGCGCCGAGGTTGAACACGTCGTTGATACCCGCCGCCGCCGCGCCCTGCGCCCGGGTGACACTGGTCAGCAGGCTGCCGTCCACGTAGAGGTCGAACGCGACCGTCGAACCGTCGTTGTTCAGTGTCGCCGCGTAGTGATGCCAGTTGCCGTCCCGAACCGGCGCGGCGCCGTACTCAAAATTGAAGCCCGTAGAATACTCCGTGACCCGCAAATTGTCCCCGCCCTCGTTGAAGTCGCAATAGAACGCGCCCGGCACGTTCAGGACATCCGGACCGTGCTCGCAAATCATACCCAGGGCCGTCTGCGTGCTCTTCGCGAAGAACTCGACGGTGAGCGTGCGAACACTGGAAAGGTCCAGGGCGGCGGCGGTTTGCGCGAAGGAACTGGTGCCGTCGAACACGGCGCTGCCTGCGCCGGGCGCATCTGCGGCGAGGTCAGCGGCGGTGGTGACGCTGGTCAGGTTCAACGTGTGGCCGTTGCCGGAAGAGTCCGCGCCGGGATTGCCGGACTCGAACTGCCAGTAGGCAACGTTGCCTGCCTGGGCGGCGACCGCGAGCAGGTAAAAGGCTGTCGCCAGAACTGCGACGCCCGATTGACGGATGGGTTGAAAGAGTTTCTTCATAACGGTCGGATGTGTGTTTGGGTTGATGTCGAACGTGGAGCGATCATTCCACGGCGCGGAAATCCCGTCTTGGCATCGCGGGCGAAAGTGATTGGCGAACTGGGCGGAGCGACATGTGCGTGCGAACCTGCCTACCACCAAAGGTAAGCAGGATCGGGCGGCGGACTGCTGACCCAGCCGGCGATCTCGTTCGGGAATTTGAAGAACACCACGTGGCCGTCACCGAACAGCATGTTCTGGCGGCGCTGACCTTTGTAGTTATGCCACCACGCCCTTGGATCGTTCACGTCGTAGGCGTTGTTCTCCCATTCCCAGTCGCCCTGGATGATCTTGTTGACGGGGCTGCGCGCGACGGTGGATTGCCGGATGGGCTTGGACCCGGCGGCCCAGGCGGTCAGCGAATCCGCCGTGACATGCGCCGTCCGCCACGAATCCACGTTGTGCTGCGTGACGTAACTGTTGCCATACTCGATGAAGCAACTCTTCGCGCCGTAATTGGCGTCGCCGCGGTCGGAGGGGCAGCGCCAGGTTTCCGCGGCGGAGACGTATTTGTTCAGGGGCCGGTTGGTGTAATCCGCGTCAATGCCGAAATACGGCACGAGCCAGGTCGTGACAGTCGTCGGCTTGCCGCGTTGGCCGCCCGCGCCGCCCCAGCCGCGAATGAGCGGATACACGTCGTTGTTGTCCTGCACATACATCAGCCAGCCGAGGCCGATCTGACGCTGGTTGCTCGCGCATTGGGTGCGCTTGGCTTTCTCTTTGGCGCGGCTCAGCGCCGGGAGCAACATGCCCGCAAGAATCGCGATGACTGCAATGACCACCAGCAGCTCGATGAGGGTGAAGGCGGGGCGTCCCAGGCAAGCCCGGCAATTCGGGGACGAGGACGAGAACGCCGGCGAACCGGCCGGGCGTGGGTGTGCGCATGGCGATCGCCTCCCTAGGCGAGCAGGGCGGCGATGATCGCGTCGACGTGGGCCTTCTCGGGCACCACGATCAGCGC
>CAYJNU010000162.1:1095-15723 GCA_964371005.1 uncultured Verrucomicrobiota bacterium | reverse complement strand
GCCCTGACGCGCGCCATGAAGACGCTCGATATCAGTCATTGCACCGGGCGGAAGAAATACGGGCAACTCATGCCCTGCACGGCCTCGCCTTTTCTCAAGGACCTGCCGGCCGAACTCGTCGAGCACGCCGCCCTGCGCAAGAACGAGCCAGTGAACCAGACCGCTGCGAAAGACCTCTTCGCCCAAATGCGGGCAGCAATCCAGTAGGCGGTAAGAGTCCGGTCCAATCCGACGGAGGTTGCCTGCGGCCGATGAGCGCGCGGCGTCAACGATCGCCAGCCGCCTTCAGCGGATCCCAATAGCGGGAGTTCTTGAGCGCTTCCGCTGAACCGCCAGAGGGATCACGAGGAGGATTGATCTTGTCGTCCTTGCGCACCTCGGCATGGCCGTCCACAAAAGTCACCGTACCCCCGCCCCGGTGTCGGTTGGGATCCACGCCTTCGTAGCCGCCGTTTGAATACTTGCGGTCCATACAAGCGTTCGGCCAGAAGGAACTGCTGCTGAAATAACCATCCATCTTGGGCATCGTCTCGCAAACCATCAGACAATCCACCGGATTGAGGACTTGGGTACGCTTGAACCACAACTGATTTCTGAAGGTGATTCCCCCAACCGACGGAGTACTGGGGCCGTGCGGATAGAGGGCCAGGAAGAAGCTGTTGATGCCATAACCCACCCTGTGCATGTCGAAAGCCCAGTCCCACCTGAGTCCATTATCAGTGCGGAGTCCTTTGTGGGCGGGGCAGCGGAAGAGGTTCGAGCGGCTTCCGGCAACCGTCGGCCCCCACCAGTCGTCGTCGCCGCTGCGGAACTGGTTGCGGTGACCAGGAAACACCTCTTTGTTCTCATCCGTGTAAAACTGCATGTAGTAACTGATCTGCTTGCAGTTGTTCAGACAGGCGATGCGGTGGGCCTTTTCCTTGGCCTTGGCCAGCGCCGGCAGGAGCATGCCGGCCAGGATGGCTATGATGGCAATAACGACCAATAATTCGATCAGGGTAAAGGCGCGGGACTGGGCTGGAATGCCAACGCCCGGCATCCCCGACTTCGCTCGCGGGACAATCTTCAAGCTACTGCGGTCATTCATAACGGCTCAGAACACTGCGTACTGGAGTCATTACCAATCCAGGCTGACGAGGCAACCGTAACACCGCGCCTCGGAGCTGTCATTGAAGGTTCGCGTTTATTTGTTGAGGTTTTTCGACGCGCGCAGCCGGCAGGAGGGCGGCGCATCAGACGCGGTTGTCGCTGGCGGGAGGTAATCGAGTCGGCTGCGGACGAAGCTCCTCCGTCAAGCCCGCCTGCTATTCGAAACGATCCCCAGCGAAACCCGACGCCATTGTGAGTCAGGCCGAATCGCTTCGTGCGACGTTTGGCGAGGGTCTGGCGCCTTTTGAAAGGCCGATGTGTCGAACGAGTTCGGCGCAAGCCGGCAGTTCAACCCTGGGATTGCGCCCGTGCGCCGCGTTTACTCCGATCCGGTCACTGAATCGTAGAAATGCAAGATATCGCCCTTCTGGCCTTTGACTTCCGCTTCCTTGAACTTGATAGCCATGCGCGGATGCTGGTTGAGCATGCCGGTCAGCAGGTAAGGCAGATCGAAACCCCACAGCAGTTTCGCGCGCATCGGCTCAATGTGGTTCTGCACGCACTCCAACACAGGGCGCAGGTCGTATTTCGGATTGTGCAGGAAGGCGATGAGCAATTCCATCGGGCAGTTGCCTGCGCCCCGACCCAACCCGGCCATCGTAGCATCCAGGAAATTCGCACCCAGGACGATGCCTTCAATGGTGTTGGCGTAGGCCAGTTGCATGTTGTTGTGCATGTGGACGCCCACTTCCTTGCCCAGCGCCCGACAGTAACCGAGGTACTTCTTCACCAGGTGCTGCACCTGCTCGCTGTAAAGCGAGCCGAAGCTGTCCACCACGTAGATGGCCTTGGCCTCGGATTCGGACATCAATTCCAATCCCTCGTTCAACTCACGATCTGGCACGGTAGAGGCCGCCATGAGGTTGAGCGTCGTCTCGTAGCCCTTGTCGTGGGCGTCCTTGACCATGTCCAGCGCCGTCGGAACCTGGCTGATGTAGGTGGCCACGCGGATCATGTCCACGATGGAGTCCTTCTTGGGCGGGATGTCTTCGTGATAATCACACCGCTCGGCGTCGGCCATCACACAGAGCTTCAGTTCGGTGGAATTGTCGCCCACGATCCGGCGCAGGTCTTCCTCCAGGCAGTACTTCCAACAGCCGTGTTCGCCAGCCTTGATGCCCTTGCGCGAGGCCTTGTAGCCCAGTTCCATGTAATCCACACCTCCCGCCACGCAGGCGTCATAAACGGCCTTCACGACGCTGTCATCGAAATGGTGGTTGTTCATCAGCCCGCCGTCGCGGATCGTGCAATCCACGACTTTGATTTCGGGCCGGTAGGAAATCCAACGACTGGCGGGTGTGTTCTTGGGGCGCGCGGCCTTGACTTCGCTCTTGTTGCTTTTGGCTGGCATGATGGCGATCAGCTTTCGTTTGACAGACTCAGGCTTTGAAGAACTCCTTGATGACCTGGGCCACCCGCTGGATGTGCTCGTCTGTTAGTTCGGCGTAGATCGGCAGGCTCAGACATTCACGGGCAGCCTTTTCCGCCAGGGGGAAATCGCCTTCCTTGTGGCCCAGGCTGGCGTAACACTTCTGCAAGTGCAGCGGCATGGGGTAATGCAGGGCGCACCCGACCTTGTTCGCTTCGAGGTGCTTCTTGAGGTCATCACGGCGGGGATGGCGCACGACGTAGAGGTGCCAAGCGCTGACGCAGCCTTCCGCCTCGCGCGGCAGTTGCAGCGGCGTGTCGGCCAGGAGTTCCTGATACCGCTGGGCCACTCGGCGACGCCCGGCATTCCAACTCGCCAGGTGCGGGAGTTTGATGCCGAGTACCGCGCCCTGGATGCCTTCCATGCGGTAGTTGAAGCCCACTTCGTCGTGGTAGTAGCGGACGGTTGAACCGTGCTCGCGCAGCGCACGCGCGCGGGCAGCAAACGCAGCGTTGTTTGTGACCAAGGCGCCGCCTTCGCCTGCCGCACCGAGATTCTTGCCCGGGTAAAAGCTGAAGCACGAGATTTCGCCGAACGTGCCAATGACCTTGCCTTTGTAGGACGCACCGTGCGCCTGAGCGGCATCCTCCACCAACGGCAGGTTATGCTTGCGGGCGACCGCCAGAATCGGGTCCAGATCGAACGGATGCCCGTAAAGATGAACCGGCAGGATGGCCTTGGTCCGCGGGGTAATCGCCTTCTCGATGAGTCTCGGATCAAGGTTGAACGTGGCCTCGTCAATGTCCACAAACACCGGCCGGGCACCCACGTAAGAAATCGCCCAACTGGTCGCCACGAAAGTCATGGGCGTGGTGATGACCTCGTCCCCCTGCCCCACGCCAAGCAGCAGCATGGCTACGTGGAGTGCGGAGGTACCACTATTCAAGGCCACACAATGCTCCGCGCCACAGAACGTTGCGAAATCCTTCTCGAACTGCGCCACATCCGGGCCGAGGCAAAACGAGCAGCGGTCGAGAGTGCGGGAAAAGGCGGCTTCGAGTTCCTGGCGGAGCGGGCGCAACTGGGCGGGGAGATCCAAATAGGGGACGGGAGTATTCATGACGTTCTCAGTTTGACGTTTCGTTCAAGCGGTTGGCAGCTTAGAGGAGGATCGCGCAGGGGACAATAAATTGTTGAAACCAGCGCGAGTGACTCTCTCAAAAAACTGCGTCCGGCATTTGACCCGATGGCAGGGCGGGCCTACGTTCTGCCACTGAATCAAAAGGGCGCCGGTAGGCTCCGAATTTCAAACACACATTTATGGCACGCGAAATAAACGAGAAGACGAAAGTCACCTTCGCACTCCAAGCGCCGGATGCGCGCGAGGTTCGGCTGGCAGGTTCTTTCACTGAGTGGGATGCGTCCCCGATGATGCTTCGCAAACAGAGGGATGGCACCTGGAAGAAGACTGTCCCGCTCAAGCCTGGCACGTATGAGTACCGTTTCATGGTGGACGGCCAGTGGATGGATGACCCGAACTGCAGCGCACGCCGGCCGAATGCGTTTGGCACGCAGAATTGCGTGCGCGTGGTGACCGGCGGCTGACCCTCGGATCAATCGCATCCTGCGTTTAACGCACGCCGAAAGCCATGCGGGGAGACGCTGTCTCATCCGGCAGAAAGCCGTGACAGAGCTTTCTCGCGCTCCAGCAAGGTCGGGTGCGAATAGTAGAATCCGCTGTAGAGCGGATGGGGCGTCAGGTTGCTAAGGTTCTTCTCATTCAGCTTGCGCAACGCCCGCACCAGAGGCTGTGTTTCTCCGAGCGTCCGCGCCGCGAAAGCATCGGCTTGGTATTCGTAGCGGCGCGACCATCGGTTCAACAAAGGGGAGAACCAGAAAGTCGCCACGCCTGCCAGCAAGCCAAACAGGAGCAGCGCCGGCGTCACGTTACCAGGCTCAAAGCCGAAGGCGCGATAGAACCACCCCTGCCCGGCCAGCAGCGAGAGCGCGTAGAAACCCACCAGCGACGAACCGGTCGAAGCCAGCAGCAGCTTCACGATGTGGCGCAACCTGTAATGACCGATCTCGTGCGCAAGCACAGCTTCGAGTTCCGGCTCACTGAGTTGTTGGATGAGCGTGTCGAACAGCACGATCTTTCGGAAGCGACCTAAGCCGGTGAAGAACGCATTCGAGTGCCGCGACCGCTTACTGCCGTCCATGACCTGGATGGAGCGGGCGCGAAAGCGCGTGCGCTCAGCCAAACCCAGCAACCGATCCCGCAAGCCGCCGTCCGGCAACGGCGTGAACTTGTTGAAGAGGGGCATGATCAGGATCGGCGCGAGCACCATCATCAAGAGTTGAAAGCCCGTCACCATCCCCCACGCCCACAACCACCACCACGCGCCCGCCCATTCGACGAACTTCAACACCAGCACCAGCAAGGGATAGCCAAGCGCCGCCGCGAGCAATAGTCCTTTCACCCGGTCCAGCCACCAGGTCCGCTGCGTGGTTGTGTTGAACCCGAACTTCTGTTCCAGCCGAAATTGTTCCCACCAATCCACCGGTAGTCCGGGCAGCGACATCACCACTCCAACCACGAACAAGAACGCGGCCATCGCCCATGCGGAAACCCCTGCGCGCTGCTGGAAGAGTCGATACGCCCACGGCAGTGCGCCGCTGAACAGGACCGAGACCAGGACAATTGTCCCAAGCGCGTCGCTGAACTGGCTCAGCCGGCCTCGGGCCAGCGTGTACTGGACTGACTTGGCGTACCCTTGTTCGTCCACCATCGCCTTGAAGGTTTCCGGCACGGTGCCGGCGTGTGCCAGGACGTGACGGCGGTTCAACGTCGAAAGCCAAAGCTCCGCCAGCCACCTGGTCAGAACCAGGCCAGCCGAGGTCAGAGCGATGCAGTGGGTCGATTCCACGGGTCCAGTAAGCCGGCTTCGCCTTGCCCGAGCAAATCCCGGACGGTCCTCTCCGCGAAACCACTTCTGAGTTGCCGCGCGGACTGTGTGCAAAAACCGCGTGCCGTTTCGCAACTCTCGGTGGAAGTATCTTGAGCAAGCCGAGTCTTCCGGTAGGCTGGCTTCGCCTCCGGGCAATCGTTGACATGAGCAAGTTCGCATTGGTCCTCACTCTTTCTGTCGGCAGCGTGTGCGCTTCGGGCGCGTTGGCACGTCTCTTGGCCCTCGAATACCGGCCCTCACTGGAGGCACGCAATTGCCAGACGGCCCAGTTGCTGGATCGGACCGAGCCGGTTTCAACACCGCTTGAGATTCCACGAAGACCTGTCGCTGCAGTAACGACCGCGCTGCCCGACCCCGGCGGATTCGGCGAGGGTGAGTCACCGGATCCAAACGGTGGCCCAATTCCTCAATCGCCCGATTTCTTCGAAACCCTCGCGGACGGTTCGCTGCCAGAACCCCAAGCCATCAAGGACACCATCCTGCTGCCGAGGGCGGTTGGCCCCATCGCACCAGCGAGCGGGCAGCCCGCTGGTGCACTTGCAGGTCGAATCGTGTTCACGAGCGCTGGCCACGGCTGGACTGCGGGGTCGAGCAGTTGGGCACTGGGCCGGCCCTTGTTGCTGGAAATGAACGAGGACTACGGGAACCTGGATCAGATGACGATGTTCGCCACGTATTGCTTCAATGCCGGGGCGACAGTCGTGCCATTTCGTCCGATCGGGTTTCAGACAAATGAAGTCTTGCTGGACAATGATGACGCGGGGGTGACGTTCGCAGGGTCCTGGTCTGTCAGCACCTCCACCATTTTCTACGGCAGCGCCGGGGATGCGCCGTACCGGTTCGCCACGGTTGCGGCCAGCGAAACAGCCACCGCGACTTACGTTCCCTCGATACCCGTGGCAGGCTTTTATCCGGTTTACACCTGGGTGCGCCACGGGTCCGACCGCACGAGCCAGCTTTATCGCATCCGGCACACCGGTGGCGAATCGCTGGTTCGCGTGCCGCACTACATGGTAGGGAACGGCTGGGTCTATCTCGGAACGTATTACTTCAACGCCAGCGATAGCGCCGCTCTCGGCGCGGTGGTGATCAGCAATCTCCAACCAACCCCCAACGTGGGCACGGTGGTCATCGCCGACGCCATCCGGTTCGGCAACGGTATGGGCGACGTGGACCGCGGATTCGGCGTCTCCTCCTATCCTCGTGAAGAGGAATGCTCACGTTACTGGGTGCATCGAGCGCTGGGACAGGGACAATCCTCCAGCCTTTACGACGGCTCAAGCACCGATACGGATGACAATGTGGGAACCCCACCACGCATGGCGCGAGAAATGAACCGCGAGACTTCGGAAAACATGTTTAAGCGGGTTTACATCGGCTTCCATTCCAACGCCGGGGGCGGGCGCGGCGTGACGGGCCTTTACAACAACGATACGCTGTTTACCGGGACCAGCACACCGAACCAAGTGCGGCTGGCGCAGTTGACCGGACTGGAAATCAACAACGATCTCGTGGGCATCGGCACGCCGCCGCTGGAAGTGGGTTGGTACAACCGCGGCTCCAGCGTCACCTACGCGCGAAGCGACTACGCGTTTGGCGAGATCCGGGGTGACACGCTGAACCAGGAGATGGACGCCACGATCATTGAGGTGGCGTTCCACGACGACGCCAGCGACGCCAAGCTCATGCGCGATCCCAAGGTGCGGGACTGGGTGGCCCGCGCTTCGTATCAAGCGGTCGTTCGCTACATGAACCAATTCGACGGCCTCGCGCTCAACTTCCTGCCCGAACCGCCCGGCAACGTCCGCGCGATAGCCGCCACCAACGGGATCGTGGTGTCATGGACGCCACCCGTCGCCCAAGCCGGCAGCGGTACCGCCGCGGGTTACGTCGTCTATCGTTCAACGGACGGCTACGGTTTCGGCGAACCGGTCGCTGTGAGCGGGGTCGGGACACTCTCAATGACCCTTACAAATCTGGGCGCAGACACCGACTTCTTTGTCCGAGTCGCCGCGATGAACGCAGGCGGGGAATCGCTGCCGTCCGAGACCGTGGCGTGCCGGCGCGCATCCGATCCCGCGACGAAAACAGCCCTGCTCGTGAATGGATTCGATCGGTTCGATCGGTTCATCAACCTGCGCCAAACACCCTCCGGCAACTACAAACCACCAGGCCACAGCGGCAACAGCGGCACAATCGATCGCGTGATGGCGCGCGGCAACAACGCCTTCGATTACGTCGTGCCCCATGCCAAAGCGGTCAGCAGCTCGGGCCTCGCTTACGATTCCTGTCAGAATGAAGCCGTAGCCAGTGGCTTGGTCGGTCTGGCTGCTTATCCCATTGTCATCTGGGCGAGCGGACAAGAATCCACGTCGGACGAAACCTTCAGCAGCCTCGAACAGGCGAGAGTCATCGCTTACTTGATCGCGGGTGGCAGCCTGTTTGTGTCCGGCTCAGACATCGCCTACGATCTGGATCGCGCTTCGGGACCGACGGCCGCGGATCGTTCGTTCCTGAACAACTGGCTGCATGCCCATCTCAGCAGCGATGCCCAAGACAATTCGCTGAGTTACACCTTCATTCCTGGTGCATATTCCATCTTTGCCGGCAACAGCAGCGCGGACTTTGACGACGGCACCAAGGGCATTTACGCCGTGCGGACGCCGGATGTTCTCACGCCCGATGGTGTCGGGACGATACCTGCGTTGAGCTACCGCGACGGATTGGGCGGCGCCGCGGCGATCCAATACGACGGGTCGGCCGGCGGCGGACGCGTGGTGCTCCTGGGTTCCCCGTTCGAGACCATTGTCAGTGGCGCGCGTCGCGATGAGTTCATGGCCGACATTTTGGCGTTCCTGAGCCTGCCGCCTGCGACAAACCTCCCTCCATCGATTCTAACGCCTCCAGAAAACCAGCGCGTCGTCGTGGGCTCGAACGCCACGTTGATCGTGGCCGCTACCGGCACGTTGCCACTGCACTACCAGTGGCGTTTCAACGGCGTCAACCTGGCTGGCGCTACGGCCAACACCCTCACACGGAGCGCGGCCCAGTTCGTTCACTCCGGCAACTACGACGTGGTCGTTTCCAACGTCTTCGGCGTTGTGACGAGCGCGCCGGTGGCTGTCTTGACGGTGACCCTGCCGCCTGAGTTGCAGTCGCTGTTCGTGGACTTGTTCGATACGAACAGCCTCAGTCGCTGGACGGTAAACCGGCCGTCCAGCGATACTCGCGTCACCTTCAACTACGATTATTCCACAGACGGCATCCAAGCAGCACCCGGCTCGGGAGGAACAACTCGCGGCGTCAAGTTTGAGGCGAACATGAGCGTCGGGGCCGCCGCGGCGCTCAGCATTTCGCCGGTCGGCCAGGCTTTTGCAGGTGACTACCGGCTGCGGTTCAACTTGTGGATGAATGCGAACGGGCCCTTCCCCGAAGGCGGCACAGGTTCGACTCAGCACGGCACGGCGGGCCTCGGCACGGCGGGCAATCGCGTGCAATGGACCGGGTCGGGCAGCATCGCCGATGGTTACTGGTTTGCCGTGGATGGCGAAGGTCAGGCGTCGGATACTTCTACGACCAGCATCAACGATTTCTGCGCGTTCAGCGGCACGACCTCTCTCAGCGCCAGTTCGGGAGTCTATGCTGCCGGCACGGCCAGCGACGCGCGCGGCAATTTGAACGGCTACTACACCACGGCGTTTCCGGGCGGCCAAGCCGCGCCCGTGTGGCAACAAACCACCTATCCGCTGCAGCAACACGGGGGACTGGCGGCTGGAACGATTGGCTTCGCCTGGCGCGAAGTCATCCTGAACAAGAGCGGCAATGCGGTGGAATGGTTCATCGACGGCGTGCCGATCGCAACGATCCGCAGCGCCACGTTCACTGCCAGCAACATCTGCCTCGGGTATTGGGATTCGTTCGCGTCGCTCTCGGACAACCCAGAGCTGAGCTTCGGCCTCGTGGACAATGTGCGTGTCGAACGCGTTGTCACGAACGCGCCGCCGTTTATCACGACGCATCCAACCAGTGCGACGGTGACGGCGGGCCACGCCGTTTCGTTCAACGTCGCCGCGGGTGGCACGCCCCCGCTCGCTTACCAATGGCAGCGCAACGAAACGAACCTGCCAGGCGCCACGGCGAACAGCTACACGCTCGAGCCTGCACAGATGTCGGCTACGGGCAGTTACTCGGTGCTCGTCAGCAACGTGGCGGGAACGGTGACCAGTTCGAATGCGCTACTCACAGTGCTCCCGCCGACTCCGTTGAAGTTCGACAGACTGGCTTTACAGCCGAACGGTGCGTTGAGCCTCTGGTTGAGTGCCGAGCCGGGCATCTACGCGATCGAAAGCTCGCCGACTCTGACTCATTGGGATTTCGTCGCGAGCGTGACGAATCTCTCCGGAACCTTCGAGTTCATCAGCGCACTGGCCACGAACAGCCCGACCCTCTTCTACCGGGCCCGGCAGCAGGCGGCGGAACCGTAAACCCGCAAACCGATCGCTACTGTGTCGAAGCCGGTGTCGCGCGATAGAAGCTGCGCTCTGCGGTCGCGTTCACCGTGATCAGGCGCGTGGAGCAGACTGCCGGGCCGTTGGTCGCCACTGCGATCCAGTCGGTGAAGTCGGTGGACGCCTGGATGACGTAGTTGACATTGGTCCGACCCGTCAAGGTGAACCGGAACTCGCTGCCGACGCGGTCCACCGCTTGGAGAATCGGGGCGAGCGGCGGCTCGGTCACGCGCAGCGGGGCGAGCGCCACGGTCACCGCTGCATTGCTGCCCGGCGGCGAATAGACCCGCCAGAGGCCTTCGTAATTATCCACGTCATAGAGGTTGCCCACGTTATCCCAAGCCACGTCCAAGTGATCGTGACTTTCACCCCCCGGCAGGTCGGTGACAATGTTCGTGACGGTGTTGCCGGTGGCAGCATCGAGCACCATGGAGCGTCCCCCCGTCAGAAAGCCGTTGACCAGCGACCCCGCGAAGGCAACCGCCACATAGCGACCTTCCCGGTCAACCGCCACCCCCGAAGCGCCGCGCATAAAGTTGTTGGCGCTGCCGATCTTCCACTCCGCGTTGGTCAGGGCGGGCGTCCCGTTGCTGTAGGGCGGGAAACACAGTACGCGCCGGGCGGCATCCCCAACGGCCTCACGATACTGGACGGCGTAAATGCGATTACTCGCATCCAGGGCCACGTCATAGGGCGCGACACTCAGGTCTGAGTTCGTGCCGGCCTGGACTATCGTCTCGCCGAGATCATTCGCGGCCAACCGACCATCCATGCCAATGTGCCAGCGCCGAATGCCCAAACCATCCGGGGCGCTGACGTCTGCCATCGAAAGCCAGGTGTCTGTTCCGCTGCCCGTGACACTGAGACCGGTAAAGTTGGCGCTGCTACCCGCCGGGCGGTTATCCGCGCGCAATACTTCGAGGCGCGAGTCATACGTGACCTGCTGGTCGAATCGCAGCACGACATTGCTGGTCCAGTCGTGAACATAGAGCTGGTCGTCCGCCGAAACCTCCAGCTTCCACGGGCTGAAACCGTCGCCTGACCACGTCCAACCTCCGCTGCTCTGCGCTCCATCGGACGCACGGCTGCCGTCGGCGTTCAGCTTGAGAAGCCCCACCCGATCGCCCGGACTAAACCCCGGGTTCGGTCCAGAGCTGGCGTTGGCGAGGAATACGCGCCCGTAGTAGGGGCTGTTCGTATTCTTGTTCACCGCGATGCTGGTGGGATCCCAGGCATAATTGCCCGGGTTAAAATCCTCGCTGATCTGCGTCCACTCGCTGTAGCCGGTCGCCGCCACCGTGATGCGAACCGCGTAGGTCGCCAGCGGGACAAGTTCACCGAGGGAATTGTGTGCGTCCCAGATCACGGCGTGGGCGCCCCGCTCAGCCTCGGCGCTGCCGCCCGCAAACGCGAGGGAATGGACGACCGTCTCGCCCTGCAAGATATCAATCGTGACGCCCGCCGTGGCCGCCTCGTTGAGCAGGTAACTGATCGTCACCTCACCGCAGGGAATGTACAGCGCGGCATCATTGGCGCTGCCGTTCAGGCGAACGTTTGTGGCATAGACGTTGGCACGGCCTGTGGCCCCCGAAGTCAGCAAGAGGGTCAGCGAAGTCAAACCGGCGACCAGATGGCGAAAGTTGGATATGATTTTCATGTCTCACGCAAGCGACTGCGGGAATCACCATAAAGGCGGTGCCCGCAGGGTTCAAGCGATTTGGCAGCGTGGCGCGCAAAAAGAGCGAAGCACCCGCTTTCACGGATGCCTCGCTCGCGAAACCGTTGAACTCGGAGCTCAGTTCCCCATCCAGAGTCGAACGCAAGGTGAAGCCAACGCAAAAGAGAATCGTCCTCCGCCCACCCGCACGCGATTCAGGAACACAGCGAGTCTGGCCACGAGCGTGGTTTTCGGCGATCGCTGATGCGCTTGCGATACGACGCCAAGCACGGCGGATCGGTGCTCAGCCCAATCTCAACACTGGTTCAGCTTCTGAAGGACAGCTTACCGCGGGGGCTGCCTACACGAGCTTCGTGAGCAACTCGTCGTTCGACTTGTGCTTCTTCAGTGCGGCGGTGAGCGTTTCCATCGCTTCGATGGGATTCAAGTCCACCATCGTTCGGCGCAGTTTGCGGATCGCCTCGATGTGTTTGCTCGGGAAGAGCTTCTCTTCCTTGCGCGTGCCACTCTTGGGGATGTCAATCGCCGGAAACAAGCGCCGATCCGAAAGCTTGCGGTCAAGGATCAACTCCATGTTGCCCGTGCCCTTGAACTCCTGGAAAATCAATTCATCCATGCGCGATCCCGTGTCCACCAGCGCCGTGGCGATGATGGTCAGGGAGCCGCCGTTCTCGATCTTGCGGGCGGAGGCGAACATCTTGCGCGGGATCTCCAGCGCGCGGGCGTCCACGCCGCCCGTCATCGTGCGGCCGCTGCCACCGTGGACGCTGTTGTAAGCGCGGGCCACGCGGGTCAGTGAGTCGAGCAGCACAAACACATCCTTGCCGCATTCCACCATCCGGCGACAGCGCTCAATCATGAACCGCGAAAGCCGGACATGCGTTTCCAGGTCCTGATCGTTCGAGGAGGCGACGACTTCGGCCTTCACGGACCGCTGGAAATCGGTGACTTCCTCGGGGCGCTCGTCAATGAGCAGCACCATCACAAACACGTCCGGGTGGTTGGTGGTCACCGCGTTGGCCAGTTGCTTCAGCACCGTCGTCTTGCCGCTCCGGGGCGGCGAGACAATCAGCCCGCGCGTGCCCCGTCCGATCGGAGTAACGAGGTCAATCACCCGCGTTTCGATCAAGTCCGGGCTGGTCTCCAACTTGTACTTATCAATCGGGTCAATCGAAGTCAGGTTCTCGAAGCGCACCGCCTTGACGTATTCGTCGAAAGGCATGTCGTTGACCTTGTCCACGCTCTTGAGCTGGGGGCTGCTGCCCCGGTGTGGTGGCTGCAGATTTCCCGCAACCAACGCGCCCTCGCGCAAAAAACTGCGCTTGATCGTGTCGGGCGTTACGAAAATATCCGTCGGCTTGGGATGAAAGTGGTTCTGCGCCGATCGCAGAAAGCCGAAGCCCTTTTCGGAGATTTCCAAATGGCCGGAGCCATAATCCGGCGTGTTGTTGCTGTCATTGCTCATAACGAGTCCGTGATGTCACAGGCCCGGGGAATCCGGTGGAAAACCGCCGATTCAGAACTTTGGGAAATTGTTGAGCCGAAGGGCGGATTTACGAACCGCTGCGGCCAACAAGACCTGCGACGCCGTCACTATTGCGGCAAAGCCACCCCAGCGCAACAAGAATCTTTTGCGCTCTTTCGCGAGAGTCTCAAAACGGACGTATTCACTTCCGCGTGACTTCGTTTGGAGAACTCACTCAGGAAAGCCGCCGGATTCGGAAGGCCATCTCCCTTCGCAAATGACTTCTCACGCGCCCCTTTGAGCAAGTCCCGCTGGTCGCCGGTGAGGGCGCCCCTCGAAGCGGCATTCGTGCCCGCCTGGGCGATCGCCTGCATGTTGTTAAAAAGCTCCTCCAGATTAAGCTGCGCGTCGTAGGACTTGACCAGGCGATACTCATAGGCCTTGGTCATGTAGTAGTGGTATTTCAGGAGCCGGTCGAACGCCCGGCGTTCCATGTCCTTCAAGTAGGCGTTGGCCCGTGCGTCCAGGATGCTGGCGTTGACGGCGATCGCGTCGCTAAACGCGTCCATGGCCAGAATGTCGCGGGTGATCTGGTCGGAAAGGCCGCCGACCTCCTGGATGGCCGTGATGATTCTGTCGGCCACCTGCCGTTTGTCCTGCATCAACTGGCGGATGTCCTTGACCAACTGGGTGTATTGGGGATCGGTCCTTTGCAGGAGGTCCAGTTCCGCGTCAATTTCGGAGCTGGGGGCCTGTGAGGACTCGAGCACACCACTGATTCTCTTCATGCCGTCCGCCATGGCGACGCCCGCCTTGCCGAGTTCCTTCAACTGGGCGATGCGATTGGTCTTTTGCAGGAGTGCTCCCACATCCAGATTCTCGGTTTGCGTTTGCTGCTCGGCCGCGGCCGCCGGGACACCTGAACTCTGCAAAGCGGCGAACACATCCTCCACGGACGAGGCACTACTTGCCGCCGTGAGGGCATTGCCCGCCTGACCCAGGGCTGGTTGATAGACAGGGACTACCTGGCAGATGACGCCGGCGATCCCCAAGCCCGTCCGCACAGTGCTTTCCCACTCCGACGGGCGGTTGTTTGCAACCGCTTGCGCGTGCAGGTCGTTTTCCCGGGCTTCCAGCTCGAGCAGGAGGTTTTGCACCCGCTGGCTCATGAGTAGCGCCTCGCCCTCCAGATTAGACAGGATCCTGGTGGCGTCAGTGTAACTGCCTTTCGCTGCCTCAATCTCGTCCGCCAGTTCTGTGCGGGCCGTAGTCAGGGTATCGACGGTTGCGGCGGCATTGTCCTGTTTCCCGGCCAGCCATTGGGAAAGGTAGATGATGTCCAGGCTGCGATCGATCTCCTGGTCGAACACGTTGAGGCTGACCTCGAAACTGAGCATGGGCACCCAGCCGGCGGGGTTGCCAAAGTAATCCAGCCCATTGGCCATTTGCTGCAGGAGAAGTTGCATCTCGGCATACATCTGGTTCAGCTC
>CAYJNU010000162.1:696-1085 GCA_964371005.1 uncultured Verrucomicrobiota bacterium | reverse complement strand
AGTTTGTCCGTCTCTGGCGGCGGCACTGCATTCCAGGCGTTGGTATCCGCCCGGAGACTCTCCACGATGCCGGCGTACTCCACGAGGCGGGCCTGCGCCGCCGTGATCCGGTTCTGCAGGTAATCATCCTTGGCGGCGTTGATGATCTTGCGCAGCAAGGTGGGATGCAACCAGGAGTAGCTGCTGCCGGACGGATTCCGACGGCCGGCCATTCCTGCAGATCTGAAAGGAACCGGGTGGGTCAACCCATTCGTCGAGGTATGGCGCGCCGATTCCGCCAGGTGGTAATCTGTGGTAAATGTCCCGGTTGTCCATGCGTGGAGGTGGATGGCTTGCTGCGGCAGACCCGCATAGCCGCCCTCACACCAGTAGGGGTTGTAGTGGCCGGG
>CAYJNU010000162.1:0-686 GCA_964371005.1 uncultured Verrucomicrobiota bacterium | reverse complement strand
TCATCAGGTGCTCCAATGGCGCCGGGTTGACCACCTCCATAGACGCCGGAAACAAACGGATGACTGGTCGTTAAGGTGCCGCCATTCCCGCCATTGCCCGGCGTGCCCGACGGCCAGGCGTTCGTCCCATCCGTTGGCCACTGAGAGTGTCCTTGAGCAGTATTGTCATCATCATAGTGAACATAGGTCACCAACCACCCCGATGGCAGGTTCCAACTTGCGTCGCCGTAAACGAATCTCCCATATGGTTGGCCTTGATCCCCCGGTCCAACCATGGGGTTCGTCACCTGGAAACAGAACCGTTCCGTCCCCGTCATGCTTTCCTTTTCCAGCGGCTTGCCCTTTGCCTCCGGTCAGAACGACTTTGGGTTTGGTATTGCCGGTCGCGTCGTTGAATTGCTGGACGAAGACGTCCACGGATCCGGCGGACACGCCATTGGCGCCGTCGCTGCCCTTCTGGGTAAGGTCAGGTCCGGTAGCGGGCACCGGAAACGTGAAATCCTCCGAACCCGTCGTGATGATCAAACCGTTGGTCGAGCCGTCGCCCTCGAACCGCAATTCCCGCGCGTAGATCTTAACCTGGGTCGATTTGAGTCTGAGCGGGCTGCGGATGACCAACCTCTCGGCCATGTAGGGTTCTTTCATCTGGATTGGCGGTCCAACGGCAGGCGGCCCTTGGATGCGAA
>CAYJNU010000161.1:0-15742 GCA_964371005.1 uncultured Verrucomicrobiota bacterium | reverse complement strand
AGCGTGACCTCCGCCGACACCCAGAACTGGGAACCATCCTGACGGACCAACCGCATCTCGAACGCCCGAGGTGCGCCCGTCTCAAAGAGCTGCTTGCGATGCTGAAAGAAGAGGTCTCGATCCTCCGACAGGATAAAGCGGGTGAAGGGCTGCCCAAGCAGCTTGCTTTTCGCCCTGCCCAGCAAACTCGCCGCCGTGAGATTGGACTCCAGGATCAGGGACGGTTCGGTGAGCGTGAAATAGCCCACCGGGGCGAGGTCGTACAGGTCGAAGTAACGCGCCTGCGAGAGTTCAAGTTCTGCCTGCACCCGGCGCAATTCCTCGTTCTGCATCTCCAGTTCGACCTGATGCACCTGCAATTCATGGAGGATTCGCCCAGCTTCTCCAGGCAGGGGGGTCATTGGGTCTTTCGGAGACAAGGGCGCTCGCGCCCGGACCTGGTTCTCCGCCCGCTGGCGCAGAGCCGGCCCCGAACCTGCCTGCAGCGAGCCGGTCGGGTTCGCCGAAGGAGACCGTTCATGTGGACGATTATGCTGCTTTTTCACCGGGCGGCTTCCAGGAAATGCAGTCGCGCCAAGCCAGTCCGCCGCCCCTGCGGGTCCTGGGGGCCACGCCGCCCTTTCGGTCGCCCGCGCCGCGACAACATCCCGCTACTTCTGCCGCGCAACTTTAGCATGGAATCCACGCTACGCCCACGTGCGGTTGAGTAAAGGAAATTGCGGCCGCCACCGGCCGGATCGCCAAGCCTGAAACTTGACATGTGTCATGCTCATGTCGCACTGTAAAATCACTTATGCGTGTGCTCGTGGTTGATGACGACCGTTGGCTCCGCCAACCGCGTCGGCTGGTTCATGGAACCCAACTGCCAGAGTTGCCACACCGGCACAGCCACGCACAACAACGGTCAGATTCGTTACACGTCGGTGTTCGAAGCCAGCGGGGCGGTCCGCGTGGCGGTGGACCAAACCTTCGCCACCACCCCCAACGCACCAGCACCAGGTCTTGATCTCTACCGCTTCTCGGTCGGTCACGGCGGCCTGCAATGCACGGCTTGTCATGGCTCGACGCACGCCATCTTCGCCACTTCGCATCCAAACGACAATATCTCGAGCCGGGAGGTGCAAGGGCACGCGGGCACGGTCGCGGAATGCACCGCCTGCCATACAACGATGCCCAACACAATCAATGGCGGCCCGCACGGCATGCACCCGACCGGCCAGGGCTGGGTCACCGGTCATCATGACTACATTCAGCGTGTAGGGCTTGCCCAATGTCAGACCTGCCACGGAACAGATTCCAGGGGCACGGTGCTATCCCGCGCGCAAGGAGACCGCACGGTCAGTGCCTTCGGCACCCAGACGTACTTCCGTGGCGCAATCATCGGGTGCTATACCTGCCACAACGGACCCTCCAACAGCGAACAGAATCCCAGCGCCGCGCCGACCGTCAGCAACGTTGCGGCCACCACGGGCGCCGGCCAACCCGTGAACCTCACCCTGCCCGCCAGTGGAGCCGCCAACCTCACGCTGCGCATCATCTCGCAAGCGGCCCACGGTTCGGTGGGGCTGGTGAACCGCGTGGCAACGTACTACCCGGAGTCAGGATTCGTGGGTCAGGACACCTTCACCTTCGCGGCCTACGACGGGGCCAAGAACTCGACACTGGCCACCGGGACAATCACCGTGGGCGGCACCCCACCGCCGATCAGTCCCGTCATCACCACCCAGCCGATCAGTCAGACCGTGGAAGCAGGCGGAACGGTGACATTCAGCGTGGCTGCCACAGGGACTGCGCCGCTGGCCTATCAATGGCAAAAGGATACTGTGAATCTCCCCGGCGCCACCAGCGACACGCTCACGTTGGCGAGCGTCACCTCAGCCGACGCCGGCAGCTATCGGGTCGTGGTCGGCAATGCGGCCAGTTCGGTGACCAGCGCGGACGCTGTGCTCGCGGTCAGTGCGGCGACACTCAACATTGCGTTGACCAGTCCAGTGGACGGCGCGATCTATCCTGAACGAGCCCGCATAACTCTGTCCGCCGCTGTCTCTCCCATCGGCCGCGTAGCGCGGGTGCAGTTCTTCGACGGCACCAGTCTGTTGGGCACTGACACCTCGGCCCCGTTCTCAATGGTCGCAAGGCGTCTGGGATCGGGGTCGCATGTGTTCACCGCCCGGGCAACAAGCACCACCGGAGCGGTTGTCACTTCGGCCCCGGTTCAGATCACCGTGACTTCCCGGTGGGGTAGCTACGCCGATCGTGATTGACTCTTTCTTCGGTCAAGCCCATCCCGGCATCCAAGCCGGGACGGGCGTCAGCCAGAAAGGCGGGTGCGGCAGGGCGTTTGGTGGGCGATTGAGCCGCGCCCCGGGAGACTCCGAAACACTCGCCCCAGCCCGAAAGCTGTCTGAACAAGGGGTTGCGAGAAAAGCCATCGCGCCAACTTGGCTGGTGCTTCCACGGGGCCGCTATCGCCCTTTGCGGGGGGCGTGAGGCGCGAGAACTCGGCTAAGCCGGGGGCGGGATGGTCGCGACCTTGCGTCCGGCCTTGAGATTCAAGGTGTGGATTTCGGCCCGCGCTGCTTGTTGGAGTTCTTAGAGCCGACTTGAAGACCTGCTCCGGTGAGAGCGCCGGGCCTGCAGGGGCGAGATTTCCAACCGGGTCGCATTTGGTTCCGGACGGTTCTTACCATGGCTTCCCATAATGCAAAACCGGTGTAACCTCACCCTGGCGATTCCTCAGGCAAGAGCGTTATGAGTAATCAAACCTTGACCAATCGTTGCCCGGCTTGCGGCGCGACCATTCCCGACGGCGCGCCGCAAGGCCTCTGCCCCAAGTGTCTCCTGGCAGGCGTCGGCAGAACAATAGACGTCTCCGTTCAAGCTTCCGAAGCCCACGGGCCGCCGCCGTTGGCAGACGTGGCTGCCGCCTTTCCACAACTCGAAATCGTCGACCTGATCGGCATGGGCGGGATGGGCTGCGTGTTCAAGGCGCGCCAGCCGAAACTGGAGCGCTTCGTCGCCCTCAAGCTGCTGCCCACGAGATTCGCGACCGATCCTTCCTTTCGCGAACGGTTCAGCCGGGAGGCGCGCGTACTGGCGCGATTGAACCATCCGAACATCGGCAGCGTTTTTGACTTCGGCGAGGCGGGCGGTTTTTTCTATCTCCTAATTGAATTCGTGGACGGCGCGAACCTGCGTCAGGCGATGCGCGCGGGCCGGTTCACGCCGGATCAGGCGCTGGCCATCGTGCCGAAGATTTGCGAGGCGCTCCAGTTTGCGCACAGCGAGGGCATCCTGCACCGCGATGTCAAACCGGAGAACATTCTGCTCGATACCAAGGGCCGCGTGAAGATCGCCGACTTCGGCATCGCCAAGCTCGTCGGCGAACCGCAGCCGGTCACGCAACTCACCGCCACAGGTGCGGCCATCGGCACGCCGCAATACATGGCGCCCGAGCAGATCGAACATCCGGAAGCGGTGGATCACCGCGCGGACATCTATTCGCTGGGCGTCGTGTTCTACGAAATGCTGACGGGTGAGCTACCCATTGGCCGCTTCGCCCCACCGTCGAAGAAGACGCCCATGGATCCACGCGTGGACGAGGTGGTGCTCCGGGCGTTGGAGAAGGAGCGCGAGAAGCGATACCAGAGCGCGGGGGAAGTGAAGACGAGCGTTGAGCATTTGACCGCTCCGCCGAATTCACCAGGCGCCAGCGCACCAGCGCCGGCATTCAGTCCGGTGGAGGATTTCATCCTGTGTCCGCCCCGGCTGCCGCGGATGGCCAAGGCGATCATCGTGTATACGCTGGTCGTTGCGCCGTTGATGTGGGTCGTGGGCCTCTTCACGTTCGAGGCGCTGCCAAAGCACGATCTGGCTGCGTTCATCGAAGGTGCGTTCAACGTGCTGTCCACGGTCGGTGACTTCTTCTTGCTGGTGTTGCTCGCGATTGGCGGCTGGAAGTTGCGTGGGCTGCGTCCGTCCGCGCCGGGTTGGCTGAAGGTCGGCTTGTGGTTGCACCTCGGCTTCATCGTCCTGGCCCTCGCCGGGCAAATCTGGGTGGTCATGGCCGTAGATGAACTGGTCCCCGATGCGCCGATGCCATCGCTGGACGTCAGCGACGGCGTGATGCTTGCACTGATTCTCGCGGCACTGGTGTTTGAGATCAGCGCACTGGTTTGGCTGCATCGCCATGCCGTGCTGCTGAAGTCACTTTGTCAGCCGCCGTCCTTGGGGCAGGGCCCGCACGGGACGATGGTCCTGGGGCAAGACAATGCACCCGATGCTGGTGTCGTTCCCCAATGGTCGCGCGTCTCCATCATCGGCGCTGTGTTGGCTGGCGTGAGCGTTTCGCTTCCGGTTCTGGTGGCGGCCCTGATGATGGGGAACATGGGCGGCATTGGGCTTTGGGAAATCTGCCTCCTGCTTGGCGCGGCGACGTTGCTGGGCCTGCCGGGCACGATTTTGGGCTGGGTCGGCTTGAGCAACATCCACGAGCAACGTGGACGTTCGCGGGGTCTGCCGCTCGCGGTCATCGCCGCGCTGGCCTGGCCGCTGTTGCTCCTGGTCGCCGCCACGCTGGTCGCGACCCCGAACCTCGTGCCCCGCTCCTCCACCGCTGTCCCGGCGCTGGCCTCGCTGCTGTGGATGGTCGTTCCGGCTGGAGCGCTCACGTTCTCGGTGTGGGCGGTCTTTGCGGCTGCACGTTGGGGCGCGAACCAACCGCCCGCAGAACGAAAGGGCATCTTGAAATGGATTTTCGCCACGTTGCTTCTCGCGCTGCTCGGCAACGCCGTCGCCAGACGGTTGCCCAGCGGCCCGGCGCGGCGCGCTGGGGCGCCGAACGTCTCCGAGCATGCCGTTGCCGTGCAAGTCAGCGCGCCGCCGCGTGAGACGTTGGTCGTCACGGGCATTGTGCTGTCCAACGGCGTGCCAGTGAATGGGCGCGATCTGCGCGCGAAGCTGTGGCCGCCAAGAGGACGCGAAACCAGTCCGTTTGAGGTGCGCTGGCAAACCAACGAGGACACGTCCCCCGACGGTACGCCCTGGGAAATTGTCGTTGAAGACAGGACCTCGGGCACCATCGCGGCACGGCTGCGGCCTCCGGGTTTGCCCCGCCTTGACTGGACCGCTTCCCCGTCCTCCGCCAGCATCGGCAAACTGGCCGCCACGCGCGAAGCGCACACATTCGAGGTCGCCCGGGCTTTGCAGACGGCCAGCGGCGGCAATGCCGGCGCCGCAGATTGGAGCGTGCGACTCCAGTTGCAGAGCTCGCCCGTTCCGCCGCCCACGTCGAAACGGGGCATTGAAGCGGACTTTGTGTTGCCCGCGAATCAAGTGGCCACGTTCGAACTGGTGACGCGCAGTAATGGCGTGATCGTGCCCGTACCCGACCTGGCCGCCTATCAAATCAACGGCATGCCGGAGACGTACACCGGGAAGTTCATCCTTGCCGAGGACCCGGACGACCTGGACAGCCTGTCCGGGCTGCCGCGGTGGAAGTTCGGAATCATCGGCCCCGATGGCCGGCTTACATCGCAGGGCCTGGCCGTGCCACCGATCCCGGCGGACTTCAGCCTGAGCATGGACTTGTGGAAGGCACTGCAAACGGACCAGGAAGTGATCGAAGGCCTGGCGGGGTCGGGTTCCGGCCGGCCGGCCTACGGGCTGCGCATCCGCACGCAGACCGTCAAAATGAAGCCGGGCCTTCGCCACTCATCGAGCGGTTTTGGCACGAACTGGCTGAAGGATGCCGCCCAGCATTTGGAGTTGGCCACACCGGACTCGTCGCCTTGGATTCGGTTTACGTTCACCGCCGTCGAGCTGCGACAGGTCGGAGGGACGAACTGGCTGGCGGTGGACTACGTGGACGACGTCCACGGCGCTTGCTCGAAGGCCTTTCCCTGGGAACTCACCCTTCCCGGCGCGCAAGCCGAGGTCCGCACGACCGAGTTCCTCAAAGAGTATCAAGGCTCGCCGGCGGTGCGGCACCAGCGAATCGAATATAAATTGCCGGACTCGATGAAGCGGGAGCAACTCGACCAGTTGCGCGTGAACGTCGAAAAAACGCTGAGGGAAAAATCAATCCGGCTTGGGCTGGGCGAGAAGAGCCTGCTGTTTGGAGTTTCCACGACCGAGGGCTTCTCGATCAAAGCGTGGGTTGAAGTCAAACCGCCGTTGCCGGTATCCCAGTGAGCGACGCAGCACCATCCACCGGTTCGCCCTTTGCTGCGACGCGCTGGACGCTGGTCCTCCTCGCTCGCGGCGAATCGGACGCAGGCCGCGCTGCGCTCGGGGAGTTGTGCGAAGCCTACTATGCGCCGGTGCAGGCCTTCATCCGGGTCACGGTGCGCGACGACGAGAAGGCGCGGGACCTGACGCAGGACTTCTTCGCACGCGTGCTCCGGGGCGGAGCGTTTGATCGCGCCGATCCGGATCGCGGGCGTTTCCGTTCCTTTCTGCTCGGCGCCGTGAAACACTTCCTGTCCGACATGCGTGACCGCGAACGCGCCCAGAAACGTGGCGGCGGTTTGGAAGCCGTCCCCATCGAACCCGGCACTGACACTTCACCCGGCTTCGATGCCACCGATCCGCGCGCAGTCACACCGGACTCGATTTTTGATCGCCAATGGGCGTTCACCCTGCTGGATCGCGCGCTCCGACAACTGGGCGAGGAACTGGCGGCCGGCGGCAAGGCAGATCATTTCGACGTGTTGAAACCGTGGCTTACCGGCGCCGCCGCCACCCCTCAAAGTGAAGTCGCCGCACGCCTCGGCTTAAGTGAAAACGCCGTGAAGGTCGCGATCCATCGATTGCGCACGCGGTTCCGGGACCTGGTCAAGACGGAGATCGCGCAGACCGTAGCTGGACCAGCAGAGGTTACCGAAGAAGTCAACTACCTGATTGAAGCACTGGCACAGGCCTGACTCGATGGGAGGTTGCCTGCATCGAGCGGCGTTTACGGGGGACGGAGGCGCGGTCACGGCCCCGCCGGCGCGGACAAGCATGACAAGCCTCGTGCGCAACGCTGTGTTGGCATACTCCGTCCGCGTTCCCAGGGAGCGCCGGCTCTCCAAGATGCGGTATCGACGCGCGGGTGCGCTTTCCTCGTCAGCACCGTTTCAGCCAGGTCAAGGTCTGGCTGTGGAGGTCTCCGATGAGCAACAATCCGCCACGCAGCCGGAGACCCGCGCCTGTTCAGCGCCGCCATCGTGGCTTCGGCGCGTCAGGGCTGAACGACGCGATAACTGAGCAGCGGCGATCCTGCGGGCAGATGATGAATGTATTGGAAGTTCCCGGCGTCGTCGGAGATCAGGCTGACCAGCCGTTGCCAGTTGGGCAGACTGGGGTCTTCGTTCGCTTCGATGGCGTAGGCTTGTCCTGGTATGCCGTCGCCCACCAAGCGGATGCCGCCATCGGTCATTGCTTCAACTCGCAAGTTTGCCGAGGGAAACGGGACGTCTCGTGTCTTGACCAAGGCGTTGGCTGCGGTAGCTCCGGCCGCATCACCTAAGACAAAGGGAAACGAGTCATTGTTCGTGTAGCCCGGCGGCGGCAGGTAGAAAAGCCAGTCGCCCTTGACGCTCACACTGCCACCTTGGGCGCTGGTGGGGCCGACGGCCATCAAGGTGGGCCGGCCCCCTCCCAGATCCGCCGCCAGGAAGTGCGTCACCCGCTCCTTGGCCCCTCGCGCGCCGAGCCGCTCCAGCACCGGCACGTAACCCGCCACTGCGCCCAGACTCATGCCGAATGTTCCCGGGAAGCTGGTGTCGCTCGCCAGGTGCAACTCCACAGCCAGCACGTTATCACCTTCCACCAGGCTGCCCGAGTCCAGATGAATGACGTCGAGGTTGGTCGCCCAGACGCCCGGAAGCGCCGACGTGGTGCGAGTGACCGCTCCGCCCGGCATGCGCAAGCGGCCCACTTCCTTTCCGTTCAGGTGGAACACCGCCCCATCGTCCACGAGGTTCGAAGCGATCAGTGCCACGGCGCCAAACGGAGGCGCCGGGAATTGGAAATGCGTGCGGAAATAGGCGGAGCGGATGCGCGCGCCGTTGTAGGTGAGGGTGATCGGGGTGCCTCTCGGGCCGGCGATCGGCAGGTTCCCATTGAAAAACACACCGTTGGACGGGCCGCTCCAGGTGCTGTCATCATAGCCCGGCGCGGTCCACCCGGTGCCGTAATCATTGGTCGTCACGTCGAACCGCCAGGCGTCCGCAAGCGCGACCAGCGCGAACCGCTGCAAGCTGGACGCCAGCACGCTCAGGCTAACGGGCGCCGAAGTCCCGGATCGCCCGGCAACATCCGTCGCCACTGCTACCAGACTCTGGCTTCCCAACGGGGCGTTCGTCCAATTGGCCACGGGGAATGCGTTGGTCAGGCTCAGCCAGACCTGCCCGTTGGTGAAGATGTCCACGCGCGCAATTTGACCGTGCGGTTCCGAGGCGTTGACGATGACCGGGATGGGTTGCCCTTGCAGGAACACGTCGCCCTTCGCGGGGCTTGAGAGTGCAACGCTCGGCGGTTGGTCGTCATCGTAAATCGTGACCCTGGCCGGCGACGGCGGGAGCTTCGCATTCACCGGGCTGCTGAGTTGCACCACAAAACTCTCGTCGCTCTCGGGTTGGAGATCGCCCAGCACGCTGAGCCTTACGGTCTGCGTTGTCTCGCCCGGCTGAAACACAATCTGCCCGGCGGCCGACTGGTAATCCACGTCTGCCATGGCCGTTCCGCCCTGGGTTGCGTAGCTGGCGGACACAATTTGGGGACTGGGTGAAGATAGGGTCAATGTAAGCATCGCGGCCATGCTGCCGGTATCCCCCTCCAACACCGCCAGGTCGGTGACGGTGATGGTCGGCACGTCTGCGAAAGTCAGATCCCAGGCGTGCGTGCCTTGCAGAACTTGGGAGCGGACCCATGGAGTGGAATGGGTCGCCACCACTTGGAGCGCGGCGCGGTGTGGCAACTCGCCGTGGTTGGAGATCGCGATGCTGGGACTCGTCTCTCCCGCCAGCTCGACCCCGTCCAGCAGCCATCGGTAGGACATCCCGGTGAGCGAAATCGCATCCACCGCAAACACCCGGGCCAGGTTGGTGGTCACTTCAACCGTGGCGGCCGCAGGCGCAGCACCGCCGGCCAGATCAATGTGCTCGAACAGCCTCACAACATGTGCCTCACTGCAGACCGGGCAAAACGGCACGCCCAACGTGCGCATCTTGCAGTCCAGCATCGGACGATAGACTCCGTGCGGCTGGTACAGCGCGCCTTCAAAAGCCCCCACGGTGCTCGCATAGGTAGCCGTCGGTGGTGTGGGCAACGGGATGCCCGGCTCGACCCACGCGCTCCACTTCACATTCGGCAGATGGAAACCGCAATCCACATTACGCAGCGTGGTCTCCACGCAGTTGGTGCTGTTCAGGCCGTAATCGTACTCGTCCGCCAGGCCGGCGAAGGCATGGCCGAACTCGTGAATCTGGATTTCATCCGAATCCGGGTGCAGGCTCGATACGCCGACCGCACCACCGGACCCGCCGTACTTGGCCGAGTTGACGAATACGAGAATCTTGTCCCAAGCCCCGACCCCCACAACGGAATCGGCCGCGGCATACGCCCGGGAGATACCGGGGCCGTCCAAGTAAAGCACACGCTCCACGCCACCCGACCAGAACTGCGAGTCAAGATAGGTGTCCTTCAACGTGCCACCGCCGGCCGGCGCGGCGTCTTCGTAATCGGTGCCGGTTTCGTTGCTCACCAAGTCCACTTGATAGACGTTCACGGCATCGCGGTAGGCACTCCAGGGACTGGTGGCGAAAAACGTGTTGAGAAACCTGGAAACCTGGCTCGAGAATTTGCCCGCCGCCAGGTCCGCCGCCGAAAAGCCATCGCCCATCACCACGATCACGAGCCGGTTGGCATCCGGCCCGGTGTCCTGCACCTTGCGCCCGCCAACCGGGCCGCCGAGAGCACGCGGCAGCGACTGCAGCGGAACGTATTCGGGCAGAGTGAATGTCTGCTCGCTGGCGTGGAAGGCAACCGGCACGGTGGCCGCCAAATCGCTGCCGATCGAGTCAACTGTCCAGTTCTGTGTGAGCCGCACACGGCGGGGGTCTGTCGGGTTAACTGGACCGGGCACGCGCAGCACGAATGCGCCACTGGAAGGAATGGTGATCTGATGCGAAGGCGATCCAGCCCCGCCTCCCAGCGCGCTCCTCAAGCCGAGCGGCAGGGTGACCGGCGTGCGTTGGAGAACGCCCCCGCTGGCATCAAGCCACTCAAGAAGGTAAGCAAGGTTCAGCGGCGACGCGGCCGCAGCGGAGGACTCGGTTCGCTTGGAGGGATTCACCACCGGCGCGGCGCCAACCAGTGAAACCCCTTGTTCGTCGTAACCAAAGGTCAACTGCCAAACCGCACCCGCCCGGACGGGAACCGCCGAGGCAAACAGAAGCAACGCGCCCATTATCCGCACCCGTTGGTACAGGCGGGCTGGCGAATCATGCCGCATTCCGCTCATACCAGTAGCTCCATGGAGGTGAGGATGTGCTGTCGGGTCTGGAGATGAGATTTGTGAACTTCAGTGCGAAAGCGAACCCCCGGTTTCCTTCACCCTGGCCTTCACGCCGGGTGAAGGTCCAGGGGGGAGGAGTGACCGAGTGTTCATGGGGATCGGGTTGGCGTGTGGGCCTTCAGCCCCACAACAACCGATTTGCGTCAGGCAATGGCGACTGCAGAGCGGTCGGCGCGTGCGCCACCCTCGCGGCGCATCGGGATCAGAAACATGCCGATCCAGAGGAGGCCCGTCGCCAGCGCGAGGCTGCCACCATCCGGAACTCCAGTGGGGGGAGGAGCACCCGCCCCTTCGACCATGCGGCCGAAGGCGAAAGCAACCGGGTCAGCCGTGCTCATCGTGAATGAAACCACGGGTTCGTCGGCCCAGCCGAAGAACGTCGCCCCTCCGATACCACTCACAATCTGCGTCAGGGTTTGGCCCGTGCTCAGCGTCATCGAGAACTCGGCAAACGTATAGGGCTCCATTTCCATGCCGAACGACCAGATGGCTGCACTGGCAGTCGCACCAACGGAAGTCGGATTGACCCCGTCCCCAAAAGCGGCCAGCACTTTGGGGGTGTTTCCGCCTGACCAGGTCGCCCAGTCGGTACCCACCTGAGCACCATAGAGCGTGGTGTCGAAACCAACCGTGATGCCGGACGGTAGCGTGAGGTTGCCGGGCAGCACCCCAAATCCCGTCGGGATTTGCGTTTCGTCAACATCCGCCCACGTGCCGACCGTGCTCTCCCATGTGGCGCGATCCGAGATCATCACCCCCTCGGCGGTGGGCGCGATGACAGCTCCCAGAACGAGCGCCGCCAAACTGAACTGCGTTAGCTTCTTCATGACTGCATGTACCTTTCTGTGTTGTTTGTTGTGTTATGGACTCGGTGGCACCAACGAGAGCTGGCTGGTTCGCCCTGTCTCGTCATGTTCGGATGCATTGGCAAACTGACTGACCGTCCGGGGATGGCGTTCCACCAAACCGGCTCAGTCGCCCAACTGCACACTGTTCTTGCCACATTCACACCCGCATCGTAGTGCCGTTGACAGGGTTTCCTCTATGGGTGAACCCCTGAACGTGAGCTAGGAAGACTTCCTAAGCCTGACGAAGGGTCATCTGCATCTCGACGGCTACTGTCAGCACCGGCCTGGCGCTGAACAGGCCGAACGCATCGGGGTCTTTCCTATCCCTGCTTCCGACATGCCCCGATAGTCACTCGAATCGAGGACGACTATTCTTCCACACGAATCTTAATTCATGCTCATGATGAGAGTCCCAATAACCGAATCGCATCCGCTCGTGCTCTTTCGTGGCGGTGGTTCATCAATTGCCGCCGAGAGACTGCCGACGCGTCCGTTCGGCACCATCACAATCCCGTCCGGCCAGCAGGTTCCGCGCTGGAAGCGGGTCATTGATCTCTGCGCCATCCTCTGCTTACTCCCGCTCGCTCTGCCGCTCAGCGGCTTGATAATCCTCTGGATCAAGTGCGTCTCGCCCGGTCCGCCGTTGTTCCGGCAGACCCGAATCGGCTTTCGCGGCCAGCGTTTCACGTGCTTCAAGTTTCGCTCCATGCACGTGGGGGCTGATGCTACAGCGCATCAGTCTCACGTGCAGAACCTCAGGAAAGCCAACCAGCCCATGCGGAAGATGGACGCGGAAGACGATCGCCTCATTCCGCTGGGACATCTGCTCCGCGCCACCGGCCTGGATGAATTGCCCCAATTGGTCAACGTGCTACGGGGTGAGATGAGCCTGGTTGGCCCCCGCCCCTGCCTTCCTTATGAATTCGAGCAATTCCGGTCATGGGAAAAGGGACGCTGCGACGCCTTGCCCGGGTTGACCGGCCTTTGGCAAGTCAGCGGCAAGAACGAGACCACCTTCGATGAAATGATCGAATTGGATCTCGCCTACGTCGCCAGCGCGTCTCCTCGGATGGATATGTGGATCATCTTCAAAACATTCGGCACGCTGCTCCGCCAAGTTCTGGAGTAGCGGTTTGCGGCCAGCGGTTCACGTTCACGAAGCACGCCGGGTCCCTCTGCCAAGGCAGCTCTCATGAACCGAACCAGCGTCATAATCGTCGAGGATGAAACCATCGTAGCGGCTGACCTCAACCGGCACCTGCAAGCCTTGGGCTACACGGTGGTCGCCACAGTGGACACGGGATCAGCCGCTGTCAGCCAGGCGCACGCGCTTCGCCCTGATCTCGTGTTGATGGACGTCCAACTCAAGGGCGCGATGGACGGCACGGCGGCGGCGAACGTGATCGCTCGCGAGCTTGAAATTCCGGTCGTTTATGTGACCGCGCATGCCGACGAAGTCACGGTGGAACGGGCACGGGACAGCGGCCCTTTCGGTTACCTCGTCAAGCCGTTTGACCTCCAGGAACTGCGCACCACCATCAAGATCGCGCTCTATCGGCATGAACTCGAACAGCGCGTACGACGAGCGGAGCGCCTCCTCGCCGCCACGCTCCGCAGCATCGGGGATGCGGTGATCGCCACCGACGCCGAGGGCCGCGTCACCTTCATGAATCCCGTCGCGGAGGCGCTGACCGGTATTTCAGAACGCGACAGTCTCGGGCACGACCTTGCCAGCATTTCTGCAATCCTCCAGCCGACGGGAGAGGAACTGGAAGCCTCGTCCGTGGCGTTGCTCAAGACCGGCCATACGGAACGGTTTTCCCGCGACAAGAAGTTGAGTTCAAGAGATGGGGTCTGTCGGCAGATTGAAGACACGTGGGCACCCATCCTCGACGAGCAGGGTCGCGTGGCGGGCCGCATCCTCGTCTTCCGCGACGTCACCGAACGGATCCGCCAGCAGGCCGAACGCGAACACCTCATTGCCACCTTGCAGGAAGCCTTGGCGAATGTGAAGACGCTGAGTGGCCTCCTTCCGATGTGCGCGTGGTGCAAGAAGATTCGAGACGACCATGGCTATTGGGAACGGGTCGAGGCCTATATCACGAAGCATTCTCATGCCGAATTCACCCACAGCATCTGCCCCGATTGCCGGGCCAGATTCGAGGCCACGCCCGATGCCCCGCAGACAAGCTCGCCTTGAGTCGCCAATTCTGCACACCGCAACCAGCCCTCCCGCCGCGTTCAGCAAGTTCCCTCCTTCGTTAGTAGGAATTCCCTCCCCTCCATTCGGAGGTGAAAAAAATCCTTCCTTCGCGAAATGGCAGGGTCTGGATTGCGCGCGTAGCATGATGGGAGATCATGAATGCCGTCGGCAACCACCGGCCAGCAGTAACCGTGCGGGCAACACGCCCCGCCCGGGCGGTTGGATTGCACACCGAGATTGAGGCCGGTGCCGTACGGACGGTCAACCCCATCTTCCATCCTGCGAGACTATGAAGGCCGCAAACCCAATGCGGAGTTCCGCTCCGATTCATCGTGAAGTTGCACGTCGAGTTTCGGTGGCACGCCGGGCGATCTGCACTTTGGCTCCGGCCCTGGTGATCGGTTTCGTTCTTGAAACTCCCGACTCCGCTTCCGCCCTGGTGTCCGAGGCTGCCCGGGCTGCGCACGCGACCATCCAGAGCTACGACGGTCCCGCCACCTGCGTAGAATGCCACGTGAACGAAGCATTGGACGCCTTCCACTCTGTCCATTATCAGCAAACGGGCCCCACGCCCAATGTGACGAACATCGATGGCAATGCCGGCGAGCGCGGCAATGGGTTTATTGGCTACAATTCGTACTGCGGCACCCACGTCACCTCCTCGCGTGCGACGTGCTCGGGCTGTCACTCGGGGAACGGGCAGTTTCCCAGTCCCGAGCCCTCCGCCGCGCAACTCGCGAACATTGATTGCCTGATGTGCCATCAGGATGCCTACCGGCGCACTGCGGCCCCGCCCTACGAACTCGTCGAGGTGCCCCTGCCCGACGGCGGCACGTTCACCATCCGCGTACCGGTGGAGGACGAAAATGGTTTCCACTACATGCCCGACGAAGCCAGCATGATGATCTCGATCCTGGAGGCGGCCAGGACGGTGCATAAACCGACCCGCACTTCCTGCCTGCGGTGTCATGCCGGGGCGGCCGGTCGGAACGGTGGAAAGCGCGGTGATTTGTCCTCCGTGACGGCCAATCCCCCGCTAACCTCCGATGTCCACATGAGCCCGCACGGCGCGAATCTGTCATGTGTGAACTGTCACTACGCCGGCAACCACCGTGTGCGTGGTCGCGGGTTGGATTTGCGTCCCAACGACAGCCCCGAGCAACTTACGTGTGCCGGTTGCCATGGCGAGAGGCCTCACGGCGATTACAGCCCGCGAAAGTCAAAGTCCCGGGACCTGCACGCAAGCCGCGTTGCGTGTCAGTCCTGCCACATTCCGCGCTTCGCGAAGGACGTGCCCACCGAACTTGCGCGTGACTGGCTAAGTCCGACGTTTAACCCGCTGGCATGCAGCGGTCAGGGTGGCTGGGCGCCGGAAGACACCTTGGGGAGTAATTTGATCCCCAGCTACGGCTGGTTCGATGGCACTAGCGAGGTGTACGTGTTGGGGCAGGTTCCGGCGCAGAATGCCGACGGCGAATACGCGCTGGCAGTCCCACACGGCGGTGTCTCGTCACCGGGTGCGAAGATCTACCCGATGAAGGAGCATCGTGGTAACGCAGCCCGGCACGACGCCACCGGCCAGTTGATCCCGCACTCGACGTTCACATTCTTCACGACCGCCAGCTTCAGCCAGGCGGTGGAAGTCGGGCAGCAGGTTTCCGGCTTGACGGGGCCGTACTCGATCGTCACCACTCACGAATTTCAGACCATCAACCACGGAGTTGAGCGCAAGAAGAACGCCTTGCGCTGTGGCGACTGTCATAGCGGTGCCGGTGGTGGTGGTGGCCCGGCGCGGATGAATCTGCGGGCAAACCTCGGCTACGGGCTGAAAGGCCCCTCATCGCAAGTCTGCAGCCAATGCCACAGCGCGTTCCCATCGAAAGGGTTCAAAGAAACCCACGCCAAGCACGTGACCGACAAACGTATTGACTGCTCGATGTGCCACACCTTCTCGCGACCCGAGCGCGGGCTCAGAGCTGGCATCGTTCGACGGGATTGACGGCATCGGTCGCACCTGGAGTCTGTGAGAACTCCAAACCAGGGCGACTTGTGTCTCCCACTGCCTCCGCATCCGCGGGAGCGACCGGATTGCGGCGGAATTGAGGTGTTCGTGCGTCGACGGGAAAATGC
>CAYJNU010000160.1:0-15767 GCA_964371005.1 uncultured Verrucomicrobiota bacterium | reverse complement strand
GGCCAATGCCGTCCAGCACGCCCATCCCAAGCGAATCCGCCTGAGTTTCTCCCAAAGCCCGGGTCGCGTGCGATTGTGCGTCGCCGATGACGGACTGGGTTTTGACCCCGTGCAAGCGAGCGCCAGCGGCAACGGCCATTTTGGGTGGCGCGGCATCCGCGAACGCGCCGGGCAGATTGGGGCCGAACTCCAACTCGACACCCAGCCTGGCCGCGGCACGACTGTAACCGTTACCGTGCCCATCCCCGCATGAATCGAAACAAGATGCGGGTGTTGCTCGTGGATGATCATCTGGTCGTGCGCATGGGCCTCCGCAGCCTGCTGGAAGTCCAACCCGACATGACGGTGGTTGCGGAAGTGGCGAGCGGCGCGGAAGCGATCCGGGCCTTCGCCGAGCATCAGCCCGACATCACGCTGATGGACTTGCGCATGCCCGGTCTGAGCGGCGCGGAAGCCACGGCCGCGATCCGCCGGAAGTTTCCCGCCGCGCGCGTGCTCGTGCTGACGACCTTTGACAACGACGAGGATATCTGCCGCGCGCTGGAGGCCGGCGCCGCGGGCTACCTGTTGAAGAACACGGACGGCGGCCCGTTGCTGGAGACAATCCGCGCCGTCCATGCCGGCACGTACTGCCTGCCGACGGAGATCACCACGCGACTCGCCCAACGCCGTGCCGCGCCCGGCCTCTCGCCGCGCGAACTGGAGGTGCTGCAGTTGATCGTAAAAGGCCAGAGCAACAAAGAAATCGGCGCCACGCTGGGCCTTGCCGAGAACACCGTGAAGAACCATGTCAAAATGATTCTGGAGAAACTCGATGTGGCTGACCGCACCCAGGCCGCGACCACGGCTCTCCAACGCGGGCTGGCCAGACTGGACTGATCAGTCGGGTTTGGCTGGTCCCGCCCTCTTCGGTAAGTCGCGCGAGCCGTTCAGAACTCCACTTCTTGTGGAGTGGCCGACAGCGTCGGCATGTCGTATGGCAGTTGCCAGACCCGCGTCCCGTCCGAATTTGAAAAATAGAGCCGCGACGGCGTGAGCTGCGTCGGGTCGCCATCCGCCCAGAAGGCGAAGAACGGGTCTTTCGCATTCAACGGACGGCGCGCATAGGTGTGGTTGTAAATGCTGTTGGTCGTAATCTGCCGATCTTTCGTCCAAGTCAGCCCCTGGTCCACACTCGACCAAACGGCCATTTCGCCGCCGGTTTGCCAAACCTGCGGCCCGGCCTCGGTCGGCCCGATGATCAGCCAGCGATCGGGCCGGATGTAGAGGCTGCCAAAGTCATAGTTGTGGGTGGAAGTGGTCACCGTGCTGGTAATCCATTGCATGCCGTTCCAGCGGGTGATCGTCCAACGGCGCGGGTCGTTTTGCGGCCCTGGCGCCCAGCCGTTGCTCGTAATGTAGAGCATCACGGGATTCCCGTTGGTGTCAAAGTTCAAGTCCAGCGTGTACATCAGCTTCCCCTGGGAAGAATAATCAATGACGCGCCCCGGATTGTCCGCGGTGCTCAGCGGCAGCGTCAGCGGCCTGCCGTCAACCGTCGTCCAAGTGGAGCCAAAGTTCGTGGTCTGCACGTAGTAAAGATCCGTGCGCTGATCCACGCTGCCGCCGGGGTGGCGATTGAAGAACGAGGCGATCAACTGTTGGTCATCGCGCACGTTGCTGACCTGGTAGTGCCCGCCAATCCCGGCCAGCTTGTGGTGCGCGCTCCAATGAACGCCGTTGGTGCTCGTTTCCCAATACAGCTCGCGACCATTGGTGTACTTGGTAAACAGATTGAAGAAACCGAATCCGGGAATGTGCCGCGGCTGCGGATAGGTCATTTCATCCTGCCGGATGAAGTCAAATTCGGCCACGCTGTAAGGTCTCCTGCTGCGGAATTTCCACCCCGGGCGCGAAGTGCCACGGCCACTCACAAACACCCAGACGTGTCCCGCGTCGTCAAGGGCCAGTGCGGCGTTGTCGTGCGGATCGTTCACGCCCTGCTTGTCGAGCACCAATGTCGGCCGTGGCACTTGCTGCGTGGTGTGATCGTAGCAGGACGCCATGATGAGCAGATGCCGCTGGTCCTTGATCGTGCCGCCGTAAACAAAGAACGTCTTGTCCACCGCCGCCGAGTAAATGGCGATCGGAATATGGTTGGCCGTGTAGGTGCCCAGACCGCCGGAATACTTGTCACCGTATTCGGAGAATTGTCCCAGCGTGAACCAGATGCCGCGGTAGCCGTCTCCATAGCCGGGTGGAGACAGCTTCGCCGCACGGAAAAACTCCCCGGTGTTCGTCGCCGTCTGGTTGGTGTACCACTGATTCGAGCCGCGGCCCCGCACGAGCTCGAACGGCATCCAGTCCGGCGGGTTCAATGATCCGGTGGCCTCCACCAGATATTCGCGGTTTGTTTCCGCGGGAAACCAGAAGCGGAAACTGTTCGAACCGGGCGTCGGATCGTTCACTTTGAACACTTCCGGAATCGTCACCGTCACTTCGGCGGTGATGACCACATTGTCCACGTCGGCATACGTCCCCGCGGTGCCCCGAATGCCGCCGAGGCGGAGCCGACCGTAAGGCGTCCCGCTAGGGTGATTGTTGCGCCACGACAGATTCGTCGCAATGAGGGCGTTGTCCACTTTCAAATCCCAGCGCTGAAACAAGGGTCCGCTCAGGTAACTGGTCATTTCGATCTGGTGCCAGTTCGTGTCGAGATTGTGAACGCCCACCCACTGCGCGCCGTCGTAATAGCACAGTTTGCCGCTGACCGTGCCCCAGCCGAGCAGACAGGTTTCGCCGCCCGTCGTGGGGAGCAGGAAAACGTCGAGCGTCCGAGTACTGGCCGTGGAGGCGCGGGCATCGAACTGGATCGTCAGCACGCCATTGGAAACGGCGGGAAACTGGAGGTAATCAACCTGGTCTGTCCCGGTTTGCGCCCGCCGCAGCACTTTGCCGTGAACACCGCCGTCGTTAAGATTTACGATTTGCGCGGGTGAGGGGCTGGCCGGTTGCCAGCGTGCCGCGCCATCCTCCACCGCCTGCAAGCTACCGGGCGGATAAGTCTCGTCATCAGTGAATCCGTCTGTGTCCGCCAGCGTGAGGGATTGGTTGCCTTGCGCCAGGAGCGAAGATTGCAGCCATCCCACCACGCCACATACCATTCCGATTTGTTTCAAAACGCCGTTCATGTCTGTGTCCATTGAGCGGTCGAGGGACATCCGACTGCTGGAAACGTCTCGTCGTCCGCACGACCGCAGCCAGGACTAACCTGCACGGGACGCTGCTGGCAATGGCCCTTTCGAGCTAGCCGTGAGTCGCCCTTGGAGCGATGGGTGGCCGACGGGCTTTGAACCTGCGACACCGGAGGATGCGACCGGGACGGTCCCGCTCCCCAATCCAGATACAGCCGCATTGACTGAGCATGTCTCCCACTCCCACACCATCGGTGAGTCTGGCAACCCCTGCATCACCACCGGCCCATAAGAAATGCACCTCGATGAGGCGTTGAACTTGGCCGGCGCCTGGGAGACCATGCCGTGATGAATATGCGCTCTGCCCGGTTTGTCGTGTCGGCCCTCACGCTCGCCTGTGCATTATCGTGCGCGACACGCGCCGCTGATTCCGCCCCACCACGGCCGAACATCGTTCTGATCCTCACCGATGACATGGGCTACGGGGACATCGGCTGTTACGGCGGCGCCTTCGCCCCAACGCCGAACATTGATCGCATGGCACGCGAGGGGATTCGATTTACCCAGTATTACTCCGCCTCGCCGATCTGTTCGCCGTCGCGCACGGGCTGGACGACCGGCATGTTCCCCGCGCGTTGGCGAATCACCAGTTACCTGCAAACCCGCGCCGGCAATCGCGCCTGTGAGCAAGCGGACTTTCTCGATCCCCAAGCACCCTCGCTTGCGCGCACGCTCAAATCCGCAGGCTATGCGACCGGACATTTCGGCAAGTGGCACATGGGCGGCGGGCGCGACGTCACCAATGCGCCACGCTTCGAGGCGTATGGTTTCGATGAACACGCGAGCACCTGGGAGAGCCCCGATCCACACTCCGATATCACGGCCACAAACTGGATCTGGTCGCCGCAGGACAAGGTGAAGCGCTGGGATCGCACGGCGTTTTTCGTGGACAAGACCCTGGATTTCCTCAAGCGGCACAAGGGCCAGCCCTGTTATGTGAACCTCTGGCCCGATGACGTCCACACGCCGTGGGTGCCGAGCCAGGAGCGCTTGGGCCTCTATCCAAACGGGCCGAAGCAGGAACGTCAATTCCGCGCCGTGCTCGACGAGTACGACCGCCAGATGGGCCAGCTCTTCGCCGGACTGAAAGAGTTGGGACTTGATGAAAAGACGCTCGTCATTTTCACGAGTGATAACGGCCCGCTGCCCAGTTTTCGCGGGAGTCGGGCCGCCGGACTGCGCGGCAGCAAGTTAAGCCTTTACGAGGGCGGCATCCGCATGCCGTTTATTGTGCGCTGGCCCGGCTACACTCCGGGGGGCAGGTTGGACGAACGAACGGTGCTGGCCGCGGTGGACCTTTTCCCGAGCCTCTGCAAACTGGCGGGCGCGACGCTACCAAAGGACATCGGCCTCGACGGCGAAGATTTGAACGGGGCGTTCTTGGGCAATCCAATGAAGCGAACGAAACCGTTGCTCTGGGAATATGGTCGGAACAATGAATCGTTCGCCTACCCGCAGGGTCACGACCGCAGTCCGAACGTCGCCCTGCGCGAGGGCAACTGGAAACTGCTGGTAAATGCCGATGGTTCGGCCGTGGAACTCTACGATCTGTCCACCGACGTCAACGAAACCACAAACCACGCTGCCTCTGCGCCAGGTGTCGCCCAGCGCTTGAAAGAGCGGGCGCTGGTCTGGCGGAAGTCGCTGCCCTGAGCACTCTCCCCGAGACCCCGGGCATCGGCTCGGAGCTTCAGCGCGCTTGCTCGTCTTCGGGCGAGATGCTTTGCTGAAGGCATGCGCTCAAAGTTGTTCGCCGCCGACGCATGTCGAAAACATGCCTTTCTGCCTCTCTTGCGCCTGCTCGACAAACCGAGACAAGGTTGCTTTCGGCGGTGTCTCGGTTTGTTAGCGCTCAGCCTCAGCGTGAACCTCCTCATGGCTCAACCCGAAAGACTCTCGCTGAACGGTCCGTGGCAGGTCGCGATCACCGGCAGCGAGCACTGGCTCCCAGCAGCCGTGCCGGGCTGCATCCAGACCGATCTACTCGCCGCCGGGAAGATTCCCGATCCATTCTTTCGTGACAACGAAAAGCAGGTTGCCTGGGTGGCCCAGACCAATTGGACCTATCGCCGGACCTTCTCCGTGCCGAAGCGCTTGCTCGCCAAGGATCGCGTGTTATTGCGCTGCGAAGGGCTCGATACGCTGGCGACGCTGCGGGTTAACGGTCAGGAAGTCGCGAAGACGGACAACATGTTTCGCACCTGGGAATTCGATGTGAAGCGCCTCCTGAAGGCCGGCGAGAATTTCATCGAGATCGCGTTTGAATCGCCGCTACCGTACATGCGGCAGCGCAACGCCACACGCACGCTCTACGAATGGTCCGGGCCGCACGAGCCCACCGGGCGTGCCTGGTTGCGCAAAGCGCCCTACAGTTTCGGCTGGGATTGGGGCACGGTGGTCATTCCCATCGGCATCTGGCGGAACATCGGGCTGGTGGCCTTTGACGAGGCGCGCCTCGCGGATGTGCTCGTGCTGCAAGATCATTCGCGGAAGGGAACGGTCACGCTCAAGGTCGAGGTGAGCGCGGAAATGATGAGAGATACAACGCTTAAAGCCGCGATTACCGTGAAGCTTGGCCGCAAGAAGATTGCTGCCACCACACTCACTTTGAACAACGGCAAGTGCCGCGCAGAGCTGGCAATCAACGATCCACAGCTTTGGTGGCCCGCCGGCATGGGCAAACAGCCGCTCTACGAAGTGCGTGTGGAATTGCTGAATGCGAAGGGCAAGCGCCTGGATGGAACCGTCAAACGCATCGGCCTCCGGACGATTGAGCTGTTGCCGCAGGATGATACGAACTCGCTCCGGTTTGCCGTCAACGATGTTCCGTTCTTCGCCAAGGGCGCGAACTGGATTCCTGCCGATCAGTTTCCCAACCGCGTCACGCCGGCCAAGCTCCGTCGCTACATGGAAGATGCGGTGGCGGTGAACATGAATTCGGTACGTTTCTGGGGTGGCGGTTATTACGAGGAAGACGAACTCTATGATTGTTGCGACGAACTGGGGCTGTTGGTCTGGTCGGACTTCAAGTTCGCGTGCTCCAGTTATCCGGCCTTTGACACGGCGTTCATGGAGAACGTCCGGCAGGAAGTGCGCGACAACGTGCGGCGCTTGCGGCATCACGCGTGCATTGCCGCCTGGTGCGGCAACAACGAAATCTCGCTGATGACCAAGCCCGAGTGGTCCGACAAAAGCATGGGCAAGGCGGATTACGACAGGCTTTTCAGCGGGCTCATCGCGGACGAGGTGAAGGCGCTCGCGCCGCAGGCGAATTACGTGCCCGGCAGCCCGGAGGTTGGCGACATCCATTACTGGCAGGTCTGGCACGGCGGTAAACCGTTCGAGGATTACCGCACGCTCAACGGTTTTATGAGCGAGTTTGGTTTCCAATCCTTCCCGGAACCGGCAACCGTCTACGCCTACACAAGCGCGGCGGATCGCGACTCGGTGTTCAGCCCGATCATGCAGTGGCACCAACGCTCCTCCGGCAACGGCAACCAGAAGATGCGCGACCTGATGGTGCGCTACTTCAACGAACCGAAGGATTTCGACAGCACGCTTTGGCTGAGCCAGATCGTGCAGGCTTACGGCATCAAGCTGGGCGCGGAATTTTGGCGGCAGAACATGCCCAAGTCCATGGGCTGCATCTACTGGCAATACAACGATTGCTGGCCCGTGGCGAGTTGGTCGTCCGTGGACTACTTCGGACGCTGGAAGGCGCTGCATTATGCGGCCCGGCATTTCTACGCGCCGCTGCTGGTTTCCGGGCTGGAGAACCCGACCAACAACACCATGCACGTCTTCGTGACCAGCGACCAACTCCAGCCCGCGCGCGGCACGCTCACATGGGAGGTGACCGACGCGGGTGGTGTCTCGCTGCTGAAAGAATCCAAACCGCTCGATATCCCGGCGCAACTAAGCCGGAGAGTGGGCGAGTTGGATTTTTCAAAACTGGTTGCCCAACACGGCGCAGGCAACTTGATCGTCTGGCTCAAGCTCGAAGTGGCCGGCAAGACCGTGTCGCAAAACATGGTGACGCTCGCCTATCCAAAGGCCCTGCGACTGGTCAACCCGCAGCTCAAGCCCGACGTGAAACGGTTTGGCAACGGCTTCATTGTCACATTGACCGTGGAGCACCCGGCGCTGTGGACCTGGTTGAGCCTGGACGGCGCGGATGCGCGTTATTCCGACAACTTCGTGCATGTGCGCCCCGGCGTGCCGGTCGAAATCCAGGTCACCCCAAATCGAAAGCTGAGCAAGGCTGAGTTCATCCGAGCCTTGAGCGTTCAGAGCCTGCTCGACACGTATGCGAGGTAATCCAAGCCGTGACCATTGAGCCGGCCCGACCGATGAGAACCCGTCCCGGAACCATTGCTTTGCTGCTCGCCATCGCGCTGGTCTGTTGCGCTACGCAGGGCGGCTCCGCGGCTTCGACTGCGCTCCGGTTGAACGGGACTTTCCTGCAATACTGGGATGAGATGCAGGGATGGCCGCCGGAAACCTGGCGTGTGGTCCTGGACCAGATGAAGGAACTCCGGATGAACACCGTGGTGATTCAGATGTTGGAACGAGAGAATAGCGACGGCACCCGCCATTCCTTCATCGGGCCCGCCGGCCAACTGGATGCCACCGAAACCATCCTGTGCTACGCCGACACCAACGATTTCAAAATCTATCTTGGCCTTTATCTGCCCAATTGGAATCACGACATGACCGGAAGCGATTTCCTGGTCGAAACGCAGAGCCGCATGGCGGAGGTGGCGCAGCAGGCCTGGGATCGCTACCTGAGCGGAAACCGGCATCGCTCCTTTGCCGGCTGGTATCTGCCCTACGAACCCTGGACTGGCGCCTACTTGCCCGCCGAAGTGAGTCGGTTGAAATCTTTCTTCCAAGGCACTGACGCTGCCTGCCGGCTTTTTGCCGGCGAGGCGCCGCTGGCCATTTCGCCCTTTATCAGCAGCCAGCGTCCCCCCCCGTGCCAAGTGGAGCAAACCTACCGCCAGCTTCTGGATCAGGCCGGCATTGACATCCTGCTGTTGCAGGACAGCGTCGGCGCGCAGCAGTGGACGAACGACATCGTGCAGCGCGCGTCACCCTACTATCAGGCCCTTCGAAATGCCTGCGATGCCACCGGCGTCCAACTCTGGGCCAACCTCGAATCCTACCAGATCGCCGGCACGATCTTCACTTCCTGCGATGCGACCCGGTTGCGGAAGCAATTCGACGCGGCCGCGCCGTTCGTGGACACGTTTGTGACGTTTGATTTCCTGCACTACATGAATTCGGCCGTCTTCCTCAGCGGCTGGGACCAGGACCGCCGCGATCGCATGCGGCAGTTGTTCGACGACTACAAGGCGGACTTCGTCAACACGGATTATGCGCCGTTGGCGTCTCCGCACGTCACCGCCAGTGCGGCGGGCGGATCGTTGTCGCTCACGTGGCTGGGCATGCCCGGCGATCAGTTCCTCGTGCAGTTCACGTTCCGGCTCGGGGACGGGTGGACGAACCTTGACGCCCCAGTGGTCACGAACGGCTCGGAGTTCACGTGCGTTGCTCCGGCCAATGCGCAAGCGCCTGCGTGTTTTTACCGACTGCAGCGGCTGCCTCGACTCAATCTGCCTGACTCCATGCTCTGGATCCCGCCCGGGGAGTTTCTGATGGGCACGCCGCCCAGCGACACCAACCGCACCGCGAGCGAGCTGCCGCAGTTTCAGGTCCGCTTCACGCACGGGTTTTGGATCGGGCAACACGAAGTCACTCAGGCCGAATACCAGAACCTGACCTGCACCAATCCCGCCGCCTTTCCTTCCGACCTCGAGAATCCGGTCGAGAAAGTCTCCTGGCTTGAGGCTGCGGCTTACTGCGTCCGGCTGACGCAACGGGAGCGCGAGACCGGGCGACTCCCGGACGGCTATGCCTACCGGTTACCTACCGAAGCTGAATGGGAATATGCCGCTCGCGCCGGCTCGACCAACCAATTCAGCTTCGGCGATGATCCAGCGCTGCTCGGTGGTTACGGCTGGTACATTACCAGCAGCGGTTTGCGCCCACACTCGGTCGGGGAACTTCCTCCCAACGCTTGGGCACTCAGAGACATCCACGGCAATGTCTTTGAATGGTGCTGCGACTGGATTGAGAGTGCGCCCACCGAGCCGGTGGCCGATTTCACCGGCAACACGACCGCTCCCTACCATGCCGTTCGGGGAGGCGCGTGGTCTTTTCCCTGGGTGAATTGCCGCTGCAGTTGGCGGGCGGGCTATCCCCCAGTCGCCCGCCAATCCTACCTGGGCTTTCGCATTGTCCTCGCACCGCCCGCTTCCTGAGCCGCCATCCGCGGAGAGCGAGGAGGGTTTGACTCATGTTTGCACTGTGAACGGTCCTAGGGATTCAGTTCCAGTATGGTCCCGCCGCCCGATGACCTCACCGCGCGCTCGCGCCGCCGGCGGACGAAACCCAAACCCACCACCAACTGCTTCGGCGCGATGAACGCCGAACCTCATCGCTATGCCCTGCGCTGCCTCCAGGCCCGCCAACCCGGCCAACCCGGCTTCCGCTCCTTTTCTTGAATTGACATCACGCGAACACGGGTCACGATCGCGCTTGAATTTCATCGCCCCGTGGCCATGCTGGGCGTGTATATGAAAACAACCGGCACGCCCTCGCAGTGGAGAGGCGCGCGTCACTCCGCAGCGGGCTTTTCACGGCGCGAATTCCTCCGCGCCGCAGGCTTGGCGGGATTGACTGCGCCCGCAGTGATGCGTTCGAGCCTGCACGCCGCCTCGCCCAACTCCAAGTTGAACCACGCCAGCATCGGTGTCGGCGGCATGGGTTGGGTGGACCTGCAACAGTTCAAGAGCCATCCGCGCGTGCAGATCGTCGCGGTGTGCGACGTGGACGCCAACAACTTGAAGAAGGCTGCGGCCTTCTGCCCGGGGGCCCGCACTTACTCCGACTGGCGCGAATTGATTGAGAAGGAAGGCGACCAGCTCGACTCGGTCAACGTCACTGTTCCCGACCACATGCACTTCGCCATCGCTTTCTCGGCGATCCAACGAGGCAAACACGTTTACTGCCAGAAACCGATGTGCCATGACGTTGCCGAGATTCGCGCGCTGACGGAGGCGGCGGTGAAGCAGGGCGTCGTCACGCAGCTCGGCACGCAGATGGCCGCTGGGATCGGCGATCGCACCACCGTTGCCCTCTTGAAGGCTGGCGCGATCGGCAAGATCAAACACGCTTACCTTTGCGCGAATCGCCCCGGTGCTGTCGAGAATTACCGTCTCGTCGGTCCGCGCCCGGCGCCGGGACAGCCGTCGCCGGCCACGTTGCAGTGGGACTTGTGGCTGGGCACCGCGCCCACCCGGCCGTACGCGCCGGAGATTTACCACCAGACCAAGTGGCGGGCCTGGCAGGATTTCGGCACCGGCTGGTCCGGTGACATCGGTTGCCACCTCTTCGACTCGGTGTGGAAAGGGTTGGGGATGAAACCGCCGCTCTCGGTGGTCGCCGAGGTGCAGGACTCCTGGGAGAATTCGCTCGAGCGCCGCGCCGATACCTGGCCCCAAGGCCAGCACATCACCTGGACCTTCCCCGGCAACAATCGGATCGAAGGCAAGACCCTCACGCTGGAGTGGGCCGATGGGGAGTTCTATCCGCCCGACGACATCCGCAAGCTTTACTCCGCGGATTTCAAGGACTACCCGACGGAGTCCGCCATGCTCATCGGCACCGAAGGTGCGCTTCTCGGTGCGGGCGGGCACTCGCCAATCCTGCTCCCGGAAGAGAAGTTCAAGGATTACACGCGACCCAAGCCGGCGGAAGGCAACCATTACCACCTCTTTGTGGATGCCTGCCTGGGCGGCCCGAAAACGGAATCGCACTTTGCGCAGACCGGGCCGATGACCGAAGCGATCATCCTCGGGACCGTGGCCATTCGCGTGCCCGGGCAGAAACTTGATTGGAATCCTGAACGTATGCAGGTCGCCAATTACGCCGAGGCGAACCGGCTTCTGAAACGCAGCTACCGTGATGGTTGGCACCTTGCGGGGTTCTGATCCTTCACCAAATCATTAAAATCCGAAACGCTTCAAACACATGAAACACACACCTGTTGACTCGCAACTCACTCGCCGCCGTTTCCTCGCCCTCACTGGCATTGCCGTAGCCGCTGCGCCGGCCCTGTTCACCCGCCGCGCGGGCGCCGCACCGTCCGAGCGCATCACCATGGGCATCATCGGCTGCGGCTGGCAGGGCGGCGACAACATGCGGGCGTTTCTCGGTCACGCCAATTGCCAGGTCGTCGCCATCGCGGACCTCGACAAGAACCATTTGCAGGGCGGGTTGGACGTCGTGAATAAGAAATACAACAACAAGGATTGTAAGGGCTATCACGACTACCGCGAGCTGCTCGCCCGTAGGGACATCGACACTGTCATGATTGCCACCCCGGATCACTGGCACGCCCTGACTGCCGTCGCCGCCGCGAAAGCTGGCAAAGACATCTACGGTGAGAAACCGCTGGCACGCACCATAGCTGAGCAACAAGCCATCGTCAAAGCCGTCCAGAAGAACAAGCGCATCTGGCAGACCGGCTCGTGGCAGCGTTCACAACGCAACTTCCTCAAAGGCGCCGAGATCGTCCGAAACGGTCTCATCGGCAAGATCACCCGCGTCGAGGTTGGTTTGCCGTCGGGGCATGCCGACTTCGCGGGCACGAAGGACAAGACGCAGGTGACCAACCCGCCGCCAGAACTGGACTACGATTTCTGGATTGGTCCATCCAAAGTGATGCCTTACATCGAGGCCCGGGTGCATAAAAACTGGCGCTGGAATTACAACACGGGCGGCGGCCAGTTGCTCGACTGGATTGGTCATCACTGTGACATCGCCCACTGGGGCATGGATTGCGACAACTCCGGCCCGCTGGAAGTGGAAGGCGTGGGGGAATTTCCGCCAGCGGACGCCGTTTGGAATACCTGCACGCGCTACCGCATCACCGCGAAGTACCCGAACGACATCGAGATGATCATCGCTGGTGGATACAAAGACATCAAGGGCGGCACGAAGTGGATTGGTACGGAAGGCTGGGTGCGGGTGGACCGCGGCGCCTTCGAAGCCTCGAATGAGAAGTGGACCGAGATGCCCCGCTTGCCGGAAAGCGAGCGCAAGGTTTCCCTCTACGAATCCAACGATCACCACGGCAACTTCCTGGACTGCGTGAAATCGCGGAAGCCCACCATCACGCCGGTGGAGACCGCGCATCATTCCGCGATCCCGGGACACCTCGGCCTGATCGCCATGATCACGGGTCGCAAGCTCAACTGGAACGCGAAGCGCGAGGTCATCGTGGGTGATAAGGAAGCGAGCAAGCTTCTGACCCGTGACTACCGCAAGCCATGGAAGCTGGCGGGCGTTTGATTTCAGACCGATCACTGAGCTCCAGAGGGTGCTTCCCGCACCCTGCTGGAAGGTCATACTGAGGGTCGGGGGAAAGGTTTGGTCTGCCGACAGATGCCGGCAACACGTTATCAAGTGAACTCGACCACAAGCCGAAAACCGTCCTGCCTTTCGCCGAGATGAAGAGCCTGATCCTCTCGTTGACCATCTGCCTGCAGGCCTGCTTCGCTGCGGGTCAGCCGGAGCCCGGTTCTGCACGTACGTTGGACCCGCTGGATCTGGCCTTGGAGACTTACGCGAAGCTGGCGCAACGAACCGTCCTGCGTCCGAGCGTGCTGCCCCGATTGGATGGCCCGATCACGGCGCAGTTGCCGACCGACACCGCCGCCGCCATCCGCGTTATCAAAAGCGCGCTGAAGGAAAAACAAATCGAGTTGCGGGAGGACGGACAGAAGTTTGTGCGCGTTGTGCCCGCGGGCTGGAGCAATTCGCCGGCCGCTGCGTTCCTGGCGACTATCAAGCCGGAGCGTCCCGGTGGCGACTTGCTTCCGACCGGCGTCGTGGATTGCTCCGGGAACTGTGCCGCTGATTTGTCTCAAATACTTGAACTTTACAGCAAGGCCCGCTCTCGCACTTTACTCCGCTCCCTGCATTTGAATTCACGGCCCCTCAAATTGACGACCGTCACGCCCCTGACATGCGATGAAATCTGTTATGGATTGACGGTCTTACTGGCTTTGAACGGCATCGCCGTCGTGGATGATGGCGAGAAGTTCGTGCAACTCGTCCCGGTTGGGGAGTGGACAAAAGTCGAAGCTCGCGCCCCGGTCGCCAAGTCAGGCGTGCCGTTGCTTGATCCAAAGGGGCTGCCAAGACTAACCGTCGAACCTCCCCTCGCGACCATTCATCGCCTGACCCAACTTTACCGGCAGTTCTTCCGCAACGAACCGCGTTGGACACCGCGGCCGGTTGACCGTCTGGTCGAGTTTTACGCCGAACTGACCGACCAGAAAGCGGTGTCCTCGAAATCCTGCGGACACGGGCCGGTTCTGTTTGAGGTCACGACGCTGCTGACTAAGGAAGAGGTCTGTTACGCGGCGGAAACCACTTTGAAACTGCACGGTTTTGGCCTCCTGAAGGGCGAGGGAAACAGCCTTTGCGCGATTCCGCTGGCGGAGTTGCGCAGCTTGAGGGCGCGTGAAGCCGCCCCGCCCAAGATCCAGCGCTGAAGGCGAGACCGCGTGCCGACGGATTGGCCACTATGGGTCGCCGACTGCCTGGATGCACGTCCCTCGCGGCGGGCGTGCGGAGGAAGATGGGGGGAACGGGCGGGCAATCGCTCTTGCGCGCTCATCCCAAGTCGTCCCGGCGGGGAGACGGTGCCGCGCGGCAAGCCTAGTGAGCGTGATGATGGTGCCGCCGTTTGCGAGTCTGCGGGCGACGCGAAACCGCTATGTTCACCATCTGATCGAGCCGGTCGTGGAAGCTGCCAGGTTGGTGGCAGGAGGTGGTGTCACCGGGGGTGGAACTTTCATTCGCAAGCCGGTTAAAGACCCACGCGGCCAGGGCGACGAGGTAAACCGGCGCAAGCACCAGGCAGAGCCACAGCAGCGCAGACCGCAGGAAATCCACCAGCAGCAATCCGCTGGTGAAGAAGTCGGACAGGTTGTCCCATAGACTTGAGACACTCATGCCAAAACAGTAACGCCGACCAGATGACGGTCAAGTTCTCTTGCTGGTTCTTTTGCGCCCGGTGCGAGTCAGCGAAGCCATGAACGGCAGTAGTTGAGAGCGTAGCGGCGAAGGACATCCCGATAACCGACGGGATCGGACTCGCGATGTTTCAGCATGCATTCGAGTTGTTCGGAGGCTTCAGCCGCTTCCCTTCGTCGCTGGTGATTACGACTCAAGGTGGGTTTTGCGGTCAAGCGCGATGACTTGCTGGCGTTCAGTTGCTCCAAATGGGGAGGAGGATTGTAAAAGACGGGCAGCGCGCGGTCGCCTAGGATCACGCCGTTATGCAGCGATACCCGTATCATGGAACCGGGGTCACGGTCCAGGCTCTGAACCTGGTGACCCGTTCGGAAATGGAAGCCCTCGGTGACACTCTGCGCCGAGGTGATGTTCCGGCAGATCTCGCAGCCAAGTTGGATCGGCTGCGAACGGATGATCCTCGGGAGTTGTTTTTGAAGCAGCAGAGCCGGATTCTGGAATGGTTGTTACAATCGCTGGCCGCGTGGGAGAATTGTCGGCTACGACCGCGGGAGGCGGAGCGGCTGTTGCGCATGCTGGCCTATGTGCGCAAAGAGGACGACGCCATCCCAGATACGTGGCCAGGCGGGATGGCGGACGATTATGATCTGATGCGGATTACCTGCACGGAATTCCGGGAACTCCTGGACCGATTCAAGGCGTGGCATTTGTCCCGCCGGGTGCCAGCGCTCTGGCCCGACACGTCGGACCCGTCACGGCGTGATTTCGCCGCTCGAGATTCCTGTCACGCTTGAGCCACGCCAGAGAACGCAAGAGCCGTGGGAGCGGCGCGTCACCAGTTCTGGTGACTGGCGGGAACGGGGCGGTGAGATACGATGTGAGCAGTTCTTAGTGTTGGGCCGGGCTGAGTCGCCCGGCCCGTGTGCTGTACGGGGAGAATTACCAGGAGGAGGGAGGTGACCCGGGATTGACTCGTCCAAGCTCTGTTTCCCCGACCCGCTGATTGGATGGGCCAACGCTCTGGCAAGCTTTCGACTCGCCAGCAGTGGCGCGACCTGTTGAAATGTCATCCCCGTGAGGCTACCGAAGCGCTTTGCCCCTCCGGGACGGCTTGAATCGCGCGGTGGCAATGCGCTGGCAGATTCGGGTGACTGAATGAAAACCATGAACCAGAAGGAAAAGAGCCGCCGGAGCCAAGACTCTCATAACGCCCTCACGCGTCGGCAGTTTCTGACGCGGGGCGTGATAGCGGCCAGCGCGGTGGCGCTCCCGTGTTTTATTCCGGCCAAGGCTCTGGGCCGTGACGGGGCCGTGGCCCCCAGCGAGCGCATCGTGATGGGCGGAATCGGAATGGGCGGCCGCGGTTCTTATGATCTGGGGGTCATGTTGGGCATGCCGGGGGTGCAGTGGGTGGCGGTCTGTGAT
>CAYJNU010000159.1:0-15952 GCA_964371005.1 uncultured Verrucomicrobiota bacterium | reverse complement strand
CCGCGAACCCGTCCCGGTTCGCAGCACTCCGCAAACACCTCCGTCAGGCGGGAACCGTGACATTCGCCGGCATTGTCCCGTGCTGCGGACGGGGACCGATCCGCGGTCCGGTGTTGGAGCGAAGATGCGCCGGAAATCACGCGGGCTGCAAATTCACGATTGCTCTCTCGCTTCGCATTCACTAGCTCTGTTCGACATGAACGAGCGACTCTCGTCGATCGCCGCTCCGCTCAGCGTCCTGCTCCTCTTCGCGCTCGCGGGTTGCACGCCCGGCGTCCCGCCGGAGTCGGAATCCTCCGGGAAGGCGGCCAACGCCGCCGGCGCATTCGCCACCGGCAAGTACCGCAACTTGTTCGTTGAAGCGGGCCGCTCGCCACAGGAGGTGAGCGCGAAGATCACCACTGCCTTCCAACAGTTGTTCCACGGTGAACCGGCGGCGCAAGCTGTCTATTTCACTGACGGAACGAACGGCAACGGTCCACTCGCCTACATCCTCGATTTCACCCACAATGACGTGCGCTCGGAAGGGATGTCTTACGGCATGATGATCGCCGTGCAATTGAACCGGAAGGCCGAGTTCGACGCGTTGTGGAACTGGTCGAAGGCGCACATGTATCACCGTGCCACCCACCATCCCGCCAGCGGCTTCTTCGCCTGGTCGGTCACGACCAATGGCGTTGCGAACGACGAAATGCCGGCCCCGGATGGTGAGGAGTACTTCGCGACCGCGCTGTATTTCGCTTCCGCGCGCTGGGGTAACGGCGCTGGCATCTACAACTATCGGACGGAGGCGGACCGACTTCTGACTGACATGCTTCACCGGCCACTGATCACCGGCCCCACGGCAAGAGGCCCGATGACGGCCGGCGCTTTGTTCGAACCGAACCACAAGCTCGTCCGGTTCACACCAGACGTGGCCAACTGGAATCATACCGACCCGTCCTATCACCTTCCGGCGTTTTATGAATGCTGGGCGAAGGTAGGCCCGGTGACCGACCGGACTTTCTGGTCGGAGGCCGCTGCCGCGAGCCGTGCGTTCTTCCAGCGCGCCACACATCCCGCGACCGCCCTCGCACCTGACTACGCCAATTTCGACGGCACCCCATGGGCCGCCCCCTGGAATCCGCACAGCGCGGACTTCCAATACGACTCCTGGCGCACCGCGATGAACTGGTCGGTGGACTGGGCCTGGTGGGCGAAGGATCCGCGCCAGCCAGAGTCGAGCGACCGCATCCAGGCGTTCTTCGAGTCGAAGGGCATGGCCACCTACGGCCATCGGTTCAAGCTCGACGGCACGCAGTTTGGCAACGATCACCCAACGGGTCTGGTGGCCATGAACGCCGTGGCCAGTCTCGCCGCGACCCAGCCGCGCGCGAAGGCTTTTGTCGAGGCCCTCTGGAACGCGCCTGTGCCCGCCGGCCCCTATCGTTATTACGACGGCATGCTGTATCTTCTTGCCTTGCTCCATTGCGGTGGCGAGTTCCGTGTCTGGACGCCGCAGTGAATCTTCGAGTTCCCAAGCCTGCCCATGTTCTCCTCCATCCATCGCAGCAGTGGACGTGAGTGCGCCCGACTTTAGGGGAGAACGGAGCGGACTCACGTCCGCTGCTACAAGGGTTCGCCGAACCGTGGCCGACTTCCGACAATGCGAGAAATACCTGCTCGGCGACTTCTATCCGCTCACGGCCTGGAGTCTGGATAAGCATGTCTGGGTTGCCTGGCAATATGACCGTCCGGAGCAAGGCGGAGGTTTGGTGCAAGCCTTCCGTCGCGCAGACAGCCCCTACGAATTGGCCCGGTTCAGACTCCGCGGCCTTGACGCGTCGGCGCGTTACTCGGTGTCCGACCTCGACAAGCCCGAGTCGCCTCAGCAGTGCAGCGGACAAGACTTGCTGGAACGCGGTCTGCCGATCACCTTGCCCGAACTGAGGTCCTCAGGCCTGTTGATCTACCGTCGGTTGAACGCAAGCAATTAACCAATCCGGCGGGGCGCGTCAAAGGGCGCAGGATTTCGATCCACGAGAGAATCCTCGACCAGCCTGACCTCTTCCCCTTTGTGGAAACACCTGGCAACGTCAGCCTCGCGTCCAGCGTTCAACCGCGGCGAGGAAACCGGCAGCACGAGCTGGGTTACAAATCTGTAATCCTCGCGACAGCTTCCCGTCATGGAGCGAACTGTCGAACCCCTCAGAAACAACACAACAAAAGGCTTATAACTATGAAATCAGTTCTGAATTCGGTTCCAGATCGGGTGATGGTGTTGGGCTTGGCCGGCGTCTTGGTACTTGCCGGTTCCGCCTACGCGTTCACGCAGGTCTCCAAAGAAAAGGCCCACAAACCCTCCAGCACCGTGCCGGTGGATGAATCCACCATCCCACGCGACGGTCTGCCGAGGGGCAGTTATGCGCCCGCTTCGGTGGTTGTTGTGCCGCTACTTGCCGCGTCGTCCGCTCACCAACTCCCGCGCCAGTTCCTTCGCGCCATAGACTTTGTTCAACGCTTCGAGGATCGCTGCCGAATGAACAGAGGTCGCGCGGCCCTGCTTGTCGTTGAAGGCGTAATCCCACGGGAGGCTTTGCAGGTTGCCGTCGAAGATGATGCCGACGAATTCGCCGGCGCGGTTCACCACCGGGCTGCCAGAGTTGCCACCGATGATGTCGCAGGTGCTGACGAAGTTCATCGGTGTTTTGAGATTGAGCCGAGCTTTGCGCTTCGCCCACTGCGGCGGCAGGTCGAAGGGCGGCTGGTTCTTCATCTCGGCCGCCTTGGCGTACAGACCATTCAGCGTGGTGAAGGCGGACACCGGTTGGCCCTCCGCTTCGTAACCTTTGACCGTGCCGAAGGTGAGTCGCAGGGTGCCCGTGGCGTCAGGATACCCTTCCGTGCCCAGCAGCACGTTGCGGGCGCGGGCGATCGCCGCGTGGGCCTGCTGCTTGGCTTCGTTCTGTTCGTCCGACACCTTGCGCAGCGCGCGGGCGTCCGCATCCACGAGCCGGACCAATTCGATCATCGGATCATTCGCGGCGGTGACGGCAGCCGCGCCGCCCTCGTAAAGCCTTCGGCGGAACGCGACGTCGCGCACTTGCGTGCCGTTGATCAGTTCCGCCGCCCGTTCACGCGGTGACTTGCCGGCGAGCACGCTTTGGATGAGCGGGTCCGCTTCACCCAACTCGGTGGTGAGGAAGGTCAGCGAGTCGGCCAGCGTGAGGATTTCAAGGTCGGTGTAGATCGGCTTCGCCGAGAAGAGGCTGAGTTCGAGCGAAACCCGGCCGGAGTCGGCAAATTCGCGCAAGCGCTCGCCGTTGGGCTTCGGGCGCTCGGCGCCGGCGCGCAGCAACGTGCGTGCGATGCGGAAGCTCTCACAATTGAAGCCCTGCCCGCCTTCGAGTAACCCGGAGCGCTCAGCCTGTGCCGCAAGCGTTCGGGTGGCCTCCGCGATTCGATTGTAAGCGGCGAGCGCCTCGGCGCAATCGAATCGGTCGGCGAGACGTGCCTTGAACGTCGTCTCCGTCCTGGTCTTCGCGCCGAACAGGTCCGGGTCCAGGAGCCCGGCCAGGCGGCCCTCGATGGCCTTACGGCCATTCTGCACCCCGAGCAAGGCCCGGCGGGCCCGGCGGGCGTTTTCCGTGCTGCGTGCGCTCCAGTTGGCCAGCAGCACCTCCAGACGGTAGAGCGAGTTCAGTCGCCGAGGCAGACTCTGATCGCGGAGTTGCGCGAATTCCGCCACCGTCAACAGGCGGTCGGTGCGGCCGGGATGGCCGGGGACGAAGACCAGTTCGCCGTCGGCCACGCCGCGGGGCGAGAATCGGAGGAAGTCCCGCGTCTTGGCCGGCTGGCCATTCTCGTAAGCGCGCAACAAGCAGATGTCGAGGTCGTAGCGGGGGAACTCGAAATTGTCCGGGTCGCCACCGTAGTAGGCGATTTGCTGCTCCGGCGCAAAGACGAGCCGCACGTCGGTGTAGCGCTTGGAACGGTACAAGTGGTAGGCGCCGCCCTGCCACAACGTGACCACGTCCGAGCGCAAGCCGGTTGCCTCAAGCGATTCCTTCTCGATTGTGGCGATGGCGTTGCGCCGCGCGGCAAAGGCCGCCTCCGGCGTGGCGTCCTTGGACACCGAAGCGTTGACGCGCGCGGTGACATCCTCAATGGATTGAAGCACGCTGATCTCCAGATCGAGGCACTTGATCTCCTCGGCCAGCGCGCGGGCGTGGAAGCCGTCGCGCAGGAGATTGCGCTCGGGCGAGCTGAGTTTCTGGATCGAATCGGCCCCGACGTGGTGGTTCGAGATCAGTAAGCCGTCCTCGCTGACGAAACTGCCGGAGGCACCGCCGAAGCGAACGGCGGCGCGCTGAAGGTGCCCCAACCAGGCCTCGGTGGCGTCGAACTGATGCTGCTCGCGCAGCAGTTGACGCGGCGGCTGGTTGAAGAGCCACATTCCTTCGTCAGCGGAAACCAAGAAGGCGAAAGCCGCCGCGAACAAGCAGGTCAGTGAACGTTTCATGTGCGGGACAGTTTAGCCGACTCGTTGGTGAAGGCGAATGCGAATCCGCGGCGGCCAACCACCGATGGCAGCAGCACCCAATTCCGCAGACCGCTGCGCGGCGTGTGAAGTCGGCACGTCTGATTGCGCCTCGGCGAGTCCAAGCAGCGGAATCAACTCACGAGGGAGTAAACCAGCACCGCCAGCAACGCACCGACCAGCGGGCCGACGACCGGCACCCACGCGTAACTCCAATCGCTGTCGCGCTTGCCCGGGATGGGCAACAGCGCGTGGGCAATGCGTGGGCCCAAATCGCGGGCCGGGTTGATGGCATAACCGGTCGTGCCGCCGAGCGACAGGCCGATGCCGAACACCAGCAAAGCCACAGGAATGAGTCCGAGCGTGCCGAGACCGATGGGTGTTTCGGTGCCGCCGTCTGCTGAAGGGAGCTTCACGGATGGGTCGGTCATGAGGAAGATGGGGAGGATCAACACAAACGTGCCCACGACTTCACAGAAGAAAGCCTGTGGCAGGTTGCGGATGTTCGGCGCGGTGCAGAAGCAGGCCAACTTGCCGTCGGCGTTGTCCGAGACCTTGAAGTGCTCGCGGTAGAAGAGAAAGACCAGCGATCCCCCAACGAATCCCCCGGCCATTTGGGCGAGGATATAGCCGGCGACCTTGCTGACGGCCAGTTTGCCCGCCGCCGCCATGGCCACCGTCACCGCCGGGTTGATGTGCGCGCCGCTGAACGGCGCCGCGCAAAACGCGCCGACAAATACCGCAAACGCCCAGCCGGCGGTAATGACGATCCACCCCGAGTTGTTGCCCTTGGTGCGCGCCAGCACCACGTTCGCCACCACGCCGTTGCCGAAAAGGACGAGCAACGCGGTGCCGATGAATTCAGCGAGGTAGGCATTCATGCTGGTTTGCCTTCGTTACGGAGTTGCGATTGTCTTCACGCGGGAATGCTCTTCCCAATCACGCGCGCGGTTCAGGGCCTCCGCCCAGCGCCGTCGCCGATGGGCCGATTCGTCTGCGCTCAAGTTCGGCTCGAACGCGCGGTCTGCCTGCCAGGACCGTTGCACTTCGTCGCGATTCTTCCAAAAACCGGTGGCCAAACCGGCGAGATAGGCAGCGCCCAGCGCCGTCGTCTCGATGACCTTGGGCCGGACGACGGGCACTTGGAGAATGTCCGCCTGGAATTGCATGAGCAGGTTGTTGGTGCAGGCGCCGCCGTCCACGCGCAGTTCGTTCATGGCCACGCCGGAATCCTGCTTCATCACCTCCAGCACGTCGGCGACCTGGAATGCGATGCCTTCGAGCGCTGCCCGCGCGAGGTGGCCGGCGGATGTGCCGCGCGTCAGGCCAGTGATCGTGCCCCGGGCATATTGATCCCAATGCGGCGCGCCGAGTCCAGCAAAGGCCGGCACCAGATACACCCCGCCGCAGTCCGGCACCGTCGCCGCCAGTGCCTCGACTTCGGCGGAGGACTTGATGATCCCGAGACCGTCGCGCAACCATTGCACTACCGCGCCGCCGATGAAGATGCTGCCTTCGAGCGCGTAATCCACTTGCCCGCCAACGTGCCAGGCCACAGTGGTGACCAACTGATGCTTCGACAACGTCGCCTGCGTGCCAATGTTCATCAACATGAAGCAACCCGTGCCGTAGGTGTTTTTCGCCAGCCCGCGCGAAAAGCAGTTTTGCCCGAACAACGCCGCCTGCTGATCGCCCGCGATGCCCGCAATGCGGATGGGCGCGTCGAACAAGCCGGGCGCCGTTTCGGCATAGACCTCACTCGACGAATGGACCTCGGGTAGGACCTCGCGCGGCACGCCCAGGACCTGGAGCAACTCGTCGTCCCAGGCCCCGTTGAGATTGAAGAGCATCGTGCGCGACGCGTTGGAGGCATCGGTGACGTGCCGCGCGCCGCCCGTGAGTTTCCACAGCAGCCAGCTATCAATCGTGCCGAAGGCGAGTTCGCCGCGTTGCGCCCGCTCGCGCGCGCCAGGAATGTGGTCGAGCAGCCACCGCAGTTTGCTGCCGGAGAAGTAGGCGTCAATGATCAGTCCGCTTTTCCGCTGGATCAGGTCGGCGTGTCCGGCCTGCTTGAGTTCATCGCATAACTTCGCCGTGCGCCGGTCCTGCCAGACGATGGCATTGTGAATGGGCACGCCGGTCTTGCGATCCCAAAGCACGGTGGTTTCGCGCTGGTTTGTGATACCGATGGCCGCAACGTCCGCCGCCTGCAAGCCGGCCTTGGCGAGCGCCTCACGCGCGGTGTCGAGCTGCGTCTGCCAGATTTCCAGCGGGTCATGCTCCACCCAGCCCGACTGCGGGTAGATCTGTCTGAACTCCCTTTGAGCCACGGCACGGATCGCGCCGGCGTGGTCGAAAACAATGGCGCGTGAACTCGTGGTTCCCTGATCCAAGGCGAGAATGGCGGAGGTCATAGGCTCTGATTGGTGACAACGGTCGGACCACGGTTAGCCGTGCGCCACCAGCGAGTCAAGTCGCGACCGCGAATAGGCATTCTGGCGCGGCCCGCCTGTTCGACGCAGGAACGCCGTCCGCCTTTTCCGGCCCGCGCGGAGTCCCGACGCGCAGCGCTCGAATATGCAAACCAAGCTTCGGAGAACAAACAGCCGTTATTGCATTCGTCCCTGCTGCGACTGAGGGACCAGTCGCGGTCCGGCCTTGGTTTTGGACCGCGCGCTGTCCTCAGCGCGCAGCACTCGAATCTTGCCAAGTCGCTCGTTCTTGTTGCTCAATGCCGTCATGGCCGACGCCCCTACACCTTCCCGTCGCGGACCGCCTCACAATCCCGATGTTCGCGAACTGGTGGCGTGTAAACGACGGTGGTCCTCGCCACCAAAGCGAGAGGATGCCCTGCGCGGCTTCCGCGGCTGGCACGAGCGCGGTTACCTGCCGCACCGCGATGAACCGGGGCTCACGCAACTCGTCACGTTCCGCCTCGTGGACAGTCTTCCCGCCGCCCTCCGCTCCGAGTGGTCGGCCCTGCTCGACTTGGAGGACGACCACGAACGGCGCAAACGCCTGGAGGAGTATCTGGACCGAGGGAGAGGTGACTGTCATCTGAACCGGGCTGATATCGGCGCATTGGTGGATGAGGCCCTGCGTTTCTACCACGGCAAGCGCTGCGACATGAAGGCTTGGGTTGTCATGCCCAATCACGTCCACGCGCTGTTCAAGGTCGGCGATACGCCCATGTCCACCCTCGTAGCGGATTGGAAACGATACACCGCGCGCGAGGCGAACAAGATTCTGGGACGATGCTGCCAATTCTGGGCGGACGACTTCTGGGACACCTACATGCGCGACGCGGATCACGAACTGAAATCCCGCCGCTACGTCGAGAACAATCCAGTGAAGGCTTTTCTGGTCCGCGACCCAAACGAATGGCCGTGGAGCAGCGCCCGATTCCGTGACGAGCACGGGCAATTGCGACCGTAAAGAATCAGAGGGTGTCCCCAAATTCCGGACCGCGCGCTGTCCTCAGCGCGCAGCACGCCCGAACTCGTCACAACGTTTCGTGAGATCGTGAACGCCTACTGCACTTGTGGCTGCTGCGACTGGGGACCAGTCGCGGTCCGGTCTTGGTTTGGACCGCGCGTTGTCCTCAATGTGCAGCGCGTCGAATCCAAAGGGACCTCGGGTGAACTGCGAACGTCTCTTGCATTGGTGAGTGCTGCGACCAGGGACTGGTCGCGGTCCGAAATCGTGCTCGACAGCCGCTGGGGGGCGCGCATAGCGTCAGCCCATGGAAATGGACAGACCAAACTCCGCCCAGCCAATTGTCTGTTAAGCGAGAGAGCCTACGCACCTATGAACACCGAAAACCAAATGAGAGCCCTCGTGATGTTGCAGGCCATGATCGTCGAAGCCGACAAGTTCCACCTCTCGGTGGCCAAGGCCCTGCTTTCTCCAAAGCCGCTTTCCGAGCAGCAGCGAGTTGCCTTGCTCGACGCCGTTGCCAAACGAGAATCGCGGCATGAACAACAAGAGCAACTCTTCCAGCAAGCCGTGCAACTTCTCAAGAATGGTGCTGCGTAGGGAGGATGGTGTCGCCGGCGTCTGGCCCGTTTGCGCAGTGGAGTTTGTTTGTTCCATCATGCGTTCCGCTATTCGGGCTGAGCAACCGCGGTGGAGGCAACCACAGCAATCGAATACCCAAACCATGAATTCACCAACAGCTACGCCAAAGCAAAAGAACTTTCGTGCTCGCCTGAAGGATTCGCTGCCTGATTGGGCCACATGGGTCATTCCGCTCGTTTTGGCGTGTTTGACGTTCGCGCTGGTTTCGCCAAGCGGCCCTCGCTACGGCTCTCTTTACTCGCCGGCGCAGCCGGTGGAGGTATCACCTTACACACGTTCAGACGGCACTGCAGTTTCTGGGTACAATCGAGCCGAGGCTGGGGAGAGAGCACGTGCCAACGCCGTCAACGAACCAATCACACGCCACAACCGCCAAGAGAGGCAACGATACAAAGACGGGCGCACCATGGCGTGGGTGGGGGCTATTATTGTGTTTTGGATCTCGCGGGTTTACTTGACGTATGACTGAATGGTTCAAGTTCGAGGCAGGCAAGAATCTCGCTCAACCCTCGGCTTCATCACCCTGATTTTTGATTCCGCTCTGCCCGACAGCGAAGCCCGTCATCGTGAGCCGCTTTTCGCCGGTTGCGTTGTCAGGCTCACACGCTCCACCCCTTCAAACGTGATCTTCACCGGCTTGATGAAGCCCTGCTCGTCGAACTCCATCCGGTCCATGCAGGTCACGCGATGGTTCCCGTCGGTTTCGCCCAGCGGGCGACGGTGATAGACGATATAGTAAACGTCCTGCTCGGGCAGCTTGATCACGGAATGATGTCCCGCGCCGGTGGCGACCTGCGGGTCTTGCTGGAGAATCTTCCCGATCCGCTTGAACGGCCCGAGCGGCGAGTCGGCGATGGCGTAGGCCACCGAGTAGTTCGGCCCGGTCCAGCCGCCCTCGGACCACATGAAGTAGTATTTGCCGCCGCGCAGGAACAGGAACGGCCCTTCCACGTAGCCTTCCGGCGCGATCTCCTTGAACACCGTCCCGTCGGGGAACGGATCGAAGCCGCGGAAATCGTCCTTCAGCCGGGCGATGTTGCAGTGCCGCCAGCCGCCGTAGATCAGGTAGTGCTGGCCGTCCTGGTCGCGGAAGGCGAACTGGTCAATCGGTTGCGCGCCGTTGTGGAAGCGATCAATCAGCGGCTTGCCGAGGTAATCCTGGAACGGGCCTTCGGGCCGTTCCGCCACCGCCACGCCGATGCCGCCGGGCTGCTGATCGTTCTGGATGTCGTTCGCGCCGAAGAAGAGGAAGTAGCGCTCGCCCTTCTCGATGATCGCCGGCGCCCACATCGCGCGTCGCGCCCAAGTCACCGCGTTGGTGTCGAGGATGCGACTGTGCTTCGTCCACGTGACGAGGTCGGGCGACGAGAAGGCGTCGAAGAACACCTGCTGGGCGTAGGGCGCGGAGTAGGTGGGATAAACCCAGAAGCGGTCGCCGAAGACGGCGCCCTCGGGATCGGCGTACCAGCCGGGGAAGATGGGGTTGCCGGATTTGGCCGGGGCCGGTTCGGCACTGTAGCTCGCGAATGCGCAGGCAGCCAGGGCCATGGCGAGGATTGCAGACGAGACTTTCATGTCGGGCGGGAGGTTAACCATGCGAGGCCCGAAAGCGACAGCAAATCAACGTGGCGCAGGCCTCCACTTGCCGATGGACCGGACGTGCGGATTCTCGCCAAGGTGAAAGCGGATAGGTGCGGGTGCATTCCATGCATGGGCGGAACGACGGAAGCGCGGTTCAATGGCCGCGGACATTGAGGCAGGCAGGCACAGATGCGTCCGGCTCTTCAATGTCCCAGGAATCGAACCATGCGTTACGAGCCAGTAGATCCGCAACTCTTCATCACCAACCGGGCGCGGTTGACCGGCTTGCTGCCGCCCAACTCGCTCGTGGTGGTGAATTCCAACGATGTACCGCCCACCAACGCCGACGGCACCACCGCCCTGCCCGTGAACTCAGATCTGTTCTACCTGTCGGGCATCGAGCAGGAGCAAAGCCTCCTGGTGCTCTATCCCGGCGCGGATGAGGAAAAGCATCGGGCAATCCTGTTCTTGCGCGAGCCCACGAAGGAGCTGGAAATCTGGGAGGGCAGGAAGCTGTCCAAGGAGCAGGCCCGTCAGATTTCGGGCATCCAAGACGTGATGTGGCTGCACGAATTCCCCCGGCTCTTTCACCGGCTCATGTGCGAATGCGAGCATGTGTATCTGAACAGCAACGAACACAAGCGTGCCGTGATCGAGGTGCCGAGCCGTGAGGCGCGGTTTGCGGGCGACACGGTTCGCAATTACCCGTTGCACGATTTCCGGCGGCTCGCGCCGTTGATGCACACCCTGCGCGCTGTGAAGTCCGAGTTGGAGCTTCAGTTGATCCAGAAGGCGTGCGCGATCACGGAAGCAGGCTTTCGCCGTGTGCTGGGGTTTGTCCAGCCCAAGACGCGGGAGATGGAAGTGGAGGCGGAATTCGCGCACGAGTTCATCCGGCAGGGCGGACGTTTCGCCTATCAACCCATCATCGCTTCCGGCCTCAATGCCTGCGCGTTGCACTACGTGACCAACGCCGCAGTGTGCGGCAAGGGCGAGTTGCTGCTCCTGGACGTTGGCGCGAGCTACGCCAATTACAACTCGGACATGACCCGCACTATTCCTGTCAGCGGGCGCTTCACCCGCCGGCAGCGGCAGGTCTATAACGCGGTGTTGCGCGTGATGCGCCAATGCATCCAGGGGCTGGTTCCCGGCAAGAAACTCAAGCTCTGGCAGAAGGAAGCCGAGCAGATGATGGAGAAAGAACTCGTGGACCTGGGCTTGATCACGCTGAAGCAGATCAAGCAGCAGACTGAAGACGCGCCTGCGTTCAAGCAGTACTTCATGCATGGCGTCGGTCATCCGATCGGGCTCGATGTCCACGACGTCGGCATCACCACCAAACCCATCGAAGCCGGCTGGGTGATGACAGTGGAGCCGGGCATCTACATCCGTGAGGAGGGTTTTGCCGTGCGGCTGGAGAACAATGTGCTCGTAACTGAGAAAGGCCCGGTGGACTTGATGGCGCGCATTCCCATCGAGGCGGATGAGATCGAAGGCCTGATGCAGCAACGTTCGGGCAACGGCCGAGGTCGCCTGGCAAAGCTAAAGCCCGCTCGGAATGGGCGGGACGGGCGTAAGCCCAGGGGTGCGCCGATCCGCCAGGTCGCCCTTCGCGTTTGAACCCTGCTCCCGGCAAATTCCCCATGAACCGTCTTTGGTTCGTAGTTCCGGCTTTAGCCGGTTTGGGGCGCGCGCGCCGGCTAAAGCCGGAACTACAAACGCGCGGTCGTGGAGGCCCATGCGAGCAAGGAATGCCCCAATGGAAAAGGAAGCCTCCCATGACCAGGAAGCCTCCCATGACCACACTTCGCACCTGTGCGGCATTGGCTGCGTTATGTCTTTCGGTCGCCAGCACGAATCTCGTGGCCGATAGCGCCGTGATCGCGATCGACGCCGCCCACCCCGGCCCGGCCATCAACCCGCGCCTTTACGGCATCTTCCTCGAAGAGATCAATCACGGCGTGGATGGCGGGCTCTACGCCGAACTCATCCGCAACCGCGCCTTTGAGGACTCGCGTCCACCCGAGGGCTACCGCTTTCGCGACGGACGCTGGCGCGATGAGCAAGGCTTTGACTCGGGATTCTCGCGCTACGGTTACACGACCAACGGCGTTCCGTTCTGGTCGCTGATTCAAGCCGGCGCGGCCCAAGGCGCGATGCACCTGGAAACCAGCGGCGGCATCACGCCCCAATCGGCCTCCTGCCTGCGGATCGAAGCCACCGTTGTCACGAACGGCAACCTCTCCGTGGCCAACGAGGGCTTCTTCGGAATTGGGGTTCAAAAAGGTACGCCCTACGCCCTCTCGCTTTACACGCGAGGCCGCGAATTCCTGGGGCCGCTCCTCGTCCACCTGGAAGACGCCAGCGGCAAAGCTTGCTCGGATGAAGCGCGCATTGAAAGCCTCTCCGCCACCTGGCAACGCTTCGAGCGCACCTTGACCGCGACCAAAACGGATTCCCATGCGCGGCTCGTGATTCGAGTCGGGAGCACCGGGCGAGTGTGGCTCGACTTCGTTTCGCTGTTTCCCAAGGCGACCTGGAAGAATCGTCCGAATGGTTTACGGGCCGACATTGCGCAAATGATCGCCGACTTGAAACCCGGGTTTGTTCGCTTCCCCGGCGGCTGCGTGGTGGAGGCCGGCACGGTGGAAACCGCTTACAATTGGAAGCTCACCGTTGGACCATTGGCCGAGCGTCAGGAGCGTTGGGGGCCGTGGAACCACCGACGCACACAAGGGATGGGTTTGTTTGAGTATTTTCAATTCTGCGAAGACCTCGGCGCCGAGCCGCTCTATGTCGGCTTCTGCGGTCAGACCTGCATCTTCCGTGAGCGCGAGAATGTGCCGATAGCCGAAATGGGCTGGGTGCGAGACAATTCCCTGGACGTGGTGGAATACGCCAACGGCCCGGCCGACTCGAAGTGGGGCGCTCTCCGGGCACAGGCCGGCCATGAACAGCCGTTTAACTTGAAGCTGGTCGAGATCGGCAACGAGAACCAGGGCCCGGCATTCGAGGAACGCTATTGCTTCGTCCACGATGCGATGAAGGCGAAGTATCCCGAACTGACCTATCTGGCCGATTTGTCCTGGACCAGCCGCGAATCCATGAGCCACGCGCAGTTCGACATCGAAGATCAGCACTACTACAACTCGCCACGTTGGTTCGCGACCCGCTTTCACCAATACGATGATCGCGACCGTTCCCTCCCCCCGCTTTACCTCGGCGAACTGGCCGTAACAACTGGTGAAGCCGGCCCGCTGCGCGGCAATCTGCGCGCGGCGTTGTCTGAAGGCGTCTTCCTGATGGGCTGCGAACGGAACGCCGATGTCGTGTGCATGGTTTCCTACGCTCCGTTGCTGGGGCACGTCGATGGCCGCACGGAACTCACCGGTGCCCCACCGCCGTGGCACGCGATGATTTACCTCGACGGCACGCGCGCGTTCGGCACGGTGTCCTATCACCTCTGGAAAGTCTTCGGGGCGAACCGGCCGGATCATTGTCTGCAAACGGAGGTGAGTTTCCCTGCCGCAAAACCCGCGGTGGTCCGCGGCCAAATCGGGGTGGGCACGTGGGACGCCTCGGCGGAGTTCAAAGACGTGCGGGTCGAACGCGGCGGAGAACGGGTCTATGCCTCCGACTTCAGCAGCAATTCTGAAGGATGGCAGACCCGCAACGGACGCTGGTCGGTTGCGGAGGGTGTGTATCGGCAAGGCCAACGCGGGCAGGGCTTGAGTTACTTTGGCCACGAGGAATGGTCCGACTACACCTTCTCCTTGAAAGCGCGTAAACTGAGCGGCGGCGAGGGCTTTCTCATTGTGTTCGGGCGGGCGGGCCAAGAGCAGTACTGGTGGAATCTCGGCGGCTGGGGCAACACGCAACACGCGATCGAGTTCAATCAAACGCCCGTCGGCACACCGGTCGCGGGCAAGATCGAGACGGATCGTTGGTATGACATCAAGGTGAAGTTGGCGGGCCGCCGCATCCGCTGTTATCTCGACGGCGCGCTGATCCATGACGCCATCGCCCCCGAGCCGCAGAACTTCTTTGCGGTAGCCGGCAGCGAGGTAGCTACCGGCGATGTCATCGTGAAGGCGATCAATCTGGGTGCGGAATCGGTGCCGGCGAAGCTAAACTTTCAAGGCACGGATCGCATTGTGCCGGAAGCCAGCGTCACGGTGCTGACCTCGGCGCAGCTTTCGGACAACAACAGTCTCGACGAGCCCGCGAAGGTCGCGCCCGTCGTTCGTGCCCTGAAGCTTGATGTGGCCGGCATCAGCCACGAATTCGCGCCGCAGTCACTCACGCTTCTGCGGTTGAAAACCCGCTGAACCATCGCTTAATTGAATTCCATGCGCCCGAACCCAACACGATTTCTGACCCTGGCCTGCAGCGCTCTGGCCCTCGCCACCGGCCTGCTGGGCTGTTCCACGTCCCATCGCTCCACCATGGCCGCTGCGACACCCAAGGCAGGGCCGGTGCCGGAGGCACTGCGGGGTTCTTTCAAGCTCGGCCCTTTCTACCAAAAGTACGTCGATGCCGAAGGCTATCCGGTATTGGGCTCGGGGAATGTGTCCGACTACGCGATGCTCGAAGCGCGCTGGATTCTGACGCACATGCTATCGCATCGACCGGAAATCCTGCGCGCCATGGCCACGAATGGCGGCCGACTGGTGGTGATGGCCTACAACGAGTACACCACCGATATCCCGGAGCAGGCGAACATGTCGCCCAAGGTGTTTTGGGATCGCCGAGCCCGCGGCCTGGGCGGAGACCTCACCAGTTGCGCCGAAGAGAATCTGCTCGCCTTTCCCGGTGACCCCTACTGCACCGAGAACATTCTCATCCACGAGTTTGGCCACGCCATTGCCCAGATCGGGATGCCCGCGGTGGACCCCATGTTCGTGCCGCGGTTGCGCGAGTTGTACCGCCGCGCCAAGGCCGCCGGTTTGTTTCCAGGCACGTATGCGATTACGGACATGGACGAGTATTGGGCCGAGGCCGTGCAGGATTGGTTCGACGACAACCGCCAGAACGATGCCCAGCACAACCACGTCAACACCCGCGCTGAGTTGCAGGAATACGACCCGCCATTGGCGGCCCTGTGCGCGGAGGTGCTCGGCGAAGTGGATTGGCGCTACCGGAAGCCAATGGAGCGACCAGCGAGCGAGCGTCTGCATCTCGCCGGTTTTGACCCGGCCAAGTCACCGCGCTTTCGCTGGCGCGAGGCCCCCGTCACGGACCAACCGCGTGTTCAGTTCGTGACCGCCTTGGGTGATATCGAGGTGGAACTCGATGCGAAGGCTGCGCCGATCACCGTGACGAATTTCCTGCGCTACGTCCTCGAAGGCTTCTACCGCAACGGCGAGTTTTTTCGAGCCGTGACGCTGGACAATCAGCCGACGAACCACGTGAAGATTCAAGTCGTCCAGGTGCTGGCAGATCCGACGCGCGAGGCTGAGTTCTTCCCACCCATTCCGCTGGAGCGCACGCGCGATACAGGGCTCAAGCATCTCGATGGCACGTTGAGCATGGCGCGGGACGGCCCGGACACGGCGCAAGACAGTTTCTCCATCTGCATCGGCGATCAACCAGAGCTGGATTTCGGCGGTCGCCGCAACCCAGACGGGCAAGGCTTCGCGGCGTTCGGACGTGTGATCAAAGGCATGGACATCGTGCGGAGGATTCACGCGATGCCAGCCGAGAGCCAGCGCCTCACGCCCCCCTGCCGGATTCAAGGCGCGTTCCGCGTTCACTGAGCCACTTCCGGAGTGGGGC
>CAYJNU010000158.1:0-15989 GCA_964371005.1 uncultured Verrucomicrobiota bacterium | reverse complement strand
GCCCGAGGCCGAGCCGCGCCCGCTGCAAGTCGGGTTTGGGCGGGTGAAGATCAATCCCGATCTCTCCGATCCCAAGCGCCCGGTCTGGGTAGCCGGTTTCAGTCAGAACCGCGCCGCCACCGCCATCCACGATGACCTCTGGGCGATTGCCTGCGTGCTGGATGACGGACATTCGCGGGTGGGAATTGTGGGGTTGGACGCCATCGGTTTCTTTCACGATGACGTCGTCGCGGTGCGCCGCGCTTGTGCCGCTGAGTGGAAGCTGGATTACGCCATCGTCTGCTCGATGCACAACCACTCCACGCCCGACCTGATGGGGTTGTGGGGTCCGGACTTCCTGCACACCGGCGTGGACCCGCAGTATCGCCAGCAGGTCATCGCAGCCGCCGCCAAGGCGCTGGGCGACGCGGTTGCGGCGTTGCAACCTGCCCGGGTGGCTTTCCACGAGATTCCGATGTCGCCCGACGGGCTGGTGGCGGACACGCGCAAGCCGATTGTCTTTGATCCTGATGTCCGCGTGATGCATTTCACGAGTCCGAGCAACGGGGCGACCATCGGGACGATTGTCGGCTGGGCGAATCACCCGGAAACGCCGTGGGGCAAGAATACCGAAATCACGGCGGACTTCTGCGGTTATCTGCGCGACACGCTGGAGCGCGGCTTCTCGCAGGAGGGCAAGGAATCCGCGAAAGGTCTGGGCGGCATTCACCTTTACGTCAACGGGGCGGTCGGCGGATTGATGACCACCCACCCGACCGTCACCGTGCGCGATCCGTATCTGGAGAAGGACTTCAAAGAGCCCAGCCATGAGAAGTCCCGCGCCGTCGCCCACCGGCTCGCCGCGGCCATCCTGCCGAAACTTGCCGAAGCGAATGCGGCACCGACCACCTCCGCATCCATCGGCATCTACGCCCGCGCCATCGAAATGCCGGTCGAGAACAAGGGCTTCCTCGCGGCAGCCTATCTGGGGCTGATTGACCGGGGCCATGTGCGCTGGAGCACGATGCGCACGGAAGTGGCGCTGGTGACGGTGGGCGAGGCGAGCATCGCCTGTGTGCCGGGCGAGATTTACCCGGAGATCATCAACGGCGGCATCGAGCATCCTGAAGGCGCTGACTTCGACATCGCGCCGGTCGAAGTGCCGCCACTGCGCGAGCTCATGCCTGGGCGCGTCAAGTTCGTCATCGGCCTCGCCAACGACGAGTTGGGCTACCTGATTCCCAAAAGCGAATGGGACGTGAAACCGCCCTACCTCTACGGTGCCAAGGGTCATGTGTATGGCGAAGTGAATTCTTGCGGGCCGAAGGCTGGAAGGATCGTGCATGCGGCGCTCGGCGCGCTTTGCCTGGAAGCGCGGACTGCGGTGAAGGATTGAGCCCAAGCACCTCGGAATGTATCCTGCAGGCGGATGAAGCACTACGTCTTCGTTGATTACGCCACGCAGGGCTATCTGGCCGTCGTGGCGGTGCTGATTCTCCTTTTCCACGGGACGGCTGTTCCTCACTGGCCTTGGCTGCTCGCGGCGCACGTGGCATGCCTGGTTCTGGCGCATGGGCTGATCCAGGCCAATGCCCGGAATCCGGCGAACCGGGTATTGGACTTCCTGCGACACTTTTATCCCGTGCTTCTTTACGCCGGTTTCTATCGTGAAACCGGCGAACTGAACCACATGTTCGTGTCGGATTACCTCGACCCTCACTTCATCCGGTTGGACGACTTGATCTTCGGCGCGCAGCCCAGCCTGACGTTCATGCAGAGCCTGCCGTACTGGCCGGTGAGCGAGCTGCTTTACGTGTCGTATTTCTCGTACTACGTGATGATCGCGGGCGTCGGGCTCGCACTTTTTCTACGAGACCGCCGCCAGTTCTTCCACTACGTGTCGGTGGTTTCGTTCGTGTTTTACGTTTGCTACCTCATCTACATCTTCACCCCGGTCATAGGACCACGCATTTTCCACCGAACGATCAACGGATACACGCTGCCGGCGTCGGTGCAGCCCGAGGGGATTCCGGAATTCCCTGCCGCCGTTCTGGCGGGGCCGTTCTGCCAGATCATGGGTTGGATTTACGACCACTTCGAAGCGGCGGGGGCGGCGTTCCCTAGCAGCCACGTCGCGGTGGCAATCACCACGCTCTGTTTCTCATTCCGCTATCTCCGGCGGATCCGTTGGCTTCACTTGACCATGGTCGTGTTGTTGTGCTTGTCCACGGTTTACTGCCGTTACCATTACGTCGTGGATGTTGTGGCGGGTATCGTGGCCGCTTCCGTTCTGATACCGTTGGGAGATTGGCTCTACGCTCGTTTTGACCGGCCAGCCGAAGCAGCGCTGGCGGAGGGAAGAAGCAGTCTGAATGTAAGCCTCAGAGCGACCGTTCGTAGATGCGGTAGGTCTTGTAGGGTTTGCCGCCGAACAACTCGATGACGCGCTGCACCGCGGCGTTATCCTCCAGAATCCACGAAGCCTCGACCGAGCGAAAGCCGAGCTTGAAACACGTGCGCATGCCTTCCGCCATCATGGCGGTCTCGATGCCCCGTCCGCGGTAGCCAGCCTTGACGCCGAGCGTGACCACGCGGCAGGCATCCGGGACTTTCCAGCCGAGCCAGTAGGGCAGGAAACCCAGGATGCCCGGCGTGAGCATTCGCCCCTTGAGCGGCTTGAAGGCTTGGTTGAAGTCGGCCATGGTGAGCAGGAAACCCACTGGTTCGTGGGCATTCGTGGTGATAAAGGCCAGTCCCTCGGTCAGCAGCGGCTTCAGCCGGGTCGCCATGAAGTTCACTTCGGCATCGGTCATGGGGACGAACCCCCAGTTTTCCTTCCACGCTTCGTTGTAAACCTCCTTCACCTGGGCGAGCGATTGGTCCAGGTTGCGCCGATTGACCGGGACGATGGTCAGGTTCGGATGGCGCTCTTTGAACTTGCGAGAGATTCGCTCGAGTCTTTCTTTCGGCGAGTTGGAGAGGTCGAAGATGTAGGCGAACAGGTCTTTGGCCTTGGTGAACCCTTCCTCCGCGATGAGGTTCCCGTAGTACGGTGGGTTGTACGGCATCATGAACATGGGTGACGTATCAAACCCATGAATGAGCAAGCCGCTCTCGTCATTCGTGGTGGGATTCAGCGGGCCCAGCAGGCGCTTCATCCCGCGGCTGCGTGCCCAATCTGAGGCTACGGCGAAGAGCCGCTGGCTGACCGCCCGATCATTCACCGACTCGAAGTAGCCGAAAGACGCGCACTGTTCGCGATGATAATCGTTGAAATGCCGATCCACCAAGCCGGCGATGCGGCCCACAGCGCGACCGTCACGTTCGGCGATCCACAACTGCATCTCCGCGTGCTCGAAGAGCGGATTCCCGTCCGTGACGACCTTCTTCAGGTCACTCAAGAGTGGAGCGACCCAGCGCGGATTCTGTTGGTAGATGGAATAGCTGAGGCGCAGGAAACGATCCAAGTCCGCGCCTCGCCGGGTCAGGGTCTTGACAACGACTTCACTCATTCATCGGCTCGCATTTGCCCTGCAGTCTCCCCGCGGTGGCCGGCAAAGTAAAGTTCTCCGGTGAGTGTTCAGGCAAAGTCTGACGTGCGTGTCGGTCCAGTGCGTGAGACTCCAAACCGGCGCGCACGTCGGGTTCTGCGCACGTCGGGGCGGAAACCAGCGCTGCGTCAACCTCAACTCTTTGGAATGCAGCTTGGGACGAGGGAGGCCGGCCTCGATCTCGCTAACGACCAGTCGCTGCCGAAGATGATAGGAGTTTGATTCGCGATGTATCGCGTGCCAGGGGGGGGCGAGTTCGGGGCGAAGTCTGGCGGTAGTGCTTCTTGTGGATTACTTCCCCCGATTCCGAAAGCATGATCTCGAGAAAAGCAGGTTCGGGAGCATTCTTCGGGAGACCAACGACTCCATGAATCTCACTCCGCCGCAGGGGGCCGTAATGGCGGCTGTCGCAGCTTCCGCAACGATTGTCTCCCATAACGAAGTACTGGTCCGCGTCCAAATGCCAGACCGCGACCGGTTCGTTCTTTTGGTTGTTCTTAAAAGTGCATGCATCTTGATCCAGATACGGCTCAAGCAATTGCTGGCCATTGACATATACATGGCCTTTGTAAACGGACACCGCTTCTCCGGGCAGACCAACGATACGTTTGACCGCGTTGCTGCCGCTGTCGTCGGTGATGATCACCACGTCTCCACGAGCCTTCACATACGAAATCCTGGCTTGGACGACGTCACCGGGGTTAAGGGTGGGGCACATGCTTTCGCCGTCCACAACGCAGAACGTTCCCAAGGTCGTCCGTCCAAATTCGATGATCGCGGCCGCGAGAATCAGTCCAAGAACCGCGCTCCGGATACTGGTTTTGTTGATCAGTTGCATCTTATTGGTACACGCGAGTGCCAGTTGACCAGATACAAGCAATTGGAAGGCCACCCTGCTAACAACCGATAAGCATGTGAACCGCGGTCGAAACTGCAGGAAGACTGCTGCGGGTGGTGGTCCAATAGTGTGGCACCCGTGCCTCAGCTCGCGCCCGATGCGCCTCGAAGCGATGGCGTTGTTCTCGCCAAGGCACTGGTGATTCAACGCCTTGATTTCCTTCTCTGCGCCGGATGGGGGGAAGGTCGTCGAAGGCCGGATGAGATGCCAGCGGAAGAGGGGGGTGGAGGGTCGAGGAATCGGTCGCCTGCTGGTGCCTTTTTCCTCGAGTGCCGCGCCCGGTTGCGCCTGCCGCATTTGGGTCGGAAAGGCCGAGCGGGTCCGCGTTTCAGGGAGAACGGATACAGACGAATCGATCCGACGAAACCCACAAAGGAATTTGACACGAGGTCTCGGCGGGCAATATTCAGTGCGAAATTCACCCGACGCGAAAGCAATGTTCCCTGAACCGTGGAGCGTCACTAAGAAAGTCAGTTCGATGGCATCCCATCAGGACAATGGGCCGTTCTGGTGGGTGCTTGCGGCCACCTTGATTCTGGCACAAGGCATGAGTGGTTGTGCGGTTCACTATGACGACCGTCGGAGCGGTGTGGAACATCTCTGGGGCTTCGGTCAGTTGCGATTGGAGAATCAGTCCGCAGGCACCAATTCCAATTGGGCTGCGGTCACCACTGGCGTCCGCATCCCAGGATTATGCCTGGAAATCGGGCGCGATCATTTTGGTTTCACCTTCGGCTGCCTGAATCGCCAGCGACTGGCAGTGGTGGACACGAATGCGACGGCCGGTCTTAAAGGTCCCGCAGTTGCGCCCGGAGTGCGCACCGGCGGCGACACCAACAACCTGTGGGCGCTCGGCCATTTGCAGATGCGTAGCGTCGCGGCGCCGGCGCGTCACTACGCGATCGTCACCGGCAAAGCGCTCGCCGGATTGGGCGCCAGCCTCGGCCGCCACGACACCAGCCTGGGTTTGGTCCTGGACGGACGGCAGCAGGCGTCCGTGCTGGACGAGAATATCCGCCTGGACTTCGATCAAGACGCACCACGCTGGCCGGGCTTTGACTTATTCGCGCTGCGCGTGGAGGCGTCCGCCCCCAACAATCCAAATCAAAACAACGCACACGGAAAACCATGAGAAAAACAATCATCCCTCTGTTGGCCGCAGCCGTTTGCCTGACGGCAGGCTGCAAGGATCGTCTGGTCTTTGTCACACACAGTTCCGTCGGGCTGGATGTTTCCGGCACCGCGCAGTTGCCGAATAAAGTCTCGTTCAGCTTCGAGCGTTACGAGGGGGCCATCGTTCCGCGCAAGACCAACGGCGAAGCCCACTCGGTCTATGGCGGCATGGACGCGGACATGACGTGGTTCAGCGGACACTCGATCAAACAGACATTTGCGACTGGTGAGGCCGCGAAAATTGCCGCTGGCGGCAATAGGGAGAACCGCGTCCGCACAAGCATCAAGGACGAGGCGCCGCTCATCTTCCTTACCGCCACTACGTACGGTTTGAACCTTTCAGTGGGAGAGCAGTCCATGCCGCCCAATCTCCTGCTCGGATATCGCCGCGAAGAGGCCGCCGTGATTCCGGTTCCCGACCCGGCGCAAGAAGTCCGATCGGTTTATGCGGACATTCACATCAATACGGCGGGAAAGACAAATTCTGTCACAACCGACTTCAGCACGTTGGGCGGCGTTCGCATCAAACAATCATTCGCCACGGGAGCGGCGGCGGAAACGCTCGCTGCGAAGAACAGCGAAGTACAGCAGAACCTCATGAAGGCGGCCGGCCTGTCGGCTTCGGCGGACCTGGCGAAGCTTCGGGCTGAGGGAAGAGACCTTGCCACGGAAGTTTCGGATCTGATAGACGCTTTGCCGGAATCGAAACTGAACGACGCGGGGCAGGCCGCTGTGGATGCAAGACTCTTCCTCAACCTGAATGGCTTCAATGATCTCTCTGTGGACAAGAAGATCGAACAGCTCAAAGGGGTTGCCAGAGACCGGCGCAGCCCGCGAGATATCGAGAAAGTCAAACAGTACAGGGAGAAGCTCAAGGCCCTCCAACCCAACTAGACCACTATGAGAACAGAGAAGGACTACCCGTTCCCTCTTCCTGTGAACGACAACAAAGCCGAATTTCTTGATGCGATTCGGGACGTCACCACCGCCGTCATAAAGCGAACCGGGAAGATCAAGGAATACTATGAACACAAACTCCCAAGCGGCGGGAAGGCTGGCATAATCGTCGTCGAGGAGGACGTGCCATAGAACCGCCAGTCCACGACACAATTCAAGGAGATTAAGCCCATGCCCACCTCACTTCGCGTCGGATTCGCCATGGGCGGCGGCGTGTCGCTCGGCACGTTTTGCGGCAGCGCCCTCGCCCAGGCCCTGAAACTCCTCGTCGTCTATGGCCGCGACCGCGCCGGCCAGCCTTACGATAAGGTCGTTGTGGATGTCTTCAGCGGCGCGAGCGCGGGAGCCCTGTCGCTTGGAGCGATGCTTCGCTACCTGCTTTTTCAAACGGACAAGCAGAAAGCGGACGCCGTCGCCAAGCTTCAGACCGAGTTCGGCAACGTCTTCAATCAACTCGCGCCTCAGGCACGCGAAGATGTGATCGCCGCCCAAGTCGTGCAGGATTCGCAGGAGCTGTTGTGGACGGACGAGATCAAGCTCGGGAATTTGCTGCCCACCGACGAGAACGGCCCGTTGCGATTCAAGGCTTCGCTGCTAGATCGCGCGGCGGTGGACGACATCGCGCGCCGTCACTTGGTCCAGTGGCAGGGCAGCGGCATTCGTTTTGACCGCCGGCGACTGCTCGCCGACCGCGTCCTCTATGCCTGCACGCTGGCGAACTTGACGGCAATGGTGGCCGACGCGCGGGCCGAGTTCCCGGGCAGCGAAGTGGGCTTCGTCGGGTTGAATGATGGCATGCGCTCGCACACCCACACCGATGTGCGCGTGTTCGACCTCAACTTCATCAAGCAGACCGACCCGACCGATGATCGCTTTCCGGACCGCTGGTGTTTGTTCCACGATGGGGCGGAGCGAAAGGGGTTGATCGGTGATTTGAACCAGCCGCAGGCGTGGGCGCAGATTGCGGCCACGGCCATCGCTTCCGGCGGATTCCCGTTTGCCTTCGAACCGGTGGTGCTGTCGCGCAAGGCATTCGAGTACGGCCCGGACTTGTGGTGCCGCACTTTTGGCCGGCCAATGCCGAAAAAGAAATCAGACTTCAACGGACAGGAAACGCACCCGTTCAGCTTCGTGGACGGCGGCACGTTCAACAACGAACCGATCCGCGAAGCGTTCCGCATGGCGTCATTCATTGACGGTTACACTCGGGCGGAAACGCCGGGTGCGGTCGTGCAGCGGGTCATTGTGTTTGTGGACCCGTTCGTGTCGGAGACGATGCCGTCGTTCTTCGTCCCCGTCCAACGGCGCTGGATGTTGGAGTCGCCGAACCTTTTCGGAAGTCTGGACGGTTTCGATCTGCGCCGGTGCGGTTCACTTGACCGGCTGTTGCCGCAAGCGGGCGCGCTGGTTGGCGCGTTGAGCAACCAAAGCCGCGTGAACGAGGGGGACAAGATTTTCCAGGTGCGCCACCGGTTTGATTTGCGCGACTCGATTCGCGCGTCGCTCGCGGGCACGTTGGGCAACACCGCCACGCATGCGGCTTTCGAGTCGTTGGTTGGTTTCTGCCAGGGGCAATTGGACAGGTCCGACAGCAACGACGTGATCCCGCCCGGCCCCTTGTCACTGGGCGGCGAGTTGGAGCGCGCCATCCACGAAGAGCGGCCGACTTACGATTTGTTGCGAGGCAAGGCAGACGCATTTGTGAGCGCGAAAAAGTGGGAGCAGGACCCGGACGCAAAGCTGTGGCTGCAACTGCTCAACTTCGTGGCCGTTGACCTCATTCTCGGATTGGAGGGGAAGTTGGAGAACGCCCAGCTTGTGGCCATCGCGCCGTTCAAGAACCTGAAGGAGAAGAAGAACGCGGCGGGAGAGACCATCGGCGCGGGCGGCGAGAAGATTGATCTGCCGGGCGGGCGCTTGAGCGGCTTTGCGGGATTCATGTCCGATTTGCCGGACAAGATTGATTACGCGGCGGCGCGTTATTGCGCGGCGGAGTTTCTGATTGCGTGCGGAATGGTTGCGAAGAACACGCCGTTGCCGGACGTCTCGAATCTGAAGTTGACTGACGCGGAGACGAAGCAATTGAAAGCAGAAGTGGAGAAGGGGCTTGGCGATCTCGCCAAACGCGTGGCGGCGATGGTGCGCCAGTCGCACCTGATCCAGGTCGCACCCGGAGTGGACGCCGTGCTTTCGGCAATCATTGGAAGCTTCATCCAAAAGAAGATCGCGGCGCTGGACTGGCAGGAGGCGCGCCGGACGGCCGTCGAATTGCGCATAACCGTCCCGAACCAGCGGTTCGAACTGGATGGTGCGGGTTTCGGCGACCAAGACTGCGCGCCGGTTGAGGACCTGCCGAACGGCCCGTGGCAGTTGATCACTCTGGCCACCTACGACTGGGACAAGCACGATTGGTCCGGCGGATTCGTCAAGGACGGGAAGCTGGACGTGGACGAGGACGGCACAGCCTTCCTCCTGGACAGGGATTTCTGCGAGATCGAACTGCCCTCTGAGGCACAGATGCAATCCGCGATGATGATGCCCAATCCGACCTTCGTTCTCGCACTGGCGAAGGACGACAAGGGGAACCACTCGGTCCCGCCCACACGCTGGGCACTCCAACCCGGAGTGTCGCCGTTGGAAGCCGATCTGTTGTGATGCGCCCCTGGTCCTTGCAGGAAAGGAAATCCCATGAACTTGTTTGCGAATCCAAACGACTTTTCCCTTGCCCGCTAAACACCGTTACTGCCGTCACCGCTATGAAACTGGCTTCCGTCCACTGGCGTTGCGGGCGCGGCCGTTCGCCCAAGCCCGCAAGCGGTTGATCTGCTCGTCCATGGTACGGGAGAGCGGCACCGTCTGGCGCAGCGCTTCCAGCACGAGGGCGGTGCTCAGTTCTTCCTGAGTGGAAAAGGCGTCGTACAGCCCGCTGATCAACGCTTCCTCGATTTCGGCGCCGCTGAAACCCTCGCTTGCCGCCGCCAGCGCGGGGATGTCGAAATGCGCGGCGTCGCGTCCGCGTTTGGCGATGTGAATCTGGAAGACCTCGGCGCGTTCACCTTCGTCCGGCAGGTCCACGAAGAAAATCTCGTCGAGGCGGCCCTTGCGGAGCAGCTCGGGTGGGAGTTGTGAAATGTCGTTAGCGGTGGCCACGACAAAGACGGGTGCCGTCTTTTCGGAAAGCCAGGTCAGGAACGTGCCGAACACCCGAGCCGTCGTGCCGCCGTCGGATGAGCCTGAACCTTGCGAGCCAGAGAGGGCCTTCTCGATTTCATCCACCCACAAGATGGCTGGGGCGACGGACTCGGCGACAGCGATGGCGCGGCGGATGTTTTCCTCGGATGACCCCACGAAACTACCGAACATGCGTCCCATGTCGAAACGGAGCAGGGGAAGTTGCCAAAGGCTCGAGACCGCCTTCGCGCACAGGCTCTTGCCGCAGCCTTGCACGCCGAGCAGGAGGATGCCTTTGGGCGCGGGCAGGCCGAAGGCGCGCGCCTGGCTCGTCAGTGCCGCCGCGCGTTTCTGCAACCAATCCTTGAGTGCCGCCAAGCCGCCGACGTGGGCGAAGGTTTCGTCCGTGGCGTAGTACTCCAGCAAGCCGTTCTTGCGGATGATCTGCTGCTTCTCGGCGAAGACCTCATTCACGTCCTCCGCAGAGAGCCGTTCCTCTTGAACCAGAATCCTGGCGAAGACGTTCTCCGCCTCGGCCACCGTCAAACCCAGCGCCGCTTGCAGCAACCGGTCGCGGCCCGCCTCATCCAGTTCAATCCGAACCTGGGGAAACTTCTTTACGTCCTCGATGATCCGGTCGAGCAGTTCCGAGAGTTCGTCGCGTGTGGGTAGCGGGTGCGTGAGGACCGTGATTTCCTTCTCCAGCTCGGTCGGGATTTCCAGCACGGGCGCGATGAGGATGATGGTCTTGTGGCTGTTCTTCAGGTGCAGGGCGATTTCCTTGAGCTTGCGGACGACCGCGAAGTTGTTCTTCGTCAGGAATGGATGGAAATCCTTGAAGACGAAAATCGCGGGCTCCACTTGGTCAATCACCTGATCCAACGCCATCAGCGGATCCTTGCTCGGGGCGTTGCGATATTTCTGGGATTGAATGGACGTTCCGGCAGGCTGGATGCCGGTGGTGCAGCTCCACTCGAAGACTTTCTTCTGCCGCTTCTGGGCGACCTGGAGGAGCGACTGATGGGCGCGGGCTTCCTCGCTCGACAGGATGTAGAGGATCGGGTAGCGGGCGCGAATGAGCGTCTCGATTTCCTGGGCGAAATTCATGACGGCGGGAGGATAGAGCGTCGGGCGGACAAGCTCCAACCCAAACGACGCTCACTCTGGCAGCAACCTCCGCCACCACGAGCGCGGTTTTTCCGCGCGCGGCTCTTTTTGGACGGATTCCGTCAACCGCGTTTTCACCGACTCCGGTACCGGGTTCTGAAGGGCGTCGAAGCGGAGCATTTCCTCCACCGTGGCGAAGTCACGCGCCACTGCTTGCTGCTCCAGGTGTTGTGCCGCGACGGTTTCTTCTTTCTGCTGCTGTTGAAGCTTGCTGGATTGCGGTTTCATGCGGGGGAGCGGGTTAGGCAGTCTTGGCGAATTCGGTGGCGAAGGCTTTGCGGGCGCGATGCAACTTGCCACGCACGGCGCCCTCGGTTTGAGCCGTCAGCGTGGCGATGTCGTCGTAGCTGAGTTCCTCGTCAGCCACGAGCAGGAGCAGGAGGCGGTATTCGGCGGTCAGCCGGTCCAGCGTGGTTTGGATGCGTTCGCCGAGTTCCTTGAGTTCCAGCGCGCGGAGCGGCGAATCTTCTCCGGCGCCCGCTGTGTCCAGCATGGTCTCCTCTTCGACCGTCTGGATGTGACGCTCGCTCCAAGATTGGCGGAGGTTGCGGCAATGGTTCAGCGCAATCTGATAAATCCAGGTGCGGATCGAGGAATCGCCGCGGAACTGGTCGAGCTTGCGCCAAACCTTGAGGAACACGTCGTGGGTGGCGTCCTCGGCCTTGGTCGGGTCGCTGAGGAGGCGGAGGCAGAGATAGAAAATCTGGCGGCTGTGCGCCTCGTAGAGTTCCGCGAACTCCGGCGCCACCGCTTCCAGCCCGGCTCGAATTGTTGTCGGTTCTGCCACGTCTGGTTCGGCCAAGAGAGTATCCACGCCGATTAGACAGGACGGAAGGTGCGATGTCACGTCTTGGCGCAGGCAATCCCCGTTCGGGAAGTTGGCTCATGCTCGGCGCCGTGACATCCACTTCGACTGGCGCTTCCGTTTCGAGGCCTTCTTGACTGGCGTCCCGACCCTGCCGCATCCACCGCCGCGCCCTTCAGAAACAGGGACACCGCCTGTTCGGCCCGGTCCCAATTCAGAGGGTGCCCGGAGGCTGACGGGCTCAGGACAATGTGGAAATGGATCATGCCGAGAAATCCAAAGGCCAATTGCCTGCTGTTGAATTCCGCCCGCAGCGTTCCATCGCCCAACCCTTGCTCCATGACCTGTTGGAGAACGCCCAGAAGGCGCTCGGTTTTCTCCCGGCCATGCGCTTGCGGCGGCAACTCTTTGCCGGAGATTCGCGTGAACTGGGCGGCCAGGACCAGCACTTCCGGGCGAACTCGTCCACAGCGGAAAATCGCGGCGCAGATGCCAACGAGTCGGCGGCGCAAGTCTGTCGCCTCCGCGGCGACCTGGCGAATCGACGTCATCAGTTCGTGGTCCGTTCTTTCGGCAACCGCCTCAAACAACCCCGCTTTGCTGCCGAAATGGTAATACATCGCCGGCTTGGTCACATGCGCGGCGCTGGCGATGGCTTGAATGCTCGCGCCGGCATAGCCCCGCTCGGCAAACTGCCGGAGGGCGGCGTCCAGAATCTCCCGCCGTGTTTGCTCTGCCTTGTTGGAAACGGCAGTGCGCATGCCCGTGTCATTCGGTTTTGGGCGGCGGCAGGCAACTGTATTTGTCGCCGGCCGCACCCACCGGATCGCCGGTGTTTTCGAGGTCCCAGCCCCCACCCAGCACGGCATAGAGCCGCACGCTGTTGGCCAGCTTGGCCAAACGCAGCGAAACCAATCCCTGCTGCGCCGCATAGAGTGAGCGTTGGGCATCCAGCACGCTCAGGTAGCTATCAATGCCCTTGTCGTAACGCGAGCTGGACAGGCGATGTGTCTCGGCGATGGCTTTGACCAGCGATTGCTGCGCCGCCACGCGTTGGTCCACCGTTCCGCGTACGGCCAGGGCATCGGCCACTTCCCGGAAGGCGCTCTGGATGGCCTTCTCGTATTGGGTCACGGCGATCTCGCGCTGCACCTTGGCGGCCTTGTGCGCCGACCAGGTGCGCGTGTCGAAGATCGGCATCACAATCTGGGGCGCATAGCTCCACGCGCCCGAGCCGGATTTGAACAAACCGGAAAGATCGCTGCTGGCCGTGCCGATTGATGCGGTCAGGGAAATGCGCGGGAAGAACGCCGCGCGCGCCGCGCCGATGTCGGCGTTGGCCGCCTTGAGCTGGTGCTCGGTCTGGAGCACATCCGGTCGGCGCAGCAACACGCCGGAAGGCACACCGGCGGAGATTGCTTTCGGCGGAGAGACGTTGTCCAGTTCCGCCGGCAGAAGCTCGGTCGGCACCGAAACACCCAGCAACAAGTCCAACGCGTTGTTGTCCTGCGCCACCACCTGACGGAAGAAAGCCGTGTCACCAAGGGCAGCGTCCACCTGGGCTTGCGCGCGGTTGAGGTCCAGGTCGGTCACGAGGCCAAGCTCGTGCCGGCGTTTGATCAGGTTGAAGCTGTTTTGCTGAGCCGTCAGGGTCGCTTCCGCCAGGGCCAGATTCTCGCGGTCGGCGGCCAGGGCCAGATAGGCTTCAGCCACCGACGACACCAACAGGATTTGCGCGCCGCGGCGCGCTTCTGCCGTGGCCAAATAGGTTTCCAGCGCTTCATCCTTCAAGCTGCGGATACGGCCGAACAGATCCAGTTCCCAGGATGCGACCCCGAAATTGGCGTCGTAGCGCTCGTTGGTGTGGCGCTTGCCGGTGTTCGAAAGGTCCGCAGGCACACGTGACTTACTCCCGCTGCCAACGGCGTCAATCGTTGGGAACAACTGCCCGCGTTGGATGCCGTACATGGCGCGGGCGCGCTCGACGTTCAGGGCGGCCAGGCGCAGGTCACGGTTGTTCGTCAGCGCGATGCCGATGGCTTGTTGCAGCTTCGGATCGGTGAAGAACTCCTGCCAGCGCAATTCCGCAGCCTGTGGCGTGCTTACGGCGGAGCGACTGTCCGTGTAAGCCGCGGCGGTTGGCCACGCGGTGGGAACGGGCGCGGCTGGGCGACTGTATTTCGGCGTCAGCGTGCAACCAGTCACGAAAACAAGCGTCGCTGTAACCAGCCCCATTCGAGCAGAGAATTCGTGGATTTGCCGCCAGGTCTTGGAGTGCGCCGGCCCTCCGGCGCTTTTCCGTGCGGCGCTCCCAAAGCGGCAAAGGGCTGCCGCACTCCAGGACGCTGCCGCGTTGACGGGAACTCCGTTGGATTCATTGCGTGGGATAAGCTGTCTATTCATTTCAATGACTCCCGGATGAAGTGGTTTCGGCGCGGTTGGCTGCTGACCGTGGCTTGCGCTTGCCAAAGGTTTTCTCGACGAGCACGAAGAACAACGGCGAGAACAAAATCACCAGCACCGTGCCGGTGATCATGCCGCCCAAGACTGACGTGCCAATGGCGGTCATGGCGCCGGCGCCCGCGCCCGACGCCAACGCCAGCGGTAACACGCCGATGCCGAAGGCCAGCGAGGTCATCACGATGGGCCGAAAGCGCAGGCGCGTGCCTTCCAGCGTCGCCTCGATCAACCCCATGCCTTGCTCGACGCGCGCTTTCGCGAATTGGACGATGAGAATGGCGTTCTTCGTGGTCAGCCCCAGCGTGGTTAGCAGGCCGATCTGGAAATACACGTCGTTGGGCAACCCGCGCAGCGTGGAGGCGATGACCCCGCCGAGCACACCGAGCGGCAGCACGAGGAGAATGGAAATGGGGATGGGCCAGCTTTCGTAGAGGGCCGCCAGACAGAGGAAGATCACCAGGATCGAAAAGGCATAGAGCGGCGCGGTTTGCGTGCTAGCCATGCGTTCCTGATAAGACACACCGGTGTAATCGTGGCCGATGCCCTGCGGCAGTTTGGCGACGATGTCTTCGAACGCGCGCATCGCCTCGCCTGTGCTGCGGCCCGGGGCGGGTTCGCCCTGGATGTTCAGGCTGGAGAAACCATTGAAGCGCTCCAGCCGAGGCGAGCCCGTGGCCCAGCGCGTGGACGCGAATGAGGCGAACGGCACCATTTTGCCGGCGGTGTTGCGCACATAGACTTTGTCCAGGTCGCTCGGCAGCCGGCGATACGACGCATCCGCCTGCACATAGACGCGTTTGACCCGGCCGGCTTGGATGAAGTTGTTGACGTAGGCACTGCCAAACGCCGCCGACAGCGCGCTGTGGATGGAGTTGATCGGCACGCCCAGCGCGCCGGCTTTTTCCCAGTCCACGTCCACGCGGAATTGCGGTACGTCTTCCAAGCCATTCGGGCGAACGCGGACCAGCCGCGGGTCCTGCGCGGCCATGCCAAGGAATTGGTTGCGCGCGGCCATGAGCGCCTCGTGCCCCAGCCCCCCGCGGTCCACCAATTGGAAATCCACCCCTCGCGCCGTGCCCAGCTCGATAACCGGCGGCGGCGGAAACGCGAACACCATGGCATTGCGCATCTGAGCGAAAGCCATCATCGCCCGGCCCGCGATGGCCTTCACGCGCAGATCGCTCCGGTCCCGCAGGCTCCAATCCTTGAGTTTCACGAACACCATCCCGTTGTTCTGCGCCCGGCCGGCAAAGCTCATGCCGACAATCGTCATGCACGATTCCACCGCCTCGTTCTCCTTTTCCAGGAAGTGCGTCTTGACCTGATCGGCCACGGCCTGGGTTTGTTCCAACGTCGAGCCCGTGGGCATGATGATCTGGCACATCAGGATGCCCTGATCCTCATCCGGCAGGAACGACGAAGGCATGCGCAGGAACAGGAAGCCCAAGCCGCCAACGATCAGGACAAACGCCAGCACGTAGCGCAACCGCCGGGTCAGGGCATGTCCCACCAGTCTCACGCACCACTCGCGCATCCGGAAGAAGAAGCGGTCAAACCAGAGGAAGAACGGGCGCAGAAACCACACCGCGCTTTCGGCCGGCTCATGGCCCTTGGGCACGGGCTTGAGCATCGTGGCGCAGAGGACCGGCGTCAGGATCAACGCCACCAGCACCGACAGCAACATGGCCGACGCGATGGTGATGGAGAACTGGCGGTAGATCACGCCGGTCGAGCCACCGAAGAACGCCATCGGTCCGAACACCGCCGCCAGCACCACGCCGATGCCGATCAGAGCGGGCGTGATTTGGTCCATGGATTTCGCGGTGGC
>CAYJNU010000157.1:0-16002 GCA_964371005.1 uncultured Verrucomicrobiota bacterium | reverse complement strand
TGTTGAACCTGTCCCGGGTCACCCGGGGCGAGATGCGGATGGAACGAGTTCATCTCTCCGGGCTCGTCCAGGAAATCGCCAACGACCTGATGCGGCGGGAGCCGGAACGCAAAGTTCGCTTCGTCATCACGCCGGACGTGGCGGTCACCGGCGATGCCCGCTTTCTGCGAGTCGCGCTCGAGAATTTACTGAGCAACGCCTGGAAGTTCACGTCCCGTCGCCCCAAGGCGACCATCGAATTCGGCGTGACTAGCGAAGACGGCCAGCGGGCGTATTTCGTGCGCGACAACGGGGCCGGATTCAACATGCAGTACGCCGGCAAGCTGTTTGGCGCGTTCCAGCGCCTGCACACGGTTGAGCAGTTTCCCGGCACCGGCGTTGGCCTGGCGACCGTGCAACGCATCATCCATCGGCACGGGGGGCGAGTGTGGGCCGTCGGCGAGAACGATCGCGGCGCGACGTTCTTTTTCTCACTCCCCCCGCGCGGCTAGCGAGCAAAACCATGCAAGCACACAAACGTAAGCCGGTTGGGGAGATTGCTCGCTCGTCGGCAGTCGCAAGCGGTGAAACCAAAGCCGCAACCGTCTCCTTGCTTGCCGAACGGACCCTCCATCAGCGCGGCGGGTTCACGGGGGCGGATGGCCGGCTGGGCTGCGGAGATCAGGACGCGGTGCTTGGCTTGACGCGATGTTTTCCTTTGCATTTTGGTGACCGCAAAGGGAAGCTTGCGATGAGGTTTCTGGCATGAGAAAGCCGAATTGAAAGGAAAGCGATATGGCGGACAAGATCATCTTGCTGGTCGAGGACAACCGCGATGACGTCGAGCTGACGCTTCGGGCCTTGAAGAAGAACAACATCCTGAACCAAGTCGTGATCGCTCACGACGGCGAAGAGGCGCTCGGACTGCTGCTGGGAACGGAGACGGGCGGGCGGCCGCGGCTCTCCTGCCTGCCCGCCGTCATGCTGCTCGATCTCAAGCTGCCCAAAGTGGACGGACTGGGTGTCTTGCGGCAGGTGCGTGCCCACCCACGCACGAAATTCCTGCCCGTCGTGGTGCTGACGTCTTCCCGCGAGGATCAGGACCTGGTTCAGAGCTACAGCCTGGGCGCCAACAGCTACGTGCGGAAGCCGGTGGATTTCCATCAATTCATGACCGCCGTTCAGCAGTTGGGACTCTACTGGCTGCTGCTCAACGAAACGCCGCCCGAGACAAAGGACCTTCCATGCAAAGGCGACTGAAGGTACTGGCCGTCGAAGACTGCGAAGACGACGCGCTCTTGCTCGCGCGGGAATTGCGCAAGGGTGGCCTGGAGGCGGAATTCACGCGGGTGGACACTCAGGCGACGCTGGGCATGGCGCTGGTCGAGGGCGGTTGGGAACTCGTGCTTTGCGATTTCTCCATGCCGAGTTTCAGCGGCATGGCCGCGCTGAAGCTCATTCGGGAACATGACGCTGACGTGCCGGTCATCTTCGTTTCCGGCACGATGGGCGAGGATGTGGCGGTGGAGGCGATGCGGGCCGGGGCCAACGATTATTTGATGAAGGATAATCTCCGTCGCCTTGTCCCAGCGGTCGAGCGGGAACTTCGCGAAGCCGTGGGGCGACGGGAGCGGAAACGGGCGGAGAATGCCCTGGCCCTGTTCCGGGCGCTGGTGGACCAAGTGACCGACGCCATTGAGGTGGTGGATCCCGACACGGGCCGCTTCCTGGACGTCAACGAGAAGGCCTGCCAGTTCCACGGCTATTCGCGCGCAGAGTACTTGAAGCTGACCGCGTTTGAGATCGAAACCACGTTTGACCCGTCCAGCCGCGCAGCTTGGGGCGCAGCGTTGGACAAGATCCGGCGCGTGGGCTTCGGGCAATTCGAGGGACTCCATCGGCGCAAGGACGGCTCGGTTTTTCCGGTCGAGGTTCGTGTCCACCGCGTCCACTTGGACCGCGAGTACCTGGTGGCCGTGGCGCGCGACATCACCGAGCGCAAACGGGCGGAGGCCACGCGGGGAGCCCTGTTGGATTTGGCCTTGAGCCTCAATGAGGCGAGCACTCCGGTACAGGCCGCGAGGACGATCTTTGAAACGGCAGGCCGGCTGTGGGATTGGGATTCCGGATCACTGGACCTTTACTCGCCACAAGAAGACCAGGTGCAGCCCGTGCTGAACTTCGATGTCGTAAATGGACAGCGCTGCGAGGTCTCGTCGGTCCTCACCTCGGACAAACCTCCTGCCCGCATGCGCCGCATCATGAAGGATGGACCGGAACTGATCCTGCGCACCCCGCCATTTGAGCGCTCCACCGACACCATCATGTTCGGCGACAAAGCTCGCCCGTCTGCTTCGATCATGGCTGTCCCGCTCCGTCGAACGGGGGAATCGGTGGGCGTCTTGTCCGTGCAAAGCTACACGCCGAACGCGTTCACGCGGGACGATCTGCACACGCTCCAAGGTCTGGCGGATCACTGCGGCGGGGTGCTGGAACGCATCCGGGCCGCCGCCGCACTCCGGGAAAGCGAAGCTCGCCTCCGCGCCACCTTGGAGGCCGCCGAGATCGTCGCTTGGGAAGTCAACCCCATCACCCGACAACACCTCGAGGCCGGCCCGGTCGGCAAGGTGTTCGGCCGCGGTGAAGGGTTCGCACATCCTCGCATTGAGGATCTGGTCGCCAGCATTCATCCGGAAGACCGCGAGCGCGTTCTCGGCGCACTCCAAGCTGCTCTGTGCGGCGAGGCGGATTACGCCGTGGAATACCGCATCCTTCTGCCGGATGGCAGCGTGCGCTGGCTGGGCGCCAACGGTGATCTACAGCGCGACCGCGAGGGACGCCCCGCGCGCCTCTTGGGCATCGCCCGCGACATCACTGACCTCAAGGGCACGGAAGAGACGCTGCGCAAATTGTCGCGCGCGGTGGAGCAAAGCCCGGCCTCGATTGTGATCACCGACACGGCGGGCAACATCGAGTACGTCAACCCCAAGTTCACAGCGGTGACCGGTTACAGTCCAGAGGAAGCTCTGGGGAAGAATCCACGCATCCTGAAGTCGGGCGAACTACCTCCTAAGCAATACCGTGAGTTGTGGACCACCATCGTTTCCGGAAGGGAATGGCGCGGCGAGTTTCACAACCGGAAGAAGAGCGGCGAGCTATACTGGGAATCCGCCTCTATCTCGCCAGTTCGTGATGCCAACGGCGACATCACTCATTTCCTGGCGGTCAAGGAGGACATCACCGAACACAAGCGCAACCAGGAACGCATCCGACAACAAGCCGCGCTGCTCGATCAGACTCAGGATGCGGTTCTGGTCTTGGGGCTGGACCAGCGGTTTCGTTACGCCAACCGCAGCGCCGAGCGGTCCTATGCTCTGCCGGTGGGGCAATTGTTGGGGCAAAACGCTGCCGCGCTTTTGTTCCCACACCAGCCCGAGCGCTGCGTCGAGGTGTGCCAGCAGACAATGGAGCGCGGCAACTGGTCGGGAGAGCTGACGCACACCACCGCCCTGGGGGTTCGGCGAATCGAGCTCAGCCGCTGGACGCTGATCCACGACAGCGCTGGCCAGCCGGCTTCGTTTCTGATCGTGAACACCGATGTGACCGAGCACAAGCGGCTGGAAGAGCAGTTCCTCCGCGCCCAACGCATGGAAAGCATCGGCACGCTGGCCAGCGGGATTGCCCACGACCTCAACAACATCTTGGCGCCGATCATGATGGCGGTCGAGTTGCTCCGTCCCTTGGTGAAGACGCCGGAGGATCAGGACGTGCTCGGCATCTTGCAGCAAAGCGCCTTGCGCGGGGCCGGAATCATCAAACAACTGCTCACCTTCGGCCGGGGAGTGGAAGGCGAGCGGATCGTCCTGCGCCCGTTGAGCCTGCTCAAAGAGATGGCCAAAGTCGTCCGCGAGACATTCCCGAAGAACCTCACGCTGGCGCAGCAGTTCCCGGAGAACCTCTGGGCGGTGCTGGCCGATCCCACGCAATTCCATCAGGTGTTGCTCAACCTGTGCGTCAACGCGCGCGATGCCATGCCCCGGGGCGGCCAACTCACGATCGCCGCGGAGAATCTGGTGTTGGATGCGGCCTACGCGGCCACGAACCCGGAAGCGAAGGCCGGGCCGTATGTGGTGTTGCAGGTGGGGGACACGGGCACGGGCATCGCCCTGGAGATTCTGCAGAAGATTTTCGATCCGTTCTTCACGACGAAGGACGTGGGCAAGGGAACCGGACTGGGGCTTTCGACGGTGTTGGGGATCGTAAAAAGCCACGGCGGATTTGTGCAGGTGAACAGCCGGATGGGCCAGGGCACACAATTCAAGGTGTACCTGCCAGCCGTGGCAGAGGAAGGGGAAACCCAGCCGGCGGCACCCGCGGCGGACCTGCCGCGCGGGGAAGGAGAATTGGTATTGGTGGTGGATGATGAGGAAGCCATTCGCGGGATGGTGCAACTGGCGCTGGAGGCGAACGGGTATCGCGTCGTGACGGCGGCGGATGGGGCGGAGGCGTTGTTTGTGTGGTCGCGGTCGCAGGAGCCGATCCGAGCCGTGTTGACGGACATGCTGATGCCGGTAATGGACGGGGCGGCGCTGATCCGGGCCTTGTGTCGGCACTCGCCGGAGCTAAGGATCGTGGCGTTCAGCGGACTGCCGGAGCAGGAGGAGGAAGCGCTCCAGGCGGGCATGGCAGAGGGTGCGTTTCTCCTCAAGCCCTTCAGCATGGAGCGGCTGATTTGGATGCTGCACAAAGTGCTTGGCAGGTGGGACGGCGTAGGCGAGTCTGCGCCCTAGACTGTGCCACGAACGACATTAAACGGGAATTCGACCGGTCGAGATCTGACTCCATCTGCGACCCGCATTCTGCTGGTGGATGACCACTGTATCATGCGGGAGGGATTACGTCTGGCGCTCCGGCAAGAGGCCGACTTCGAGGTCGTGGGCGAGGCGGGTGACGGGCGCACCGCGTTGGAGCAAGCGGAACGGCTGCAGCCGCACGTCGTCGTCATGGACATCGGCCTCCCCGACGGCGATGGCGTGGCCTTCGCCCGTCAGATTCTCTCCCGGAGTCCCGAGGTCAAGATCGTCGTCCTTTCCGCCATCCTTGATCGCGAGCATCTGGATATGGCGATCGAAGCCGGCGTCGCTGCTTACGTCCTCAAAGTCAACGTTTCGAGCGAACTGATTAACGCCATCCGTGCTGTGCGGCGGGGCGAAACCTACGTATGTTCGGAAGTATCCGCCCTCTTGGTCGGGGGCTACAGGGAACTCCTGGCCGCGGACGGGCGATCTGGAGACTCGGCCCTCTCCGAACGGGAAAGGGAAGTGCTGAAGCTCATCGCCGACGGAAGAAACACCAAGGAGATTGCCGGCGAACTCGGCGTGAGCATCAAGACGATTGAAACCCACCGCAGCCGCCTCATGGCCCGGCTGGGCATGCATAGCGTGGCCGAACTCACCAAGTACGCCGTCCGGAAGGGGATCAGTTCCTTGTGACCGCGGGACGCCCGCCCCGCGTCACCGCGCTTATACAATCCGCAAGCCCCGCGTCCGGTCTAGCACGGCGTCCACCGCCCCGAGCAGATCTTCCTTCGACAGGGGCTTCCTCAACGTGAAGACCGCTCCGAGCACTCAAGCGGCGAGAAACCTCCTCAGCGGTCGCTCGCAGCCACTCATCATAATGAACGGGATCGTCAGGCGCTCTTGCTGCGCCAGCCGGAGAATCTCTACGCCGTCCGGGTCGGGCATGTAAACGTCGAGGATCACGAGGTCCACGCGCTGTCGGCGGATGAGTTCGGCGCCTCGACGGCTACAGGTCGCGCTGCGGATCTCGTGGCCGGCCTCTTTCAACACTCGGTGGAGGATGACCAGCAGCGCCGCGCAATCATCAATGACCAATATTCTTGCCATGAACTGAGTCGAGCCGATGGGTTCCCCACGCCGGGGGCATGTCAGCCTCGGCATGGCGGATCTGGTGTCCTCTCCCATCATCCGGTGGTGCAGAGCGCCGCCACAATCCTGCATGTTGGCGCTCCGCTGCCACGAGTTGTGTGGTGTGCCGGGAGGGGTTGCCACGGGCACTCCGCCGCGCCACGACTCCCGTCCGTTGAAGCCGCAGCCCTTCTCATGTTCCTGTTATCGGTTTCAGCGCGGCAGACTGGAGGGCGGACATCCGCGTCAGTCCTCTTCCAATTCCCGAACCTTCGTTCAGGGATTTCGAAGCCTCCCGTTCAGGTTCTTCCCAATGAAGCCCGAACCAGGCGAATCCGATAAGAAAACCATGATCCAGGAAGAGTGCCAAAGTGCGGCTGACGGAAGCGCGACTTGTGAAACGCGGTTGCGCCTCAACCAGCCTCACACCCTGCCGACTCGCCCGCGACCCTGGAGTCAGGGATCGCCGGCCACAATCAGGCGCTTGGCTTGTTCCCGCAAGTCACTCGCCGCAAACCTGAGCGGTGACGAAGCATGAGCACGGCAACTAGGACGTTGCCAACACCGGCGGGCCACCAACCCGCCAGTCTCGGCAAATACCTGACCTTCAAACTCGGTGACGAAGCCTACGGCATCGCCGTGTTGAAAATCCGCGAGATCATCCGCAGCGCCGGCATCACCGCCGTCCCGCAGATGCCCGACTACGTCAAAGGCGTGACCAACCTCCGCGGCAAGATCATCCCCGTCATGGACCTGCGCCTGCGCTTCGGCTTCCCGGCCGCGGAGAGCACTGACCACACTTGCATCATCGTCGTCCAAGTACGCCAGGCGGACGGCCGGAGCAGCCAGATGGGCCTGCTCGTGGATGGCGTCGAGGAGGTGGTCAACATCGCTGCGGCGGACATCGAAGAGACGCCAGATTTCGGCTCGCAGATTGCCACGGACTACCTGTTGGGCATGGCCAAGATCAAGGGCGTCGTTAAAGCCCTGCTGGACATTGACCGGGTGGTCGGCGGCGAAACCATAGCGCGTCTGGCCACCACCACCGCCGCGGCCGCCCCTCTCACCTGCTAACATCGGCAACTCCACCGCAACCAAGAATCACCAACACCACAGCCACCACAAACAAACAAGCAAGGTCGAATACATGAAAACCACCTGGACCATCGGAAAGAAACTCGTCGCCGCCTTCCTGGCGGTTGCAGCCATCACGCTGCTGCTCGGCCTCGTCGGCTACTACGGCGCCGTCAAGAGCGACGGAGCCATCTACGAGATCGGCACGGTACGCCTGCCCAGCGTGCAGAGCCTCCTGATCATCGCCGAAAATGCCGGGAAGATAAAGGCCGCGCAGCGGGCGCTCTTAAATCCCGATCTGAGTCAGGCCGACCGTCAGCGCCAGCCGGAGACGGTCGCCAAGGCGCGAGCAGAGTATGAGGCCGCCTGGAAGATCTACGAGCCGCTGCCGCAAACCGTCGAGGAAGCCGCCACCTGGAAGGAATTCGTGCCGGCTTGGGAGCAATGGCGGAAGGATAACAATGAGTTCTTCAAGCTGAACGACGAGTTGAATGCCCTCGCGGTCCAGAATCCGCCGGCGTTGCAGCGGGACTTGCAGCAGTTCATCGGCGACCACTGCAAACTCGAATTGAAAATGCTGGATCACGTCGAGAGGGGCGACGAGTGTCAGGGTGGGGACGACCCGACCGCCTGCAACTTCGGAAAATGGTTGGCAACATTCGAAACCACCAACCCGGAGCTGAAGAAGATCATCCAGGCCATGCGCCCCCACCACGACGCCTTCCATGCGGCGGTGAAAAAGGCCAAGGAACTCGCGGCTAAAGCCGACAAGGAGGACGCCGTCAAGATCATCCACGGCGAGATGGAGAAATCCGCGGAGAGTACCTTTGAAGGCTTTTCGGAATTGCTCGCCAACGCCACCAAGGCGGCGGATTTGCGGGCGAAGATGAACACCCAGTTGATGACCGTCTGCTACGCCAGCCAGAACAAAGCCCTGGTGCTGCTGGACAAGCTGGTCGAGATCAACGAAAAGGTCGCCGCCGACACCTCCAAAACCGCCGAGAGGCAGGCCAGCATCCTGAAGACCCTTTCGATCGCTGCCATGCTCGTGGGCGTGGCCGCGGCGTTGGCACTGGGGATTCTCATCAGTCGGGGCATCACCAAGGTCCTGAAGCGCATTTCCGACAGCCTCAGCGCTGGGGCCGAGCAAACCGCCTCCGCCGCCAGCCAGGTTTCGTCCTCCAGCCAGTCCCTCGCCGAAGGTGCGAGTGAACAAGCCGCGTCTCTGGAGGAAACCAGTTCTTCACTCGAGGAAATGTCGAGCATGACCCAGCGTAACGCCGAGAACGCCGGCAAAGTCAAAGAACTCGGTTCCGAGGCCCGTGCCGCGGGTGACATCGCCGTGGGCGACATGGAGACCATGCGCACCGCCATGGACGCCATCAAGTCCTCCAGCGATGACATCGCCAAGATTATCAAGACCATTGACGAGATCGCCTTCCAGACGAACATCCTCGCCCTCAACGCCGCCGTCGAGGCCGCCCGCGCCGGTGAAGCGGGCGCCGGCTTTGCCGTGGTGGCTGATGAAGTGCGCAGTCTGGCCCAGCGTTGTGCCCAAGCCGCCAAGGAGACCGCCACGAAGATTGAAGACTCCGTGAGCAAGAGCGCCAACGGGGTGGAGATCAGTGCCAAGGTAGCCAAGAGCCTCGAAGAGATCGTGGGCAAGGCCCGGCAGGTGGACGAGTTGGCGGGTGAAGTTGCCGCCGCCTCGAAGGAACAGAGCCAGGGGATCACGCAGGTCAACGTGGCCGTGAGCCAGATGGACAAGGTCACGCAGAGCAACGCCGCCAACGCGGAGGAAAGCGCCGCCGCCGCCGAGCAACTCAACGCCCAAGCCGAAACCATGAAGGAGGCTGTGTGCGAATTATTGCGTCTGGTGAATGGGGCTGTCGCCGCCGGTTCAGTCGGATCTGTAACCCCAACGAATCACCAAGTAATCCGGGCCCGGACGCCCGCACCGCCCTTCGGAAGGAGTACCCGAAGTTCTAACGGCAACAATGGAAACGGCGGCGTCTCGCCCTCCATCCGGTCCACCGCCAAGCAGAACGCCCATTCAACCATTCCCTTGGAAGGGGACTTCAAGGAATTCTGAGAGCGTAATTCTGAAACCGTTCGCGGGTGGCAGGTCGAATGAGTCAGACAGCACTTCCCCGCGCCGAGTCCCCGTTGCACGCTTGCTCCCGCGTGCTACGATGAATAGGGTCAGCGCCGGAATGCGGCCTCCGAATCCATCACCCGCGTGCGTTCGCCGCCTGGGCCTTGGCCTGTGCGCGTTGCTGCCTTGCCTCAGCCTGCCAGCCACCAGCCAGGCGGTCGAAAAGGCCGTGGTGCAGGACGTGATTCTGCGCAATTGGGACCTGGACGATGGCCTGCCAAGTACACGTATCAATGCCATCGCCCGCACACCTGACGGCTATGTTTGGCTGGGGACGCACCGCGGTTTGGTCCGTTTCGATGGCGTGCGCTTTGTCCCTGTGGCGCTCACGGACGTTCAGGCGGCTTGGCCGCGGGTCACCGCCTTGTTGGTGGGCCGTCAAGGCGAGTTGTGGGTGGGAGTGAACGGCCAGCTTCTGCGTCGAGTGGGGCGGGACTTTGTGACGGCGGACTTGCAGCGGGCCACTGCAGGCCGCCGGTTCTACGCCATGGCGGAGGACGCTCAAGGGGACTTGTGGCTGGCCACGGAAGGAGCCGGGCTGGTGCGTGTCCAAGCCGACCAGGTGGAATCGTTCGGAACGGCCAGCGGCCTGCCTTCCGCGAATGTCGGAACGGTGCTCTGTGACAGCGAAGGCCGAGTGTGGGCTGTGGCGGGTGGACGGCTCGTGACGTTGGAGGGGAACAGTTGGCGGGAGCCGGAGGGATCGCCCGCGCTGCCCGAGGTCGTGGAAGCCGTGGCCCAAGCGCGCGATGGCGGGTTGTGGGTGCTCACGGCGGAACCCGCACCGGTGGGCCACCGCAACACGCGCCTGCGCAAACTTCGAGACGGGAAGTGGAGTACTGTGCTGTCGCCCTATCCCTGGCCGCAGGATTCTGTGCAAGCGCACGGCAGCGCAATGCTGGAGGATCGCAGCGGGCGCGTTTGGTGCGCCACCGCCGGCGGTGTGTTCTTCCGCAGCTCCGCCGGCCCTTGGCAACGGCTGGTGACGGTGTCGCCTTGGGTCCAAGTCGAGGCGCAGTTTCTGGCGGAAGATGAAAGCGGCGCACTCTGGATCGGCACGCGCACCACGGGTCTGCTTCAAGTGCAACAACGGCCCGTGCAGACGCTGGCGTTGCCGGCCGCCGTCAGCCAGCATCCGGTGCTGACGGTGTGCGTGGCGCGCAATGGCAGCGTGTGGGGCGGCACGGATGGGGCTGGCGTGTTTCACTGGCAGAACGGCGAACTCACGCCCTTTGGCGCGGAACAGGGGTTGACTGATTTGCACGTGGCGGCGCTGTTGGAGGACCGGCGCACGAACCTGTGGGTCGGGACGTTTGCGGGGGTGTTTCGCCGGGCAGGCAGCCGGTTCGAGGCGGTGCCCGGACCGTCCATCTTGCGGAAGCCGACACTCGCCTTGTTGGAGGATCGCGCCGGCAACTTGTGGGCCGGAGGTCAAGGCGGGGTGGCGCAAATCAAGACCAATGGCGCGGAGTTTTTCGGCCCGGAAGAAGGGCTGACGGCCGTGCCGATTAGCGCGCTGGCTGAAGACCGCGAGGGGCGCATCTGGGTCGGGACCGGCGACGGCGGACTGTTTCGCCAAGAAGGTCAGCGATTCCGGCGCGTGGCCACGCCGGCGCGGCCCGTGACGTGGGCGGTCCGCGCGCTCCACTGCGACGCCGCGGGTGACCTGTGGATTGGCACGGATTTCTCGGGCCTGCTCCGATTGCGGAACGGACAATTCGCTCGCTGGGATTGGTCGCGTGACGGGTTGCCGAGCAACTTCCTCCTGGCCATCGCCGAGGACAAGGATGGCAATCTGTGGATGAGTTGCGAAAACGGCATCTTCGGTTGCTCCAAGCAAATGCTTGAGGCTTGTGCGCCGCCCGAGAAGCGGCGGCTGCAACCCTGGCGGCTGACGACCACCGATGGCCTGGCGCACAAGGTGTGCTCGGGCATCGGACAACCTGCCGTGGCGCGATCTCCTGATGGCCGGTTCTGGTTCCCGAACGGTCCGGCCATTGCGGCGTTCGACCCGGCGACGGTTTCGCGACCGGTGCGGGTGTGGCCACCGGTGGTCGAGAACGTTCGCGTGGATGGCGTTGCCCTCCCGATCACCGCCGCCGGACTACGCGTTCGATCGGGCGCGCGGCAAATCGAGTTTCAATACACCACGCCCAACACCGTGTTGCCGGATCGGCTGCGCTTCCGCATTCGCATGACGGGTCTGGACCGGGATTGGGGGGATGCCGGCACGCGCCGCGACGTCACGTATTATCGCCTGCCCCCGGGCGACTACGAATTCAACGTGACCGCCTGTGGGCCGGAGAACCAATGGACGGAGGGGGGCGGCTTGCAGTTGGTGATCGTGCCCCGGTTCTGGGAACGGCGCTCCGCCCAACTCGCCGGCGGGCTGACGTTGCTCGCGCTGGTCACAGGCGTGGTCTGGCAATGGGAGCGAAGCCGATCTCGCCGACGGCTGGAGCGGCTGGAACTGCAGCGCAATCTGGAAGGCGAGCGGACGCGCATTGCGCGAGATATCCACGACGATCTGGGCGCCAGCCTCACGCATATCACCATGCTCAGCCAATCGGCGCGCTCGGCGCCGGGCCGTTTGCTCGAGCCGGGCGGCGAGTTGGACCAAATTTACGGCACGGCCCGGGAACTCACTCGCTCAATGGAGGAAGTCGTCTGGGCCGTGAGTCCACGGCATGACACACTGGACAGCTTGGCGGGCTACCTCGGAATTTACGCGCAGGATTTTACGGCCGCGTCGGGCTTGCGCTGCCGACTGGATTTGCCGGTGCAACTCTCGCAACGCGCGCTGAACTCACAGACGCGGCACAACGTCTTCCTCGCCTTCAAGGAAGCGCTCCACAACGTGGCCAAGCACGCCGCGGCCAGCGAGGTGCGCGTTTCCCTCGGCGTTGAAGGCGGCAACTTCGTGCTGACAGTCGAGGACAACGGGCGGGGTTGCCGCGAGATCCCGCCGCCGCCCGCGCCCCTGAATTCTGCGGAGCGCGCGCCAAGGCTTCTCACAGGTCACGGTCTGGCGGGCATGCACAGCCGCTTGGAGGAAATCGGCGGCCAGTGCGAAATCCAAAGCACCTACGGGCTTGGCACGCGGGTGCGCTTCACCGTGCCGTGTGTCACATAAATGCGTGACAAGCCACAAACCGCGGGCCGTGTTAAAGGCAAGGATATGGTGATTCGAGTCTCGCTGGTGGAAGACGATCCGCGTGCGCGGCGCATTGTCGCCGAGTGGTTGGCCCAGGCCGCGGACCTGGAACTGATCAGCGTGTTTGCCGACGCCGAAGGCGCTTTGCAGGCGCTGCCGCAAGAACGGCCGGCCGTGGCGTTGGTGGACATCAACCTGCCCGGCCAGAGCGGCATTGAGTGTGTGCGCCAGCTCAAGCCGCAGTTGCCCACCACGCAGTTCGTCATGGTGACGGTGTACGAGGACGCGGATCAGATTTTCGAGGCCCTCTCTGCCGGCGCCTCGGGTTATCTCCTGAAGCAGACGCCGCGTGAGGAGCTGCTGAACGCGATCCGGCAGGTGCATCAAGGTGGTTCGCCGATGAGCGGCTCCATCGCGCGCAAGGTGGTGCAGCTCTTCCAGCACCCCGCAACGGCCGTGTTGCCGACGGACACGCTTTCTGAGCGCGAGCGCGAAGTGCTGGAACTGTTGAGCCGCGGTTATCTCTACAAGGAAATCGCCGAATCCCTCAGGATTAGCTACGACACAGTGACGACGTACGGCCGCCGCATCTACGAGAAACTCCACGTGCATTCCCGGGCGCAGGCGGTGGCGATGTTCGGGCAGCAAGGCCACCGCTCCGCCCCGGCTCCGACCAAGCGAATTTGAGCCTCCGTCGCGCGCGCTCCCAACGAGCGGCGTTCGCCAGTCGCTGATGGTGGCGAGACGCAGCCTATCACGTCATCCAATGGAATCGAGCCGAACTGAAGCCACCAAGGATAGGCGTGTCACATGTTCGTGCGACGTGTTCGCGCAACGGTTGTTTGCGAGAATCTGACCGTGGCGATCGGTATTCAATCGCCTGAACGGGCGGTGGGAATGCCTGTGCAAGAACGAACTTGGTCTCGAAGATGAAACAGCTCAGCACTTTCCAGTCTACACAGGACAGCATGCAGTCCGAGCGTCCGAGCGCGTTCACCTTGATCGAATTGCTGGTGGTCATTGCTATCATCGCCATTCTGGCGGGGATGCTCTTGCCCGCGTTGTCGCGCGCGAAGGAGAAGGCGCGGCGGACGCAGTGCTTGAGCAATCTCCGGCAAATCGGCGTTGCCACGATGAACTACAGCATGGACAACGGGGATCGGCCCATCCCGGCGTTGGATCTGGGCGGGGGCGTGTGCGAACAACTGGTGGTCGCTCCGCCCACGGCAACCGCCGCGGCGTCCGTGGGCTTGCAGAACGCCACCAACGCACCGAGTTGCTGGAATTTGTCCCAGCCGCCCGGGTTTGCCCCTGGTCAACGGTTACAACGAGTTTCAGACCGGCTACCAGTATCTCGGCGGCGTCAGAAAGTGGTACAACAAGCTCGGGATCTTTGAGTCGCGCAGCCCCATCAAGATGTCCACGGCCCGACCTGACTGGGTGATGGCGGCGGAGGCCAATGCAAAGTATGACCTCACGTGGGGCGGTGATTTTCGCAACAAGCTGCCGCATCCCAAGGTTCGCGGCGTAGGGCCCGATGGCGGCAATCAGCTTTGGACGGATGGTTCGGCACAGTGGGTCAGGTTCGAGAAGATGTACTTCATCACGAGTTGGAATCCCGGCTCGCGCTATCTGGTCTTTTATCAGGCGGACCTCGGGGATTTGGAACCGAAGAAGGCTCAACTCGTCGCCAAACCGTAGCCGCCGGACCTGTCGCCCTGCGGGTGGCTGACCAGAGTACGGTTTGTCACATGTTTGTGTGACGTGCGGCGACGGCGGATTTCTGCCAGAAGGTAACGCGCGGCATGTGCTTTGTCCTGTGTGCATCTCAACGCTCGCCAAAGGACGTGCCGGATCAATACCAAAACCAAAGCCAACAGTCCGAGTTATGAAAATGAACCCAACCAGACTCTCATCGCTCTTGCCCGTGACCGCCTTGCTTCTCAACCTCGCCGGCGGTTTGAGCGCGTTCGCCGACCTCGTCAACTGGACTGGAGGCGCGGCGCCCAACCTGAACTGGTCGGCCATCGGCAACTGGAACGGGGGTCTGCCCGATGCGGCCAATGATCTCAAGTTCTATGACGACGCCACCGCCAGCGAGGCCAACACGGTGAACAACATCATGGATGCCGATGCAACGGTGCGTTCCCTGCAATACGGCCAGAGCAACTACTTGTTTCACACCACGCAGTTCGCTGCGGGTCAGACGTTGACGGTCTCCAACGAGCCGGACGTTTTCGCCGATCCTTCACTCGCAGTGGGGGCGTTGATCACGCCGGAGGAAAGCTTGCAGGTGTACACCACCATCACGGGCGCCGGCGGGACGCTCTCCATATCGAGCAACAACACCGCCATGCTCTGGGTGGGCCAGGGTTCCTACACGAACTTCACCACGCCGCGGGCGACCTTGGACCTTTCGGGTCTCGACACCTTCAACTGCAGCGCCGGCAAGGTTTACGTCGGTGTCAAGATCGGCACGACGGCTGGGAATCCGCTGCACATCAACTGGCCGTCGGGCACGCTGATTCTGGCGAAGACCAACACCCTCGTCGCAGGAGGCGGCAGCGGTGGGGTTGGCATCGGCAGGTCGCTTCTGGTGGGTTACAGCCCAAGTAACGGTGGCACGAGCTACATGTATCTCGGCAAGCGGAACACGATCTACGCCAAGAGCATCTCGGTGGGAGACCGCAAGAGCGTGGCCACGATGGCGTTCTATGAAGGCTTCACCAACGACAATCCGGTGGCGGTGTTCCGCAGCCACACTGGGGAACGGGTGGCCGACATCGGAGTCGGCGACGACTTCGCTGAAACGGGAACCGGCGTGGTCAACAACGGGACGGTTGATTTCAGCGGCGGCACCGTGGATGTTCTGGCGAACAACGTCATCATCGCGCGCGGTCAGAACGTCGCCAACCGCGACACCTCAGCCACTGGCACGCTGACCTTTGACCGCGGCACGATTGATGTCAACACGCTGCGCATCGGCACTCAGCTCGGGTACACGGTCACCACGCGGGGCGGCGTGCCGCACGGCACGGTAAACGTGAATGCCACGGCGCAGGGCCCGGCTGTCCTGAAGGTCAACGACACGTTTACCATGGCCGAGGTCAAGGTGCCGCACAACAACGCTAACAACGTGACCGCCCTGCTGAACATCGGCGGCGGTCAGGTCAACGTGGTCTCCATCACCTCGGTTGCCGTGACGAACAGCACCGGGGACACAGTCTATCGCGGGACCAGCACGATCGTTGTCACCAACGGTGGTTTGCTCAGTGCCAGCGGGGTTGTGGGTGAACCGGAGAATCCCATCTCAGAACTCCAGATGGGCGATGCCCGCTTGGAACTTGCAGCGGCGAATGATCGCACGAACGTCGTGGTGACAATGCTGACCACTCTCAGTCCCACGACCAACACGATCACAGTGGCGTCCATCGCTCTGCAAACAAATTACCCGGTCCAGTTCCCGCTCATCAGCTACTCGCTCTTGAACGGCAGCTATGACGATTTGGCGCTGGGCAGCCTACCTACAGCGTCCCCCTCCTATCAAGGGTACCTATCCAACAACATCGCGAACAGCAGCGTGGACCTGGTGCTCACCAGCGGGCCCGTCCATGTTCCCGCACCGCCGCGAATCAGCGAAGTCCGGCCGTCGGGCGCCACTGAGTTGGCGATCACTGCAACCAACGGCACACCTGGAGCCAGTTGCCTTATCC
>CAYJNU010000156.1:0-16006 GCA_964371005.1 uncultured Verrucomicrobiota bacterium | reverse complement strand
GACCAGAATGGAATCGCTGGCCACGCCGCCCTTCATGTCCGAAACCGTGATCAATACACGATATTGGCCGGCGCTGCTCCAACTCTTCGTGGCCGTATTCGTGTTCAAGCCGCTGGCGGTCCAAACCTGGGTTTCATCGAAGTCCCAGGCGTATGCGAGGGCGTCACCTTGTGGGTCCGTGGCGTTGACGCTGAAAGACACCGATTGACCGGCAGCGACTTGATTCGTCGTGGTGGTGAAGGAATGGATGACCGGCGCGGTGTTGTCTGGGAACGCGCCGAGGTTGACGGCGACGTCAATGAATTCCTGGTTGGCGCCGCTGTCACCGGTCGCCAGCGGGGTGATGTGAATGCCGGCAACGCGATCGGAGTAGGTGCGCCCCACGACCAGCGAACCATCCAGCTTGTCGGTGTTGTCAATTGTCCAGAAGCTGCTGGGCTGATTGTCAGGATCGTAGAACGGTGTGGCGGCGTCCTTGGAGAACGGCGTCATATCGAGCAACGTGGCGCCGTCGCTGCCGTAATTGGATTGGCAGACGTCCACCTGGAGGCCCGACCGCAGCCAGTTCTGCGCGGTGCTCCAGGGCGCATAGCGGTAGTTGAGCCAATAACGCCGCGCGTTGCCGGTGTAATCCGTGGCGGAAGTCTCGATGCGGATGCCGCGCGGATTGTTCGTGACGTCACGGTGATCCTGGCGATAGAGGCGGTAAGAGCCGCTGGTGCTGACGTATCGCACGCGGTCGCCTGTCAGCCAGCCGAGCTTCGTCTTCTCGATGGCCGCATAGTGCGGTTTGGTGGCATCGTCAATCTCGCCGCCCGACTGCGCGGCCATGATGCTGAAGTAATGGCCGTATTCCACCCATTCAGCGTCTGAGGTGTCCGCGCAGTAGCCGCCGGGGACGGAATCCTTGCCGAACGGCGCCGTGGAATCCGTGCGCCAGTAGTTGGCGTGCCACAAGCCGAGGTTGTGTCCCAATTCATGGCCCGAGGTGCGCAGCGAAGTGTAGCCGGCCACCAAATGTGCTCCCTGACTCCCGACATACGCCCGCCCGGCATAGCTGAAGCCCGAACTGGTGGTGACCACCACGTCGAGGTTGTAGCTGGAGTAATTGTAGTTTTGCGCGGACGCGGCGCTTCGCGCGTCTGAGAGGAGTTCGGCAAAGTTGGTGTTGTAGGTTGCCGCGTAGCTGGAAGGTTGCGGCAACGTGATGTAGATGATGTCCACGGGCTGGGCGGGTTGGACCAGACCGTGGATGGAAACCGTCCCGTAGGAGTTGTTCGCCCAAAAATTGCTGAGCACGGTCATTTGGCTAAGGGCGGTCGAGGCTGACACCGGGTCGCTCGATTGGTCCGAGAACCGTGCGATCATGTAAAGCACGGTGTTCGGCGCGGAGGTGGTGGGGGACGATTGAGGAATGGGCGACCCGGCGTCGGCTTGCTCGGTCGGGACTGGGGAATCGCCCAAGGCAATGGCGTCATCCAAAACCACGCCATCAATGGCCGCCTCCTGAACGGTTTCCGCGTCTTTCCATTTGCCGAAGACGTGGGCCCGATACGTTATGCCGTCAACGCGCACCTCCCGTCGAAACCCGCCTGGCGCACTGCTCGCCGGACGATTACCAGTCGCGAACTGATCCGTGGGCAGCACGCAATAAACGCCGAAGAACCCGCGACCGGCCAGTCTCCGTTCAACATGATCGCGGATTTGTTCGGGCAGGGCAGCACGGTCGCTGGCCGGCATAGCTCGACGGGCGAACTCTCCGGGATCCGTTTCAAGCAGGTGGCGCATGGCGGAGGCCCGTGCTTGGGCAAGCCGCAGCCCCTCGGTGCGCTCAGCCGCTGTTGGCGGTTGGCTGCGATGACGGTTGGCCCAAGTGGCAAAGGCTTCCCGGGTCGTGCGCGCAGTCAGGCGGACGGTTTCCGCGGTGGGAAGGGTGGTTTGGGCAAAGGCCGTGGGTGAAATGGCGCCGAGCAGGCCGATCACGGCGATCAGCCTGAAGCGATGAATCCATTGCAAAATTCTCATATCCAACCCGGTGCAGGACGTTTACCGGAGTGGCCGACCAGTCCCGGCGGGCCGTTAAACCCTCGACGCGCTCATGGAGCAGTGAATATGCCGCCGAAGCTTAGCACCTGCGGCAAAGCCTGGCATCTTTGGTGAGTCCTTTGGGGTGCGCCATTCCCAAAGCGTCAGACGCAGGCGGCGAAGCTGCAGGATGCGCAGGTGAGCCCGTTGCGCCGGCGCGGTCTGGGCGCAAGTCCCCCTGCTGCGCCCAGCCTCTGTATCATTTGAGAACAGAGAGTGGACAGTGTCCTCTGAAGTTATCTCAACTCCGCCAGCAGTTCGTCGGTGGAAAGGACGCGGGCGTAATTGCCGTTCACGGCGGCGAGAGCTGACGCGTGGACTTGCGCCGCAGGAAACTCGGTATCCTTGAAATAACCACGAGTGCAGTGATCTTTGCCATCGAGGCCGGTTCGGCGCTGCATCCCGGAGTGGTGGCGGCGAACACGCAAATCATGAACACGCAGGCCGCACAACGAAGAAGAGCTCTGTGAATAGTCATGGGTTGCCGCACGGTGAGAGTTCATTTGCCCGTCTGAACCGTGCCAACGAGTTCCCGCACGTCCTGGATTCCTTTGCGCTCCATGAACTCGTGGATACCGGCAATGACCTGCAAGACCGTCTGCGGCTCGTAGAAGTTCGCCGTGCCCACCGCCACGGTCGTCGCGCCCGGCGTGCGTGTGCGCCAGGCACACGCAGACCGGCGGTGCGGCGTAGTCCCCAGGCGCTATTAACTCCCGCCCTATGGCTTTGCAATGCGCGGCGGGGCTGGCGGTGGTCCGCGCCAGGCGACCGACGCGCCGACTTGCTGTACCGGGAGGGCTATTTGGACGATTTAACGTCCCAGACGGCAAGATTGGGTTCTGCGGTGCCGGCCCGGTTGTTCAGGTACGTGTTGCAATAGGGATCGGAGGGGGGAGTCCCCCAACCAGTAGGAGCAAACAAATCCCATTGCCCATTACTCCCAGCCACGTTGCGCTCGAAGCTGCTCCCACAACTGTGCTGAACCCAGATACCGAACGAACCGTTGTTGTTGGCTTCGTTTCCGGTCACCGCACAATTGGGTGAGACCAACACAGCGATCCCGGCAGAATAAATTCCCCATGCGCTTGGACACGGACCATTGTTGTCGGTTTGGTTGTGTTCCGCTGTGCAGTTCTCTGAGCCTGCCAGGTAAATGCCGAATTCTCCGTTGTTGTCGCTTACGTTGTGGTCGAGCATGCAGCCGGGGGAGGAACCCACTAAGATACCGTCTTTTTCGACGTCGGATACTTGGTTGTGGTGGATGTGGTGCTCCGAGCCATTATTGACAGAGATGCCTGCCTGACCATTCACACTTGCCACCTCTGGATTGCCAACCACTGTGTTGTGAGCGATTTCGTAGTTGCTTGAAATGTCCACTACGATGCATCCATAGGCACAATCATGCACCGTGTTGCGAGTTATTCGCCCACCCTGCGTGGCACCTCCATGTCCTCCCCAAATGCCAACGGAGAAGCCGGAGATTTCAAAGCCCTCCACCAGAACGTTGTCAGCCAGGATCTCTATCCCCGTGCCCCACCCTGGGCCAACGATTTTGACAGGCCCGGCCGCCTTGAGCTTCAGTCCAAGTTTATCTGAGCCGATTCCAACAGCCGGAGGCCACCACTCCCCCACGTCGCTACAGTCATAAGTTCCGGGCAGGACGAGCACCGTATCTCCCGCCGCGGCGGCGTCCACCGCTTGTCGAATCGTGAGAATCCCGCCCGGAGTGACCTTTATCACCTTGGCTTGCAGGCTGGCCGGAACCAGGGCGAGGGCTAGGGCGGCCATCGCTGCGAATGTGGTCATTCTCGTAGTTGTCTTCATACATCTCTCTGGTGTTTTCTGTTTTGTTTTTTGTTTCTGGTTTTCTCGATCAAGTGCACCGCGGGGCCGAGCCGGGTCTGGAAGATGCACGTTCCTCGTGGCGTCGGCGCTTAAGCTGATTTGACGTTGGTCGCTTAGACAGCGGACGTGGTGGGCTTTCTTTCTGGCGCGCGTGGAGGTTGGAAGCACAGCACCGCCAGCGCTCACCCAGCACCCTACCAAGATCACTTCGCTGAACTTGAGGCTTACAACTGGGGGCCGTTCCGGGCTGCGGGGACATTGGCTTATCACTTGGGAGAGCTCCACGGAGCAAGGCGGGTGTCAGTCCAAGTGTCACAACAGGGGCAATCCTATACTTCGGCCCCGGGTGCGCAGCAAGCCGGGATATCCCCGGTTTGTGCCCCGGGGGCAGGCCTTGGGGTTACTACACCGCGCATTTGGCCCGATCGGTCCTTACCGGATGAAAGCATCTCCTATCAATCCCTCACTTGCACCCTGCCGATCAGTTCCCTCAAATCCTGGATTCCTTTGCGCTCCATGAACCCGCGAATGCCAGCGATCACCTGCAAGGCGGTCTGCGGTTCGTAAAAGTTGGCCGTGCCCACGGCGACCGCCGACGCACCGGCCATCAGGAACTCGATGGCGTCCGCGGCGCACTGAATGCCGCCCATGCCGATGATTGGGATCTTCACCGCCTTGGCGGCTTCCCAAACCAGTTTGATCGCAATCGGCTTGATACACGGGCCGGTGAGACCGCCGGTGACGTTGGCCAGCTTCGGCTTGCGTGACTCGATGTCTATCGCCATGGCCGGGAAACTGTTCGTGATGGCAAGGCCGTCGCTGCCCGCGTCCTCTGCCGCTTTCGCAAACGGCACAACGCTCGGCACGTTCGGGCTCAGCTTGGTGATAAGTGGCAAAGTCGTCGCCTTCCGACACGCGGTCACGACTTGGCTCAGAAGCTGGCAGTCCGTGCCGAACTGCGCGCCGCCTTCCTTGATGTTGGGACAAGAAACGTTGAGTTCCAGCGCGCCCACGCCGCCGAGCGCATCAAAGCGCCGCGCCACCTCGGCGTATTCCTCGACGGTCGTGCCCCAGATGTTGATGATGGTGGGCACCTTCAGCGTGCTGAGGAATGGCCAGTATTTCCCGATGAAACCGTCCACGCCCGGGCCTTGGAGACCGATGGCGTTCAACATGCCGCTGGTGACTTCGGCGGTGCGCGGCGTGGGGTTGCCGCGAACCGGATTCAGCCGGATGCCTTTGACCGTGACCGCGCCGAGTTGGTTGAGGTCGAGGAGTTGGGCGTATTCGACGCCATAGCCGAACGTGCCTGAGGCGACCGTGACCGGATTCTGCATCCGTAGCTTGCCAATTTGGACGGAGAGATTCATGGGTGGCAGGCGGTTGATGAGGCGGCTTTGAGCTGGGCGCAGGGAGCGCCCGGCCACGCAGTCGTCGCCAAGCGACAAGCGCTCAGGCAATTGGCTCTTCGAATTGGATGTGTCGGCTTGTCCATCATTGGCGGCGAGCATGGTCGGCGGCCCCGGACCTGTCAACGCCGGGCAGACGGCCGGGACAATTCGACGGGCTTGGATTGACCGCGCAGGAGCACCACGACTTCCGCACCTCACAACTGCCTTAGGGCTCGCCTGTTCGCGGCCGTCGTGCGCAGCGGGGTGAAACGGAACTGCCCAGTCAAGTGCCAGCGTCGCAGCGTCGGGCCGCCGCCCAGCAACACGAACGCGAGGATGGAGATCACGCACGCTTCAGTCACGGGAAACCACGAGCCGGAGCGTTTGATGGCAACCCCGCCTCCAACCGCCAGCAGGATGGTGATCAGCGGAATCACGAGCACTTGATCGAACCCCGGCAACAGCAGCCGGCCGGTGATGATTCTTCCCCACACAGTGAACGGCGTGGTGATGCGGGTACAGTAAATCCCGAGACGTGCGAGCGCCGCGAAGCTGGCGACCACAAGAAGCAACTCGGGCACCGGTGGACATCGTGAACCGGCGATGATGCAGTAGGCCCACCAGCCAAGCAGCGTGCTGACAATCAGACCGCGGAAGGTTGAGACCGCCCGAAACTCCAGTTTGGGTGAGAGGGCACCGAAAGGCCAGCCGAGGACCGATAGCGCTTGGAGGTATTTCCCCTGGCCGAAATCAATGTTGAGGTTCATGCTTTGCAGGCTCAGGAATCGCCCGTTCCACGGAAACGCGCCCAGACTCCGGCGGTATCCAAATCCATTGACCGCCACGATCGCGCTCAGGAGAACGAACCTGGGCAGGTCATTCGGGTAAGGAAGCAGGAGCGCTGGCCAGAGGAATCCCAGGATCACACAGGCCGTCCGCTGGCGCGTGAGTGCGAGCAGGAGCGTCATTCCCGCCAGGTAAACAAATCCGAACGCGACCACCGGAATGAGCGGACTGAGGTGCGCGTGCCAATGGGCGACAGCAGCCATCGCCCCGACGACCACGGCGTCTTGCCACACGAGGTGGAGCGGGCCCAGCGGAAGCGGCTTGGCTGCCGTCCACGGTGTCAGCTTCAGCCACTCGGCGTAAGCCCGATCGCAGACCGGGTGAAACCGGACGAGTCGGAAAACGGCGTACATGACTGCGCCGGTGGACAAGACGATACTGCGAAAGATGGCAAACTCCGGCATGGTGGAAACGTCGCCCGAGAAGCCGGGGACGCTCCGTTCGATGAGCCAGATGGCGCTGTCGAGGAGTGCGTAAGCGGCTGCGAAGACAGCCACCAGCCACAGCCGCGGCCACACGGCGTTCGAGTGAAAATGGCGCAGCCGTTTCATGCCCTGGACCGGTTGAAGTAACGCTCGATGTGCTCCAGCGTTTGTGGGTTGATGACTTTCTCGAAGACCTCCGGCAGCGAACCGGAACAGCCGGTCTTTGCCCGCAGCGCGTCCAACGTGTCGCAGGCCACGACGCGTGTGCCGCTGAGGATGGCGATTTGATGGGCGAGGTGCTCGACCATCTCGGGAATCTGGGAAGCCATGAGGATCGTGACGTCTTCGCGATCCGCCAAGTGCTTCAGCACCCGCCGCAACACCATGATTGCCGAGGGATCAAGCCCGCCGGTGAAAGGCTCGTCCAACACGAGGACCGGCGCTTCCGTAACCAGCACCCCGCAGATGGCGATCTTCTTTTTCTGGCCGTTGGAATAGGTGCGGATGGGCGCATCGCCCTTGTCAGCGAGTTGGAAGAGTTCGAGCACGCGCGTGATGTGATCCATCAGACGGTCGCTCTCCACATCGTAAAGCTGGCCAACGGCCATCAGCCACTCGCGCCCGGTCATGAACTCCGGCAGCCAGGGATGATCCGGCAGAAACACGACTTGTCGGCGAATCCGCAGTTCCGTTTCCTCGTCCGTCCGGCGACGCAGCCCGCCGATCTCCACCTGGCCCTTGGCCGGACTGATCAGCCCGGAGACGATGCCCAGCAGCGTGCTCTTGCCCACGCCGTTCGGCCCCATGACCGCCGTAAGTTTGCCGGCAGGGACGCGCAGGTTGATATGGCTCAACACCGGGCTGATCCCGTAATGGTGACTGACGTCCACGACATTGATCATAGGCTGCCTCTCATGATTGAGTTCTTCAGCAACGAACTGCGACATCCGTCGCTTTCGAGGGCAATCTTTAGCCGTTGAACGCGAGAATTCCACTACAAAGCCTGAAGCAGGTCGTAAGCGCCATCTGGCGGCGGCCTTCAAGACCGGGCGTCGCGCCTTCCGCCTCCTCTGGGGTGGGCCGTTATCCCTGCCGCTGGCAACGGGAGAACGCACGGTGCAGCCGTTGTGGGGCAGAAGGGTTTTTGTCGGAGTCTGGGCCGTTGAACGAAACGTGTCGTGAGAACCCGCATCGCGAAACTGCGACTCAGCGGCTGCTGGGGAACATGTCAATCACGACCAGATTCGGCGTCGGGCTCGCGCCGTAATAAACGAGGATGGGCGGGGCGAGTTCCACGGAGCGGGTTTCCGGCACGCGGTAAGGGCTGGCGGGTTTCTGGCGGCCTGGCTGCGCGGGAGGGGACACGGCGGTCGCGAACCATCGCGTTTCGCCTGTGGATGCGGTCGTGGCGTCAGCGGGCACAGAACTCGCGAGGACCGGGGTCATCACCGGCAAAGGCTCGGCTTGGGCCGGTTCGGGCGGGAGACAGTTTTCGACTGCGACCGGGGCTGGCGTTGTGGCTCGAGCCGGCTTGGCAGGTGAGTCGCGTAACGCCGTCAGCGCCTTGGCCAGTGCCGGATCCAACGGAGGCGAGGTCGTGGTGGTCAGCGGACGCAGTCCTGCGGCCAGGTCGAAATCGTGTTGGAGCATCGCTGTGACAACGTCGCCGGAAACGCCGATGCTCTTGAGATGGATGATCTGGTCCGCACCGAGGTTAAACGTCCCCGAGTTCTCGATGAACGAGAAGATCACGCCGTCTTCGATCCCCGCTTGAGCCAGTTTCGCGACCTCAGTTGTCCAGGGAGAGAGTCGCGGTGTGTGCGCGGTGGAGGGTGGGGGTGACGCGTCAGTTTCCATCCTCTCCTTGGCCGGAACCATTGCGGAAGCGGCGGCTTTGGCCGGACTGGAGGCTTGCTGGGGAACATCCTGGGCGGCGAGGGGTAACCCGGCGGTGAGCATGACCAGCCCGAGCACCCAGTTGGTTGATCGCTGTGTTTTCATGGCAACCGTTTCGTGCAATACCTTTCCGGCTTTTCGGTAACCTTGTCAACGGGAACCGACGCCCGGCTGCCTCCCCTTATTCAACCGCTGGCGGCGACGAGCCGGACCTGGCAGAACGCTACGCCGAAAGCGCACCCGTGCGGGGCATTCCGCAGGTTCTCGGAGAAGCCTGACCGGAAGTTGTGCTTGAGTTGGCCGAGCTGATCTGTCTGTATCCTGCCGGCAAACAGATTTGCTTCGCCGCTTCCGCGAAGCTCGGAGGCAGCGAGCTGGAGTGAGGAGCAGATGAAAGAACGCATGTGCATGAAACCGCAATCGTTCAACCAGCGGATTGCCGCATTGGCGGCTGCCTCCGTCATTGCATTGGTCACGGGTTCTGCCGACGCCCAGCCAGCCTCCCAGCCGCCGCAGATTGTCCAGCAGCCGGCGAGTCGTACCAACCGGGCTGGGGCCACCGCGAAGCTTGCCGTCCGCGCCGACGGCTCGTTGCCGCTGACCTACCAATGGTCGAAGGACGGCACCGCTTTGTCGGATGACGGCCATTTTACGGGCGCGCAGACTTCCACGCTCCTTGTCGCCCAAGCCAGTTCCAGCGACGAAGGCGGGTACATGGTTGCGGTCAGCAATGCCTTCGGCTTCACGAACAGCACCCTGGCAACGCTGACGGTACAGCCGTGGCTCCCGTGGGAGGTGGTCGGCAATTCACCCAACACGGACGAGATCGCCAAACGAGTCGTCGTGGATGGTGACAAGGCTTATCTTGCCAACGGCTACGTCTATTCTTATCCCACGGCCAACGCTGGACTGCGAATCATCAACGTGACCGATCCCACGATGCCGTTCCCGATCGGAGGGTGCCGGACGAACTACGCCGAGGCAAACAGCGTGGCCGTGTCGGGTACCCGCGCGTATGTGGCGCTGGCGACGTCGCCACCTCTTGGCCTGGGTATCGTTGACATCAGCAATCCATCCAGTCCCTCGGCCCTGGGCGTGTACGTCACGCCGTACGCCCACGGGATGGATGTGGCGGTTTCCGGAAACATCGCCTACGCGGCGATTGGGAGTGGGCTGCTCACTCTTGATGTCAGCGACCCCGGTCACATCGTGAACCTCGGTGGTTGGGCCGGCAGCTACAGCGTCTCACGCGTCGTCTTGTCCGGCTCAATTGCGTACGTGGCGGGCTCAGGCTTGAATCTGATCAACGTAGCGGACCCCGCGCACCTGGTGCGAGTCGGCGGCGTCTCGCCCGCCAACATCTCCAGCGTGGCGTTGAGCGGAAATTACGCCTTCACCGTCGGCGGAGATGAACTACGGGTTTACGATGTCACCAACCCATCGAACATTGTCCGGCGGGCCAGCCTCGACCTGGTCAACGGATTGGACCTGACCGTGGTCAGCGATCTGGTCTATGTCGCCTGTGGCAGCAACGGAATAGCGATGGTGGACATCTCCACTCCGACGTTGCCCGCCGTCGTCGGCACCACTGCAACCTTGGGCGAAGCCAGAAGCCTCGCCATCGTGGGCGACCTGGGCTACGTGGCGGATGGCGCCGCCGGACTCACCATCATCGCGCGCACGACCGTGCCCAGCCCACCTCCTTCGATTGCGGGGGTGCCACAGGGGCAACTCGTGACCGCCGGAGGGACGGCCTTCTTTTCCGTCGCCGCGAACGGCGCCGCGCCCCTCCGTTATCAGTGGTTGTTCGCTCATGTGCCGCTGGAGGGCGCGACCAATTCGATCCTCTGGCTTACGAACGTCCAACCGGCGCAGGCCGGCCATTACTCCGTCATCGTGACCAACGCTTACGGCAGCGCGACGAGCGGCGTGGCCGTGTTGAACGTGAGCGTGCCTCCGAGGCTCGACATCCGCTGGAGCAACGGGCTTCCCCACCTCGAACTCTCCGGTGTACCGGGCCATGCCTACGCCGTGGAACAGGCCCCCGAAATCCCGTGGGCCAGTGCCTGGCTCAGCCTGACGAATGCGACACTGACTTCCTACACCTGGCAGTTCGCAGATGCCAGCGCCACCCACACCCAACGGCGCTACTACCGGGCGCGTCAGTCCGACTTCGCACCGGATTATCTGAACGGAAAAACTATCGTAGCCACCGTCACGAACACCGGTCCATTCACCGTGACGCTGGTTTACGGCTTCGGCACGTTCACCCAAACAAACGGCATCGAGACCCAGATGGGCGTTTACTCTTACATCAAAACCGGGCCCGTCACCGCACGGATCAACGACCAGACCACCGCTCCGCCCGACGTTGCGGGCAACACGTCCACGGCGCACTTGACTTTCACGAGTCCCACGGGTGGAGCATTCGTCAGCAATTACTCCGACCCGGGCGGCCCGGTCGAGACGTCCACGGGCACGTTTCAGATCAGCGACTCGCCGTGAGCCGGCGTGCTGTGGGCATCCTACCCGCGGATCAAACTGCTGCCCGGTGTTCAGAACGATCTTCCGGCGGGCCCCAGAAGCTCGCTCAGGAGGACGTGACGAGCGCACGACGTCACCGGGAGTGGGTGTTGCGCCAGGGCAGATTGCAGAATCCCGGCTTTCACTCCGCAGCGAACTCATAATCGCCCGAGCCAACCGCGAACACTGCCGCGTTTCCGGCCATCCGCACGAACTTCACTCCGGGAACGCTGACCGCTGGTTTTCCGCCTTCTTTCACCCGGCTGGCATCCTTCGCCGGAACATACACCCATGCACTCGCATTCGCGGGAATCGTCACGCGCAATCTGAACCGGTTGTCCCGCTGCTCCCATTCGCTCACGACTTTCCCGCGCACCGAGTTGTAGCTGGCTTTCACCCACTTCAGATCGCCGACGGGTTGCGGCTTGATCACAATCTTGTCAAAGCCCACGGTGTCCGGCGCGGGCTGGATGCCGGCGAGCGCCTTGTAGAACCACTCGCTCACCGAGCCGAACATCGGGTGGTTGTGCGAGTAGGTGTTGTCACTAAACTCCCAATGTTCCCAAAGCGTCGTGGCGCCGCCTTCAAGCATGTGTCCCCAACCCGGGAACGTGCGCTGGTTCACAATGCTGTACGCCACGTCTGCCCGCCCGGCGTCGGTTAGCGCGTTGAGCATGTATTTCGTGCCGAAGATGCCGGTGGTGAGATGCCCGTCGTGTTTGCCCACATCAGCGGCAAGCACGTCGAGCGCACGCTGGCGTTCGTCCATTGGTGCGAGGTCGTGATAGAGCGCAAACGCCTGGCATGCTTGTGAAGCGGTGTCGTAACGCCCGGTGCCCGGCTCCAGGAACTTCCGGTTGAAGGCCGTCTTGATGTCCTCGGCGAGGGCGGAAGCCTCGCGGGCGTCCGCGCCTTTGCCAAGCGCGGTTGCGAGTTGCGCGAACAACTTCACGTTGAAGTAGTAGAAGGCGGTGCCCGTAAGCCCACTCCGCTTGGGAACGAGGCTCTCGTGATCGCTCAGGCCGTTGTCGAGGATGCCGTCCTTCGCACAGGAGCGCAGGAGCGCGATCCATTTCTTCGTGGCTTCATATTGCTCCTGCAACAAGCGTTCCTCGCCGTAGTATTGGCGGAGTTGCACGAGCAAGAGCGGCTGAGCCGAGCCCCAGCCAATCGGGCCGGACATGTCGCCGAGGCCGGAGTCGGAAATCCCGACAAAGGGCGCCGTCTCGGTAAAGCCACCGTTGGGCCGCGCGGCGTCCACGAGGTCCTGGGCCGCTTTGGCGTAGAACCGCGCCATGTCGAAGTTCAGCATCGCCATCTCGCTCGACGCCAAAATGTCGCCGCCGTAGCCAAACTTCTCCCGGTGCGGGCAATCCGACTGCACGCTGAAGAGGTTGCCCAACTCCGTCCAGAGTACCATCTGTTGGATACGATTGAACAACTCGTTCGAGCATTCGAACGAGCCGACGCCTGCCACATCAGAGTTCAGACGCAAGCCTTCGAGGGTTTCCAGCGTGGCCCGTCCGGGGAAGCCGGTGACCTCGACGTAACGAAAACCGTGGAAGGTGAACCGGGGCGTGAAGACTTCCCTCCCCTGCCCTTTCAACACGTATTCGTCCAGTTGGAACGCCGTCTTCGGTTTGCCTTTGCCGTCATAGTGGTAATCGCTGCCGCCATCCTTGATCTGGCCGGCGACGGCTGTCATCCCATTCAGCGTGCCATCGGGATACAGGAGTTCTCCCGAACGCAGCCGCACGCGCGTCCCCGCGTCGCCTTTCACGCGCAAGCGCGCCCAGCCCGCGAAGTTCTGCCCGAAGTCGAAGATGAACACGCCGGGCTTCGGCTCGGTAAGCTTCACCGGCTTGAACGTGCGCGTGATCCGAATCGGCGGCGCGTCCTGTGCGCAGAGCGGACCCAGTTTGGGCTCGCCCGCCAGCACAGGAGTTTCCCAATGCGAGTCGTCGAACCCGGCCTGGTCCCAACCCGGCTGCTCGCGCCGCGCGTCGTAGAACTCGCCCAGATAAACGCTGTTCCGCAGGATCGGCCCATCGCTCACGCGCCAGCTTTTGTCGGTGACGATCGTTTGCTTCGTGCTATCGGTGAACTCGACGACAAGCTGCAAAACGGCGCGAGGTTCGCCCGCGGTGAGCGCCTCTCCCGGCTTGATGCGCCCCCACATTGGCAGCGGCAGCGGATTGAACCAGCCGTTGCCAAGCATGATCCCCAGCGCGTTGCCGCCGCGCTTCAGTTGCTTGGTCACATCGTACGTTGAGTAAAGCACACGCTTCGAATAACCCGTCCAGCCGGGATCAAGGACGTGGTCGCCGACGCGTTCGCCGTTCAGTCGCAGCTCGTAATAACCGAGGCCGCTGACGTAGGCGCGGGCCCGGGCGATCTTCTTGTCGAGCACGAACTCCTTGCGGAAGAGCGGCGCGGGATGATCGTCATACGCCTGCGCCTCGGGAATGGTCCCGGCGGACTTGCGCTGAATCCACTGCGCCTGCCAGTCCGACGGTGCGAGCAGCGCCATCTCGAACCGCGCTGGCTCGCTGAACATCGAGACCTTGCCCGCCGCATCCCAGACGCGGACCTTCCACCAAACGCGCTGACCGGAACGAAGCGGTTGGCCCGCGTAAGCGACGCGCACGGATTCGCTCGAAGCCACCTTGCCGCTGTCCCAAAGGTCCGTGTCACCGCGCGCGAGTTTCGCCGGACTGGTGCTGGCGAAGATTTGATACGCGGTTTGGACTTCGCCGCGCCGGTTGGATTCCAGAATCCAGCCCAAGCGCGGCTGGGCCGTGTCAATGCCCAGCGGATTGGTCCGGGATTCGCAACGAAGGTTTTGGACGGTGACCGCGGCCTGCGCGACCAGCGACGCGAGCGCGCAAGCCAACCCAACGGAGAGCGAGGACAACTTCATTGGGTTCGGAGGCTACGGCATCCGCCGCGTGTTGCCAATGCAAACGAGCAAACGAGCAACTCCTGCGTGCGGGATTCAAAGCACGAGCCGGTCGCCCGTGAATGGACGCGAAGGGGACACAACAACCCGGGGTTGGACCGGCTATCCGACGCTTCTCGCGGGTAGCGCTGCCACAGCAAAGCGCCAGAGCGCCAGAGGGCTGGCGCACTCCAGGACGCTGGCGCGACGAACCACAGGTCCGCGAATTGCGGATGTTTGATCTACACGCAGAATGCCCGCAGCACGTCGCTGTTATCTCGCGGGCGCGCTGAACTGGTAGCTCCCTGACCCCACAGCAAAGACAGCAGCGCCGTCTTCCACCCGAAGCAACGTCACACCTTTCGCCTTAGAGGCGGCCTTGCCACTTTCTTCCACCGCATCGGCGCTGGCGGCGGGAACGTAGACGTCTGCGGTGGTATTCGCCGGGATGACGATGTTCAGCCGGAACTGGTCTTTCTCAATCTGCCAATTGCTCACGATCTTGCCGTGGATGGACTGGAACTCCGCTTTCGCAAACGTCAGGCCACCGCCCGGGCGGGGGTGAATGATGCTGTGCTTGTAGGCTGGCACTTCCGGATCGAGGCCAATGCCCGCAACCGTGCCGTAGAGCCATTCGCCAACACTGCCCAGCGAGTAGTGGTTGAACGAGTTCATGCCGGGATCCTGGAAGCCCTTCTCCTTCGTCCAGCCGTCCCAGCGTTCCCAGATCGTGGTCGCGCCGTTCTTCACGGAGTAGAGCCAGCCGGGGAAGGTTTCTTGGAGGAGGAGCTTGTAGGCCACGTCCACGTAACCCTCGCGGGTGAGCGTGGGCGTCAGGTGGCCGACGCCGACGAAACCGGTGCTCAGGTGATCTCCCTTGGCCGCGATGTCTTCGACGAGGTGCTTCGCCGCGGCGGGCCGTTGCTCCGGCGCGAGCAGATCGAAGGCAAGCGAGAGGACGTAATCCGTCTGCGTGTTGCCTTTGATACGGACGCCGTCGGCCACATAGGCTTGGTTGAAGGCCGCTTTGATTTGGCCAAAGAGGTTTTCGTATTTCGCGGCGTCCGCTTCACGGCCCAAGACCTTGGCCATGTCGGCCATGATCTTCGTGCTGAGCCCAAAGTAAGCGGTGGCCAGCACGTCTTTCGGTGTGTCTGCGGCGATCGAAAGCCAATCGCCGTAACCTTGCGCGGGGCGAAGCAGGTTCTTGCTGTGGCTGGTCAGGTAGTCAATCCACTTCTGGCCGGCGTCGTAATGCCGCTCCAAGATGCGCGTGTCGCCATAGACGCGATAGACCGTCCAAGGGCAGATCACGCCCGCGTCGCCCCAAGCCGCCGTGCCGGAGCCGCAGCACACGAACGGCGAAACGTCCGTGAACGAGCCATCCGGGCGTTGCGCGTCCTCGACATCCTGACACCACTTCGTGAAGAAGCGCGAGACATCCATGTTATACGTGGCGGTGCGAATGAAAATCTGCGCGTCACCCATCCAGCCGAGCCGTTCGTCGCGCTGCGGGCAATCCGTGGGCACGGCGAGGAAGTTGCCCCGCTGCCCCCAAACGATGTTGCTTTGAAGCTGGTTCACGAGCGGGTTGGAGCACTCGAACTTGCCGACGGGCGGCGTGTCGCTGTAGGCGACGATGCCAGCGACAGCATCGAGATCAGGCTTGCCTGGGAAGCCGGTCAACTCGACGAAGCGAAAGCCGTGGAACGTGAAACGCGGCTCCCAAGTTTCCACGCCACCTCCCTTGAGTGTGTAAGTGTCGGTGCATTTTGCGCCGCGGAGGTTCGTGGTGTAGATCGTGCCATCGGGGTTGAGCATCTCGACGAACTTCAGAGTCACGGTCGTGCCCGCCGCACCACGCACTTTGAGCCGCGCCCAGCCGACCATGTTTTGGCCGAGATCGAAGACGTAGTGACCGGGCTTCGGCTCGGTGATCGCACGAGATTTGAGTTCCATCATTTCGCGGACGGGGCCGTCCGGTGCAGCGACCAGCGGCACGTCCACGTTCTTGATCTGAACGGGCTGCCACCGCGAGTCGTCGAATCCGGTTGTAT
>CAYJNU010000155.1:6075-16020 GCA_964371005.1 uncultured Verrucomicrobiota bacterium | reverse complement strand
CTGGCAACGGCTGCGCCCCCAGAGTCAGTGCGGCGGCCAGCAACGCTCCAAACGCGACGCGCCTTGCCGCTACCATAAAAACGACTGCTGCTCGCTCATGATCGTGTCGCCGTCGAGCAACGTCACCCGCCAAGCGGTGATATCGCCAAACTGCTTGTAGTCTTCGCCGGCGAGCGGGATGCGGGCCCAGCGGCTCCAGCCGGTGCGGGCGGTCACGACCTGTTCGATTACCTTCGTGCGCGGCAAGTCGCCTTTGGCCAGGCCGCGCAATTCCAGGCGCAGCGTGAGCCGGCGACCGGCTTCCATGCGGCCTTTCCATTGCACGTCGAAGCGCACCCCGGATCGCTGCTCCGGATGCTGGCGGAGCTGCGCCTGATAGGCGTCGCGGTCGTAGAGGCTGGGCGAGAGCGCGTGGCGGCCCTGGAGGTCGAGAAAATGCGGCAGCACTTTGAGCACGCGCGCACGAGCGGCGCACGCCGGCATGGCGCAGCCCAGGCAGAGCAGCAGGAGCAAGAGTTTCAACGACTGGCGCATGACTCTGACGATAGCGAGCGACACTGCAAACTCAACTGCGATTTCGCGGTTCGGTGATCGCGTTTCAGGGGGAAACACTTGCCGGCGGCGCGTTCGAGCTGGTCGAGCTCTCGGGGAACAGTTCTTTGAGGGTGCGGAAGGGATGGAGCGGCACCAGGAGGAGCTTTGGAACGTAAAGCGGCTCGGCCTTGGGCCGGCCGAGCGTGCCGGTCACCTTAAACTCCAGCATCTTGCTCACCGGCCAGAGCGCAAGGCTGATGATGCGTCCCACCACCCAGGTGTCGCGCAACAACTCCGCCTCCACGGTCGCGTTGACCCGCCATTCGAGATCCGTTGTGCCCTGGTATTGCAGGCGCATCATCGGAGCGCGCATCTCGAAGTTCTTGGTGAAGATCACGCCGTTGGTGATGATGTAACTGGCCGAGCCTTGCGACACTCGGCTGCTGCCCAAACCCGGCGCAATGCCGTCGAGCATGGGCGAGAGGACGCCGAAGATCGGGATGGCCCAGATCAGACCGTCGCGCAATTGGAAGTCTCCGTAACCGTACCACGAGCGCCAGTCGCCGGAGTTGGCGTGGGTCACCGTGAGCGATCCATCGAGCACGCCCTCCAACTGGTTCGTGGGTGAATGGAGGTCGCCCATGAACTCGTGCAGGTTCACGTTGGCTGTCGTCATGGCGAACTCCAAATCCGTGCCCGGATCCGCCGCGGCATCAAACACACCCCAACCGCGCGCCCAACCGCCATAGAACGAGGCGGAGAGGTTGGTCAGCGTGACCGTCTGATCACGCCAAAGCACGGTGCCGGAAATCTGCGGCACGTTAAAACGCCACCAATGGAACGGCCCACCTTCCACCTGGACCCGCAGGTCCGCCCCGATGTTGCCGTGCAACGGAATCGTGCCGTCGAGCCGCACCACCGGGGCCTTCGCAAACTGGTAAGGTTCGAGCGCCGCCACCGTCTTCGCTCCGATCGCTCGCGCCACCACCATGGGTTCGTCCGTGCTAAAGGCGTTGGTCAGATGAAGCCGCTGCGTGGTGAAATCCACCGCCACGCCCGCGCCGCGCAGGTGTTGCGTGCCGCGCCAGATGCGCGGCTCAAAGAACTCGAGGAGCTGGTTCGTGTAGGCCAGGGCGGTGGTCAACGCGGAGATGCTCGTGCCCTTGAAAGTCAGGTTGCTCGCGGCGACTTGCGCGCGGCAGCCGATGCGGTCGTGCTCGTAAAAGCGGCCCCACACCTCGCCGTCAATCACCGGCGGCGTGGTGAAGGTGACGTAGTCCAGGCCACGTTGCTGGTTTGTCGTCAGTAGCGGACGCAAGGCACGAAGGTCGAGCGTGCTGTGAAGCTGCCAGTGGTAGTCCTTGGTCCGATCGCTGGCTTGATGGGCCGCGCGGAGCTGGCCGTCGGGCCGCCCGACTTCGAGGTCCGGCAAACTCCAGAGCAGGTTGGTATAGGTCACATGCGAGTGCGCCCAATCGGCGGTGAGGCCGAGGTAGGCGCCGTTGGTCACGGCGAACTCACCTGCCAGGCGCAACGTGGGCCACACCTCGCCCCGCCAGTCGGGCTCCCGATTGGTCCACGCCGGCAGGACCACGCAACCGCTGCCCCGCAATCGCGGCGGCTCGGCCCAGGAATACTTCCCCAGCCAGCGCCTCGCCTTCTCGGTCAGGAGAGTCCCGATCTGTTGCACGTCGAAGCTCGAGGTCAGGTCGAAACCCGCCTCGCGCGTCGCGACGTTGAGTCGCGCCCGCGCGTCCAACTCGCCCTGGTGCAATGCGGCGTGCAGGTTCGTGACCACAAGGTTGGGCGCGAGCCAGGTGCCGCTGCACGCAAGCTGCTCGGCCACGAGTTTTTCGGATTTCAAGCCGCTCAACCCCGCGCGCCACGCCAGTTGATACGGTTGCAGATTCGTCCACCCGAGCGTGTCTGCAGCCAGGGGCAAGGCGTTCGTGGCCCGCGCCAGGCGGAAGGCGAGCTGCGCGTCGCGGCCACTGGCCCATTTCGATGAGGCGGCCGCGGCGCGCAGCGCGCCCTGCCCGGAGAGCGGGATGGGGTTGGTGAGCGAGTGCAGCCAGTTCGCCTTGAACTCGGCGTTCGTGACCGTGGCCCAGCGGGTCTGAACGCGGGCGGAGCGGGCGAGGAGATCGCCGGCCACGAGGCTCGTCTGGCCGGCGACGGGGTCGAGCTTGAGTTCGAGCGCGAGTTGCTGCGCCTCAGCCCACGGCGTGCGGGCTTCGATAGCCTCGAGCGTGACCTCGGCGCGCGACGGCGTCCCGGCTGTGGCCGCGAGCAATTGAGCGTTGAGCAAAGCGCCAGTGACTCTGCCCCAGGGCGTGTCCGCATCCGGTGCGGCCAGTGTGCAACGCAAGGCGAACGTCTGCAGTTCGCGAGCGTCGCCGGAAAGAACCAGCCGCAGCTCCGGTGGTTCGGCAAAGGAGATGCGTTCCAGTGTCTCCGCCAACTGGAGCAGTCGCCGCCGGGCCGTGCCAGGCGGTGGTCGCTCCTGTCCCGCGTCTTCTCCGACCCCGGAGGGCGGACGCAGAAAGGTCCAGTCGCGGATCGCCGAGGCATTCGTGATGATGCCCGAAAGGAAGAGGTTGGCTCCGGCAAAATGCGCCCGGAATTCTTCGAGCAGCCATTCGTCATCCGGCAACAACCGCAAGCGGGCCTGGATGTCGTCCAGCGTGAGCACCTGAGGCGGGGCGTTGGACTCGGCGATGGGCCATTCGAAGCGGCCCGCCTGAAGGTCCACACCGCGGACCTGCCACCGTCCCCGCAGTGCCGCGTGCCAGTCCAGTTTCAACTCCGCCTGCCGTGCTGTCAGACCTGGCCGGGTTGGTTCCTGCGATGAGCCAAAGCGCACGTTCTCCGCCACGATGCCGCGGTACCAGAGCAATCGCAGTCGGCTGAACTCGATTTCCACGCCCTGTTGACGCAGGCGTTCGAGCAATGGTCGCTTGATGAAACCCGGCAGCCCGATCTGGTTCAGATACAATCCCGCACCCACCCCGGCGAGGACCAGGAGCAAGACTCCGATACGGAAACGCCGAAACCAGACCCGGCAGGATTGCCAGAAGCTGCGTGGAGGGCGCGGCGGCATATCAAGGCGCGCTGGCTGGAATCGCCAGGTAAGCCCGCACCAGTTCGCTGACGGCCGGGGGACATTCGAACACCCACTCCTGCCCGGCCAGAATTGTGGTCGCGAAGGTCAATCCCGAGGGCGCCGCACCGCCGAAACGCACGCTGAGCTGGTCGCCGCTCTTCAGGACGAGCGTGACCTCCAAGCCATCGGGTCGAAAGCCGAAGCGGGTCAGATCGGGTGCGCCGACGGCCACCCAGGCGACCGCGTAGAGTTCTCCCAGGCGATGCACGGTTTCCTCGACGCCGAACGGATTGATGACTCCTTGCGACCCGGGCGCGAGCGACCATGAGTTCGTGCCTTGCCGGACGAGTTCCCGGGTCTTGCCGGCCTCGCGGATGACGACGCGCGCAACCTGCTCCTCGGGTTGGCGCCAGATGCGCCGCTCGCGCAGTTGGTACCCATCGGTGGGCAACTGCTGGAAATCGGACGCCTTGACCGCATAGACGGAAACCTCATCGGGCCGGCGCACATAGGTCTTCTCGTCTTGCGTGCTGCCGAAATCCAGTTGACCGAGCACACCGTTCGTGGCCAACGCGTCTGGGGTCGCGGTCTTCAGGATGAACTGCCGCACCGGAGTGGCGAGCCCGTAGTTGGTGAGGTTCGCCTGAATGACCACATCCTTGACGAATTCGCTGACGAGCAAGCCGGTGAGGTTCGTCAGGAGTCCGGCGACCAATTCCGCGTCCGCCGGGAGGTCGAGCGGGAGCAGCCGCCAGGAATTGCCGGATTGGCGCTCCAGCGCAAACTCCTCCCCGCCGCGGACTTCGAGGCGATCCACCGGCCGGTCCAAAGTCAGCAGATGGCGATCACGAAAGTCGTCGTACTTGACGCGCCACGGAGCCAGGGGCGTGCGCGGGATCATCACCACGACGGGACGATCCAGTCGGCGCGCATAGACCTGATTTGTGGCCTGGCTCGGGCTGAGCCCGAAAGCCAGTTGCAGCACTGGGTTGGTGCCTTGCGCGAAGGTGAGCGCGATCCCGGGCGGCTGGAGCCCGTAGCTCTCCAGGTCGGCACTGGAATTGTCGGTGACGAATTGCGTGACACTGAGACGTTGGAGCGTGTCGAGGGCGTCCTCGACCTTCGTGATGTCCGCGCGCGCCTGCCGCGGTTGAGTGAGATGCCAGGCATTGCGTGTGGCGCTGTGCTGCAACTCGAAGGCGCCGCCGCTGTTGGTCACGACGATGCGATCAAACCCGAGCCCCTGCAAACTGACGAAGCCGGTGTCGCGCCAGTCATTCGCCGTCTGCGGAATCAGCTTCAACAAGTCAGCGCTGACCACGTAAAGCCCCTCGACGCCGACAACCTGGACGAATACCTGATCGCCGGGTGCGGTGTGGGCGCCCACGAGCACCTGGTGACGGTTCGCGGCCTCCTGGATGAGCAATGAGGCTTGCAGGGTATCGAGTCCGAACTCGGCGTCGGCGTTGGTGTGCTGACGGAGTTCGGCTCCGGTGATGTGGGTCTGCGCGTGCAGTTGGGCCAGGTTGGTGAGCAGGCTTTCGATGGCGGCGGCGCAGGCCGGGTAGCGCAGCGGGCGGGTCAATTGCCAGCCCCCGTTGGTGCGGTCGGCACAAAGGTTCAATTGTCGCACCTGCACGCTCCGGACAGCTTCCGGTTTCAGGCTGGGTAGAATCAACGGCGGACCGTTGTCCGGTTCGGTCCAGTGACGTTCAAAGAAGTAAACAAAGACGAACAGCCCGGCCGCCAGCGTGACCCAAATCCATGTGTGGCGCGAAGTCATGCGATGCGTAGATCCGAAACCCGAAACCCGAAACCCGCAAGAAATCCCGAATCAGAATTCCGAAGAAGGCAGGGACAAGGGGACGAAACTGACCGGCGGGAGCACGATCGCAGGCCTGACCCGTGGTCCGCCGGGCTTCTCCCTTCCGGTCGCCGCCGTTCCCTTAATGCCACCGTGCCACCGCGGATTCGGCGTTCGGTCTTCGGATTTCTTTCGGCTTTCGGCATTCGGCTTTCGGGCTCGCGGTCCACAGTTCCCTGAACACTCGTCGAACCAGCGCTCAACTTCGACGTCTCAGCCACACCAGTCCACCCAGCAGCAACACGCCACCTGGCAGCCCGGCGAGCAGGAGCCATTGCAGGTTTTGCAGTTGGCCGTGGCTCAAGGTCAGGCGAAACTCCGTGACCGGCTGCGGCCCAAACTGCAGAAGCTGCGAGCGATCCAGCAGCCAGTTGACGGCAAACGCGGCGAAATCGCGGTTGCCTGCCGACTCGATCATCTCGTTGCCGAGGAAGAAGGAATCGCCCGCCACCACGATGCGCGTCGTGCCACGCTCCGTGACCACGCCTTTGACCGCGCCTTTCTCGACGGCGACCACGAGCGGCAGCGAAGCCGTCCGCCGGTCGTTGACCAGCGTGCTCGTTGTGCTGCTGCGCGCAATTTCCTCGACGGTCGGCGCGTCGGCGCTTTGCAGCGCGGCAGGTCGCCGGGCGACGACGCGCGGTCTGTAAAGGTGCAAGGCCGAGGATGGGGACGCCTGGCGGAGCGGTCTGACGATCGGATGCTCCGTGAGGTTAAAGACCTTCACATCCGGGCCGGTCACGGTGTTCTGCAGGTCCTCCACAGCATTTGTGCTCACGTCCACGCCCCATTTCGCCAGCACACCTTCGAGGCCGCAGAGTTGTTGCGCCCGCAGGCTGTTGAACAGCGCCAGTAACCGTCCGCCCTGGTTCAGGTATTGCTCGATCTTGTCCAGTTCAACGGCGGGGATGGGTTTGAGCGGCCCTCCAACGACCAGGAGATTGCAGTCGCCCGGAATCGTGTTGGTGCCCGCGAGGGACAGCGGGGCGGTTTGCAGCGCATTTTGCCGGATGAGCGACGCGAACTTGAGATACCCCTCGATTGCCTGGCTGCTGTCGGTCGGATGCTCACCGTGGCCCATGACGAAATAAACTTTGAGCGGTTTGGGGCTCGTCACGACCAGGAGCGCCCGGGTGAACGCCGTTTCGCCGTAGAACGCCAGCGGTTTGCGCAGGAACTCGTTCTGAGTCGAGCCCGCCACCGCCTCGTAAGTGTACTGCATGAGCACCAGGTCAGGCACGCGCAGCGAACGCCCCTCGCAATCGAAGATGATGAGGTTCTTGTTCGTGACGCCCGTCAATTGATACTTGGTGAACACCTCCTGCGCCGCGCCGAGGTCGCGGAGGTAGTCCACCACCCGGACCTGGATGCGCGGGTTGGCTAGTTGGTATTCCCGCAGGAGCTTCAGTACGGTGTCGAAGAACCGTTCCTGCCGGTCGTAGTAAACGGTCACCGCCACCTCGTTCGTCAACGAGCGAAGCAGGCCCAGCGTCTGCGCGTGGAGTTGCAGTTGTTGCTGCGAGCTTAGAAACCACCGGGAGGAGTGGCGGCCCGCAAGGTAATTCGCCATCACCACCAGCGCCGCCACCGCCAGCACCCCCACGAGGGCATGCAACGCTCCGCTCAACCGGCGACCGGTCGAGAAACTGGGCGGAGTTGGGCGCTCGGTGCTCATGTCATCTCCACCGCCGGCTTTCCAGCACGCGCAGTGTGAGGAACAGGAACAGCGCGCTCAGGCTCAGGTAAAAGACCACCGGTCGCGTATCTACCACTCCGCGTGAGAAATCCTTGATGTGCTCAAGCAAGGAGAAATGCGACAGCACCGCCATCTGCCAGGTCGCCTGCGGCGGGAGCTGGCGCGCGAGGAAACTGACGAGGAACAAGCTGACCCCGATTAGCAGCGTCGTCATGGCAGCGACCGTTTGGGTGCGCGTCAGCGCCGAGGCAAAGCACCCCATCGAGACGAACAGGCAGCCCAGCAGCAGGATGCCCAAATAGGTCGTTCCGATCACCCCCCAATCCGTGCCCGTCGAGTTTCCGGCATAATACCGCACCACGAGCAGGGACCCCAGCAACGGCAGCCACATCAACAGGTAGAACACCAGCGCGGCACTGAATTTCGCCAGCACGACTTCCGCTTCCCGCACCGGGGTGGTCATCAGCGTCTCGAACGTCCCGGAAAACTTCTCCAGCGCGAACAGACGCATCGTGACCACCGGCGCGGTCAGCACCACCATCATCCAGAAATACGGCGTCTGGAAAAACACCTCGGTCACCTGAATCGGCATCGGTTCCGACTGCACCGCGCGGACCAGGTCCACGTAACTCAAGCCGACGAGAAAGGCCACCGCCGCAATCACGACGTAGCCGGTCAGCGAGGCGAAATACGTGCCCAACTCCCGTCGCAGGAGGGTCCAATAGACGCGCATCAGCCTTCCTCCTCATCCGGTCGCGTGACCTGCATGTAGATGTCCTCCAGCGTATGGCGGCTCCGAGTCAACTCGCGCAACGCCCAGCCGCGGTCCTTGGCGATGCTGAACACCAGCGCCCGCAAGTCCGCGCCCTCCCGGGGCGTCAGCGCGCAGCGGAAGAACTCGCCCTCGGCGGCGGACACGTCGAATTGCTCGATCTCCGCCGTTTGCGCCCAAACCTCGCGGAGCGCCGCCTCGGGCGCGGCGATCTCGGCGATGACCTGGCTCGTGCTGCTCATGAGCTGCTGCAGGTTGTCCGGCGTGCCCGACGCCAGCATGCGTCCCTCGCGGAGGATCAGCACCCGGCTGCACGTCATCTCCGCCTCGGGCAAAATGTGCGTCGAGAGCAACACCGTGTGCGCCGCCGCCAGGCTCTTGATCAACTGCCGCACCGAGCGGATTTGGTTCGGGTCCAAGCCAATGGTCGGTTCGTCCAGGATGATCAACTCCGGTTCATGCACCAGCGCGTCCGCCAACCCGACCCGCTGCCGGTAGCCCTTCGAGAGTTGCCCAATGATGCGGCGGCTCACGTCAGTCACGCCGCACTGCTCCATCACCACGTTCACGCGCTCGCGCGAGCGCCGCAGGCCCAACCCCTTCAGGCGGGCGCGGAACTTGAGATACTCGCGTACGCGCATCTCGGGGTACAGCGGGTTGTTCTCGGGCATGAACCCGATGCGCCGCCGCACCTCCAGCGATTGTTCAAAGACGTCGAAGCCCGCCACGCGCACCGTGCCCGAAGTCGCCGGCAGGAAGCAGGAAAGAATGCGCATCGTCGTGCTCTTGCCCGCGCCGTTTTCGCCCAACAATCCGACGATCTCCCCCCGCGCGACGTTGAAGGAAACATCGGAGACGGCGGCCCGACCCGCATAACGCTTGGTCAGGTTCGCCACTTCGATCATCCATTCGTCACTCATGATTTCAACGGCCCGCAGTGTAGTCGCCGCGCAACGCCCGGCACGAACAAAAACGGCCAGCCTTCCCCCTCCTCGTGCCAGGAAAGACGCCAGCACTGCGGCAGGATGAACCTGAATTGCCGGATCGCGGTGAACCGCCGCCGGGGTCGTGGCACTTTATCCTGTCCATCCTGTGCATCTTGTCGGCATTGGACGTGTTTGAGGCAAGGAATCTTCGAGTTCGTATTCTCCGAAGGCGAGCGCTTCCACGTGACGAGAACGTGGCCGTGGTGGCAGGGCGCTGCCAAGGTCAAACACAGGCGGACGTTACTTCTTCTGTTGGCATGTCTGCCTGACTCCGCTTTACTCGTCTCATGTCGAAAAGCAGTTCCAAGCGCCGTTCCAATCAGCCGCCGGTTCCGCCAGTGTTGCCCGCGACCTGGCAAGCCCTGCTGACCGCCGCTGATATGTTCAACTCGCTCGCACCTTGGACGTGGATGCACGACACGGAATTGCTCGGTTTGCGGAATCCGGTCACGGGCGAGGAACTCCTTTGCTCCATCCTGGGCCGGTTGCGCCAGGTCTTCGCGCTGCTGATTTTCCGGCGGGAGACGGGCCGCCGCTGGATTCTCAACACGATTCTGGAGGCCGACGCCTTGCCGAACGACCCCGACGGCGGCTTGGAGCAGGATTGTGTGAAGGTGGAGTTCACGGCGAAGGGCGAATTGACGAAGGAAGACCGCGCCGTCCTGACCACCAGCGGGTTCACGCCCAGCATGAAGCGCGGGTGCGTGTGGCCGGTGTTCCGGAGTCTCGTGCCGGGTGGCTACCCTTGGTATCTGACGCAGGCGGAGGCGGAGGTTTTGCTCTATGCACTGCCCCGCGTGGGCGCGTTTGCCGTTCTTTGTCGCGACAAGCCAGGCATCGGCGAGGGCCACGAACTCGGCGAGACTCCGTTCCTGCAGCAGGATTTCGACCCCACGGCCCGTCCCTTGCGGGCGGAAGACCTGGATTGGCGACCGCAAATCCCGCCGCCGGAACCGCTGCCGTCGTCGGTCTTGCTGGATGAACTGTCCC
>CAYJNU010000155.1:2101-6065 GCA_964371005.1 uncultured Verrucomicrobiota bacterium | reverse complement strand
GCTCCCGCAAGCGCAGGGATTTCACCTGGAGTTGGCCGTGTTCTACGCGGCGATGGCCGTCCGCGGAGAGGAACGACCGTATTTCCCCAAGACCGCGATGGCCGTGGATCGGGCGTCGGGTTTCATCGGCGGCTTCCACATGGCGGGAGCTGGCGACCCGCAGGGCGCGGACAGTCTGGCGCAGGTATTGACCAGCGCGTTGGTGCAACTGGGCAGGCGTCCCGAAACATTGCGCGTGCAACGCCCCCGTCTGGCGCAGATGCTTTCGCTGGTTGCGGAACGGCTGGGCATCCCGATCCGCGAAGAGGTTGAATTGCCAGCGTTGACCTTTGCACGCCGATCCTTGGAGCAGCGGTTCATGCGTTGATCCCGCCACCCGGCCCCGCCGGCGGGTGCTGCAACGCACCGTTGCCGGGATTGTTGCTGCTCTCTGAGAGGTGGTCTGGCTTCTTTTGGAAGGCATCGCCGAGCAGCACCTCTGCCGGGACCTTTTGCAGCTTGGGTTGAAAACACCGCTCGTTTGCCCCATTCTCCCGCCGATGAGATTGATGAACGTCATCTGTGGGCTGTTCATTGCCGCGGTTACGATCACGGGTTGCTCGAAACCGGCGGAGACGCTGCCCGCGCCCGAGATTGATCCGCTGCGCGGTCACCTCCTTCACGCCCAGCCGAAGCTCCCCACGCTCAAGGTCTGGCTCGGCGACCAGGAACTGATCACCGAGATCGCGCGCACGCCCGTTCAAATCGCCACCGGCATGATGTTCCGCACGAACATGCCCGAGAACACGGCCATGATCTTTGTCTTCCCGGATGCGCAGCCACGGAGTTTCTACATGCGCAACTGCGTCGTGCCGCTCTCCGCCGCCTACCTTGCGCCGGACGGCACCGTGCTTGAGCTCATTGACCTGCCACCGGGCGACGAGCGTGGCGTGGAGTCCAAGTCCGACAACGTCCAATTCGTGCTGGAAGTCCCGCAGGGTTGGTTCAACCGCCACAACCTCTCGCCCGGGGCGGTCGTGCGGACCGAACGCGGCTCGCTGCGGGAGACCTTCTTCCCAAGGCGTTAACGACCGCCCCTTTCCCTCTGGGGGCAACGCCGGCTGGCGTCACACAGATGTGACAGACCGGAAGCCGGATTCACATCGCTGTGACATTTGGAAGTCTTTTCAGGAAGGGAAGCCCCCTGCGAACTGCGGGAGGTGCGAAATGGACTAATCCTCTCATTCGTCGCTCGAATCACCAGGAAACAGCAGCCTGGCGCGGGCATTTCGTGCCTCGGCGCTGGTGTCTGCCTGTTCTGGCGACCTGAACGGCGGCCTCGGGGCCTTCGGCTGGCAAAGCCCCTGCTATTCGTCCGGGCATGGCCACACGCTACACAAACAATCGTTCAGTTCCTGGCACGACCCCGCAGGGATGCGTTCGCAACGGCGTCCGCACCGCTCTACTGGTCGTTGCCATGCTCCTCACCACAGGCATCCGGTCGCAAGCCCAGGTGCCCACTGTCTCTCCCGCCGCCCAGCAGGCGCACGCGCAGATCACGGCTTACGAAGGGCCGGTCACTTGCATCGCGTGTCACCAGCAACAGGCGCAGGAGATGTTTGGTTCGGTTCACTACCAGGAGATGGGCGAGACACCCAACGTCGCCAACATTGACGGCCCCGCCGGCAAGGGACGCAATGGCGGCATGGTCATGAACTCCTACTGCGGCACGCCCAACACTTCTTCTCGCGGCACGTGCGCCTCGTGCCACGCCGGGAATGGCCGCATTCCCTCCACTCAGATCAGCGCGGAACAACTCGCCAACATTGACTGCATGATGTGCCACCAGGACGCTTACAAGCGCGTGCCAGCGCCGCCCTATCAGTCCATTTCGTTCCCGGGAAAGAATGGTACCACGAACAACATCCAGGCCTTCGTCGAGGATGAAACCGGATTTGATTTCGTTCCGGACACGGCCAAGATGACGATCCCGATTCTACAGGCGGCGCAGACCGTGCATCTGCCCACGCGGGCGTCGTGTCTGCGCTGCCATGCCGGCGCGGGCGGCAGTGACGGCGGCAAGCGCGGCGACATCTCCACCGTCACCGCCAATCCGCCACTGACTTCGGACGTTCACATGAGTCCGCAAGGCGCCGACCTCGCCTGTGCGAACTGCCATAGCGCCGGTGGACATCGCGTCATGGGACGCGGGGTGGACCTGCGGCCGAACGATTCCGCCAATCAGTTCAGTTGCGCCAGTTGTCACACGGACCGTCCGCACGGTGACTACAATGCCCGCACCGGTACGACGCGCGACGTGCATGCCGGTCATGTCGCCTGCCAGTCGTGCCACATTCCAGCTTACGCCAAGGACAAGAGCACGGAGATGGAGCGTAGTTGGGTCGAGGCAGAATTCTCGATGGCCGCCTGCCGCGGGCAGGGTGGTTGGCTGCCGGGGGAGGTGCGCGCCTCGAACGTCGTGCCGACCTACAAGTGGTTTGATGGCACGAGCCTCGCGAATGTCTTGGGCCAGGTCCCGGTGCAGGATTCGCTGGGCAAATACATACTGGCACTCCCGAACGGCAGCGTGCAGACGCCCAACTCCAAGCTCTTCCCCATGAAACTGCACCAGTCGGATGCCGCCGTCCACGACGCCACGGGATTGCTCATCCCGCATTCGACGTGGAAGTTCTTCACCTCGGGTGATTTCTCCGCCGCCGTTGCGGAAGGCCAGGCTTTGGCCGGCCTGGAAGGTCCGGCCAGCGTGGTGCCGGTGATGGAATACCAGTCTATCAACCACGGCGTCGAACCCAGCGCGAACGCCCTGCAATGCGGCGCGTGCCACTCGGCCTACACGGCGGGCGGACCGGTGCGGATGAACCTGAAGGCCGACCTTGGTTACGCGCTCAAAGGCACGATGACGGCAGTTTGTAGTCAATGTCACGGCAGTAAGTCGTCGAAGGGTTTTGCCTGGGATCACGATTATCACGTTCGTGGCAAAGGCTATGACTGCTCAAGCTGCCACAACTTCTCGCGGCCGGAACGCGGCCTCACGCGCATCTCGGCCATCAAGCCCGCCGCCCCCAGCGGGCCGGTCGCCACCACGGTTTCGGCCTCTGAGATCGAACTGCTCTGGGCCGACAACTCGACCACGGAGCAAGGCTTCCGGATTGAACGCTCGCTCGATGGAGTCAGCTTTGCGGAAATCCGCACCGTGGGAGCCAACATCACAACGCTTGCGGACACGGGTCTCTCGGCTGGCATGCCCTACTTCTATCGCGTCCGGTCCTACAATGCCTCGGGCACATCCGACTACTCTCTAATCGGTCGCGCCAATGCGGCATCCAGCACCCAACCTCAGCCGCCGGCCGCACCCACAGGTTTGGCCGCCACTGCGGGCAACGCGCAGGTGGCCCTGGCTTGGAACGCCTCGTCCGGCGCCACCAGCTACAGCGTCAAACGCAGCACCAGCGCCAGCGGACCGTTCAATGCCATCGCCAGCGTGGCCATGACGAGTTACACCGACACCTCCGTCGCCAACGGCACGACTTATTACTACGTCGTCTCCGCCGCGAACACGGGAGGATCGAGTGCGAACTCGGCTGCCGCCAGTGCCACGCCGCAAGCCCCGCTGCCGCCGGCGCCTCCAGCGCCGTCCGGCCTCACCGCCACCGCCGGGGACGCCCGCGTGACTCTCGCCTGGAACGCCTCCTCCGGCGCCACCAGTTACACCGTCAAACGCAGCACCAGCGCCAGCGGACCGTTCAATGCCATCGCCAGCGTGGCCATGACGAGTTACACCGACACCTCCGTCGCCAACGGCACGACTTATTACTACGTCGTCTCCGCCGCGAACACGGGAGGATCGAGTGCGAACTCGGCTGCCGCCAGTGCCACGCCGCAAGCCCCGCTGCCGCCGGCGCCTCCAGCGCCGTCCGGCCTCACCGCCACCGCCGGGGACGCCCGCGTGACTCTCGCCTGGAAC
>CAYJNU010000155.1:0-2001 GCA_964371005.1 uncultured Verrucomicrobiota bacterium | reverse complement strand
CCCCGCTGCCGCCGGCGCCGCCGGTGCCGTCCGGCCTCACCGCCACCGCCGGGGACGCCCGCGTGACTCTCGCCTGGAACGCCTCCTCCGGCGCCACCAGTTACACCGTCAAACGCAGCACCAGCGCCAGCGGACCGTTCAATGCCATCGCCAGTGTGGCCATGACGAGTTACACCGACACCTCCGTCGCCAACGGCACGACCTACTACTACGTCGTCTCCGCCGTGAACGCGGGAGGATCGAGCGCGAACTCCACTGCCGCGAGCGCCACGCCGCAAGCCCCGCTGCCGCCGGCGCCGCCGGTGCCGTCCGGCCTCACCGCCACCGCCGGGGATGCCCGCGTGACTCTCGGTTGGAACGCCTCCTCCGGTGCCACCAGCTACAGCGTCAAACGCGGCACCAGCGCCAGTGGTCCGTTCAACGCCATCGCCAGCGTGGCCACCCCGGGCTACACCGACACTTCCGTCGCCAACGGCACGACCTATTACTACGTCGTCTCCGCTGCGAACACCGGAGGATCCAGCGCGAACTCGGCTGCCGCAAGCGCCACGCCGCAAGCCCCGCTGCCGTCCGTGCCGGCGACCCCGACCGGATTGTCGGCCGTTGTCGGCAATGCGGGCGTGGCGCTCCATTGGAACAACTCCGCCGGCGCCACCAGCTACAGCATCAAACGCAGCACTAGCGCCAGCGGTCCGTTCACTGTGGTCGCCAGCCTGAGCACGACGACCTATGCCGACACCTTGGTGGTCAGCGGTTCGACCTACTACTATGTCGTCTCCGCCGTCAATGCCGCCGGGGAGAGTGCCAACTCTGGCGTGGTCAGCGTTTCGTTGCAGCTTGGCGAGCAGCCCGCCGCGCCGAGAGAACTCCAAGCGGAGCCCGGCGATCGCGGGACGATCAAGCTCGAGTGGAAACAGTCCTCCAGCACGGGCATCGTGCAAAACAAGATCTACCGCTCCACAAGGAGTGGAGGTCCTTACACGCTGGTTGCCACTGTCTCGCCGCGGGATTCCTATCGTGACTCCAGATTGCCCCGCAGGACGACCTACTATTACGTGGTTACCGCCGTGGACGCGAGCGGTCGCGAGAGCGCCTATTCCAGGCAAGACTCGGCCAGGACGAAGTAGTACAAACCTGCCGGGGCGCGGCATCGGATGAGCGCAACGCACAGGGCCCGCCGGCAACGGCGGGCCTTGCTGCATTCCCAGCCGGGCTCACAGATTCGACACGCTGCGGGATACGAAACGCTGGGCCTGGAATTACCCGGCGGATCGGAAGTTGGAAGGATCAAGGGCGTTCTTCTTTAGCAGCCGATATAGCGTGCCCCGCGGAAGCTGCGCCTCCCGCGCCGCTGAGGATACATCCCCGTCACATTCGCGGAGCAGCTTTCCGAAGTATTCCGTCTCAAAACTCTTGAGATGACTTTCGCGCGTCTGGAAGAACCCACCGACATTCGCGTGATTTGTCCTGCCCGCGTGGGCCACGATCTCCTCGGGCAGGTCTTCAAGCACAATCGTCTCCTCGCGCGCCCAGGCTAGCGCCCGCTTGATCACGTTCTGCAGCTCGCGCACGTTGCCGGGCCAGGAGTAGTTGACCAGCACCTCCATCACGTCCGGCCCGAGCTTGACGGTTCCCCGGTCCAACTCCCGGCTGTAATGTTCGAGAAAGCGATTGGCGAGCAACGGAATGTCTTGCGCCCGCTCGCGCAGCGGTGGCACTTCGATCCGGGCGACGTTGATGCGATGGTAGAGGTCGGCGCGAAAACGCGATTGCCGCACCTCTTCTTCCAGCGAGACCGACGAGGCGGCCACAATGCGGACTTCAAAGTCGATCTCCTGAGTGCCGCCCACGCGGCGCAGTCTGCGCTCTTGCAGCACCCGCAGCAGCTTGCCCTGCAACCGCAGGGGAAGCTGATTCAATTCATCCAGGAAGAATGTGCCCCCGTGAGCGAACTCCAGCAGTCCAAGACTCCGGGAATTGGCGCCGGTGAAGGCTCCCCGC
>CAYJNU010000154.1:4285-16040 GCA_964371005.1 uncultured Verrucomicrobiota bacterium | reverse complement strand
GCGCTGGGGTTGGTCGGCTTGACCCAGATGATACCGATGGTGCTCTGCACGTTGCCCGCCGGCCACTTTGCCGACAACTTTGAACGCAAGCGGATCATCGCACTCATGACGGGGGTCATTGCTATGGCGAGTGTCGGGTTGACGCTGATCAGCGCGCTGCACGCGCCGGTGATCTGGGTTTATGCCTGTCTGCTGGTCGCCGGGGTGGGGCGGACGTTTCTATGGCCCGCAAGCGCCGCGTTCATGCCGCACTTGGTGCCGCGACACCTGTTCGCGCGCGCCGTGACGTGGAACAGTGGCAGTTTCCATTTGTCGTCGGTGGCCGGTCCTGCCGCCGGGGGCGCGGTGATTGCCGCGACGCATAGCGCCCTGCCTGTTTACGCATTCAACGCCCTGGCCACGCTGGTCTGCATGACGTTGATTATCGCCATACGGCGGAAACACACCGTCGCCACGCGCGAGGCACTGACGCCCACGAGCCTAATCGCGGGATTCAAGTTCGTCGTCGCCAAGCGGATCATCTTTGGCACGATCACGCTCGACATGTTTGCGGTGCTGCTGGGCGGCGCCACGGCGCTATTGCCGGTCTATGCCAAGGATATTCTCCAAGTCGGTCCGAAGGGCCTTGGCTTGCTTCAAGCGGCGATGCCTTTGGGTGCCGTGGCGTGTGCTCTCTTCCTGGCGCATCGTCCGCCGATGCAAAGGGCGGGGCGCGCGCTGCTCTGGGCCGTGATCCTGTTTGGCCTCGCCACGATTCTATTCGGAATCTCGCGGTGGTTCTGGCTTTCGTTCCTGCTGCTGGTGATTTGCGGTGCGATGGACAACGTGAGCGTGATCGTCCGTCACACGCTCGTACAACTGTTGACACCCGACGAGAAGCGCGGGCGGGTATCCGCGGTCAACAGCCTGTTCATCGGCACGTCGAACGAGATGGGTGGTTTCGAGTCCGGGACCGTGGCGCATTGGTTCGGGCCGGCTTTGGGTAACAGTATTGCCACCGGCGCGCTCATTTCCGTCGTGTCAGGCGGCGTGGGCACGATCCTGGTCGTGTTGGCCGTCGCATGGATCTGGCCGGAAATCCGGCGTTACGGCAGATTGGACGCGTGACCGAGGTGAGCTTCAATCGCGAGCAAATGAAGCTGCGTCTTGCCAAGCTGGCACAGGCGGGCGTGTTCATTGGCACGTCATCGTGGAAATACCCGGGCTGGATGGGCCAGCTTTACGAGCGCGACCGCTACGTCTGGCGCGGACGGTACGCCGAAAGTCGCTTCGAGCGGGATTGCCTTGCCGAGTACGCCGAGGTCTTCAAGACCGTGTGCGTGGACGCCGCATACTACAAGTTTCCGGAACGGCTCTACCTCGGGGACTTGGCTTCACGTGTGCCGGGAGATTTCCGCTTCACGTTCAAGGTCACCGACGAAATCACCCTCCGGAGATTCCCCAATCTGCCCCGCTTCGGCATGCGCGCTGGCAAGCCAAACACGAACTTCCTGAATGCGGACTTGTTTGCGACGGCGTTCCTCGGACCGTGCGAAGCCGTGCGGCGAAACCTCGGTCTGTTGGTGTTCGAGTTCTCGCGGTTCTACCCGGCGGATTTCGCCCGCGGGCGTGACTTTGTGGAAGCGTTGGACGGATTTCTCGGCAAGCTGCCGCTCGGCTGGTCGTACGGTGTGGAGATTCGCAACGCCAGTTTTCTCCAGCCTGAGTACTTTGCCACGCTCGCCCGGCATGGCGTCATCCACGTGTTTAACAGTTGGGAGGCGATGCCGCCCGTGGATCAGCAGATTGCCCTGCCCGGCAGCCTCACAACCCCGGATGGTGCCGCGATGCGGTTGCTCTTGCGCCCGGGTCGTCGCTACGAGGACGCGGTGAAGCTGTTTTCGCCTTACGACCGTTTGCGGGAGTCGCAACTGGAGGGCCGGGCAGCCGCTGCACGGCTGATTTGTGAGATGCAGCAAGCCAGCGGGGACAGACGGATGTGGCTTTACGTGAACAATCGGTTTGAAGGGGATGCCCTCGGGACGATCGCAGCCATCGTTGAGCAGATCGAGCATTAGGACCATTCGCCCGGCTGGCGAGAATTGATGCTTGGCAAGACGCCCGTCACCCTCGTCGCACTAGCCACCCCACTCGCGTGGCCCACTTCGAATGGACTCCGGGAGTTTGTGCCTGCGAGCGGGAAGCAACGGCGTGAGTCATCTGTCGTATTGAGTGGCCGGTTGGATCTAAAAGGAACGACACCCGCGTAGCAGAAACCGTTGTATCCGCGCTCGCTCCCGGGGCAGCTTCCCGGTTCGGGTTTCTGAGTTGTTGGTCGGCGCAGGGTTTTCCAGTTTGCGCTGCTTGCAATCGGTAATTGGTTTCGTCATTGTATTTCCGTCGCCCAAAAAACGCTCAGCGCTTGGCAAGAAATGTCATGCAACGGTCACCGACTTCGGCTATCCAATTATCAGTTTTGATTGGCAGACTTCCCGTCCCTGCACCGCTGACCACCCCGGAAAACAGCCCGACTGTGGCCATTTGGCGGCAGATTGGGAGGCCTAACGAAACGATTTGAACATGAAAACGAACAAAGTCCGGTTCAACAACACCGTCCTGCGCGACGGCCACCAATCCATGGCCGCCACCCGCATGACGACCCCCCAGATGTTGCCCGCCGCGCCCATCCTCGACGAGATGGAGTTCGCCGGTTTGGAAACCTGGGGCGGGGCGACGATTGATTCCTGTCTCCGCTACCTGAACGAGAATCCGTTCGACCGCCTGCGCACGCTCAAGAAGATCGCGCCCAAGACGCCGCAGCTCATGCTGCTGCGTGGCCAGAACATCGTTCAATACGCCAGCTTCCCGGATGACGTGGTCGAGGCGTTCGTCAAATGCACCTGCCAGAACGGCATGGACATCCTCCGCATCTTCGACGCGCTGAATGACGTGCGGAATCTCCAGACGGCGATCAAGGCGACCAAGAAATACGGCAAGCACGCCCGCGGCGAACTCTGCTACACGATCAGCCCGGTCCACACGGTGGAGAATTTCGTCAAGATGGGAGTCGAACTGGAGCAAATGGGCTGCGACTCGATTGGCATCAAGGATATGTCGGGCATCATCCAGCCACGGATCGCCCACGGTTTGATCAAGGAACTCAAGGCGAAGGTCAAGATACCGATCACGCTGCACACGCACGACACGGCGGGCCTCGGAGCAGCCAGTTATCTCGCGGCCATCGAGGCGGGTGTGGATTGTGTGGAGGTTTCGATCGTGCCTTTCGCCAACGGCACTTCGCAACCGGACACGCAGCGCATGCTGGCGATGCTGGAAGGCCATCCGCGTTGCCCGAGTTTCGACCCCGGCAAGCTGGCCAGACTCCGCGAGCACTTCGAAGACGTCTATAGGCAGCTCGAGAAGTTCACGAGCCCGGCCAACGAGCGCGTGGACTCAGACATCCTGATCTACCAGGTGCCTGGCGGCATGCTCTCCAATTTCCGCACCCAGCTCAAAGATCAGGGGATGTCGGAGAAGTTCGACGACGTGGTGCGGGAAATTCCCGTCGTCCGCGAAGCGCTCGGCTGGGTGCCGCTCGTCACCCCCACGTCGCAGATCGTCGGCACGCAGGCGATGATGAACATCAAGTTTGGCCGCTGGAAAATGATCTGCCAGCCGGCGCAGGACATCGCACTCGGCAAATACGGTGCCGCGCCCGGCCCGATTGATCCGCAGGTGTTGGCGCAGGTTGAGAAGCAGACCGGCAAGAAGCCCGTCACCGAACGCCCGGCGGACCTCCTCCCGCCCGGCATGGAAGGCTACCGCAAGCAGTGCGCCGACAGGGGACTGCCCACCGACGACGAAACGGTCGTGCTCTTCGCCATGTTCCCGCAACAGATCGAGGCGCTGATCAAAGGCGTTCCGGCTGCCGCCAAACCGGCGGCATCGCCCGCACCTGCACCTGCGCCTGCAACGAAGCCCGCCACGCCTGCGCTTTCAAACGGCAATGGCAAGGTCAGGCAGATGGTGCTCACGGTGAACGGCAAACGCCACGAAGTCAGCGTCGAAACGCTGGAGAACTGAGTTAAACGGTCCACACCTCCCCGCCAATGCCGTATCCTCAGAGCTTCGTTGCGCAGACTTGCAGTCTGCTGGATCGCCGATTTGTAATCGGCAACGTGCGGCATGCTCTTAAACCATCGGGATTGGCGGAAGTTCTGCGGAATACGATTCCGCGATGCGGCAGATTGCAGGTCTGCGCCAGGACCGCAAGGCATTCGGACTGAAAGGGCACCCGACCAGGGCAGGATTTCAAATTTCATCTTATGAGTTCAACCACCACTCGATCAGCCCCCGGACCGCTCCTGACGGAGTTCTCACCGGTCGGCTATAACGCATGGAAAACCCTGGTCGAGGCGGAGCTGAAAGGCGCGCCGTTCGACAAGAGAATGTTCACAAGCACCTACGAGGGTGTCACGCTCAAGCCCATCTATTGCTCCGATGATGGGGCGAAAGTGGCGCATGCGAACTCGATGCCTGGCTTCGCGCCGTTTGTTCGCGGCACACGGGCGGGTGGATATGTCAGCCAACCCTGGAGGGTCTCGCAAGAAATCGTGGCGTCCAACCCCGCCGACTTCAACACCGCTGCCCGCCACGGTTTGGAACGCGGTTTGACCGCGCTGAACATTGTCCTCGACAAGGCCGGGCGAAACGGCGCCGATCCCGACTGGCCGGGCGCGGGCGAACACGTCGGCGTGGCCGGGCTTTCCATCGCCACGCTGAGCGACTTGGACCGGGCGCTCGAAGGCGTGGACCTGGAAACCGTGCCGCTGTTCATCCGTTCTGGCGCGTCGGGCATGCCCGTCGGCGCAATGCTGGCGGCGCTCGCCCGGAAACGTGGCGTTGATCTGGGCAAGCTCCGTGGATGCGTGGAGATCAGTCCACTGGGTGTGCTGGCGCACGAAGGCAGTTTGCCGCAATCGCTTGCGGGCGCGTATCGGGAGATGGCGTCCTTTACCGCATGGGCGGCGATGAATGCCCCGCAGCTCCAGACGATTTGCGTTCACGCGCGGGCGTGGCACGAAGCCGGCGGTAACGCCGTGCAGGAACTGGCTTTCGCCCTGGCCGCGGCGCTCGAAAACTTCCGCGAACTCAATATTCGCGGACTGGATGTCGAAACCGTGGCTCCGCGCACGCGGATCGCGTTCACGGTCGGTACGCAGTTCTTCATGGAAATCGCGAAGCTCCGCGCCGCGCGGCTGCTTTGGGCTCGGCTGGTGGCGGCCCTGGGCGGTTCAGAAGCCGCTCAACGCGCGATGCTCCACGTCCGCACGAGCCTGTTCAACAAGACGACGTTCGATCCCTACGTCAACATGCTCCGCACGACGGTCGAATCGTTCGCTGGCGTCCTCGGCGGTTGTGACAGCTTGCAGGTCGGCGCGTTCGACGAAGTCGTGCGGCCACCGGATGAATTCTCCCAACGCGTCGCCCGCAACCAGCAACTCCTGTTGCGCGAGGAATGCCTTCTGACGAAGGTCGTTGATCCTGCCGGCGGCTCGTGGTTCGTCGAAACGCTCACGGAAGAATTGGCCCGGCGCGCTTGGGCGATGTTCCAGGAGATCGAGAAACTGGGCGGCATGTCCAAGGCAATGCGCGTCGGTTGGCCGCAGGCTGAAGTGGCGAAGGTTGCGGCAGAACGCCTCAAGAACGTCGCTCGCCGTCGGGACAGCGTCATCGGCACGAACATGTATGCGAACGTGACCGAAAAACCGCTCGATATCCCCGTGGTGGACATGGAGGCCTTCCAGAAGCTCCGTGCGAAACAGGTCGCTGCCGCCCGGACCGAGGCAGAGATCCCGCACCACAAGGCGGTGCTGAACCGTTTGTCCGGCATTGTTGGCAAGGCGGACTCCGAGCTTTTCGAAGCCTGCGTCGAGGCCGTTGCGGCTGGCGCCACGCTGGGCGAAATCACCCGCACGATCCGGATCAAGGACGAAGCGGATGTGCCGATCAAGCCGGTTTCCCTGACCCGTGCCGCCAGCCAGTTTGAGCGCCTGCGCAAGGCAGTGGAAGAGAGTGCTGCGAAGGCGGGCCAGCGCCCGAAGATCTTCCTCGCGAACATGGGCCCGCTCAGGCAGCACAAGGCCCGGGCAGATTTCGCCCGCGGCTTCTTTGAAGTCGCCGGATTTGAGGTCGTCGTTCCCGCCGGGGCGAAGACCGCGGACGATGCTGCTGCCGCCGCGCTGAAGTCCGGCGCGAACGCGGTGTGCGTTTGCTCCACGGACGATACGTATCCGGAAATCGTGCCCGCGCTGGTGAAAACCCTGCGGGCACAGAAGCCGGACCTGTTCGTCATTCTCGCCGGTTATCCGACCGAACAGATCGAGGCCCACAAGGCTGCCGGCATCAACGAATTCATCCACATCCGCGCCAACGCGCTCGAAGTTTTGACTCACGTCGCCGCGAAACTCGGCGTCCCGGTATGAAAACGTTCCCTGATTTCACGACCATTGGTTTCGACACCACTTCACCCCGCGTGAGTTACGCCGAATGGCAGGCGCAGATCGAACGCGAGACGGGCAAGACGCTCGAACAGCTCGCCGAGAAGACGCTGGAACACATTGACCTCCAGCCGCTCTACACTGCCGAGGATTTGAAGGGCTGCGAGCATCTCGACACGATGCCTGGCATCGCCCCGTACGTGCGTGGGCCGTACGGTTCGATGTATGTGAGCAAACCTTGGACGGTGCGCCAGTATGCTGGTTTCTCGACCGCCGAGGAGTCCAACGCGTTTTACCGCCGCAATATCGCCGCCGGCCAGCAGGGTTTGTCGGTCGCGTTCGATCTGCCGACCCATCGCGGCTATGATTCCGATCACCCGCGGGCGTTCGCCGATGTTGGCAAGGCCGGTGTGGCGGTGGATTCGATCCTCGACATGAAGGTGCTGTTCGACAGCATTCCGCTCGACCGCATCTCCGTCTCGATGACCATGAACGGCGCGGTGCTGCCGATCCTGGCGTTTTACATTGTCGCCGCGGAAGAGCAGGGGGCGAAGCTGGAGAACCTGGCCGGCACGATTCAGAACGACATTCTGAAGGAATACATGGTGCGGAACACCTACATCTATCCGCCTGCACCATCGATGCGCATCATTGCGGACATCTTCGCGTTCACGTCGCAGAAGATGCCGAAGTTCAACTCGATTTCGATCTCCGGCTATCATCTGCAGGAGGCTGGTGCACCGGCCGATCTCGAACTGGCCTATACCCTGGCGGACGGGCTCGATTACGTTCGCACCGGCCTGAAGGCGGGCATTAACATAGATGCGTTCGCGCCGCGCTTGTCGTTCTTCTGGGCGCAAGGCAAGAACTACTTCATGGAAGTGGCGAAGATGCGCGCTGCGCGTGCGATCTGGGCCAAGCTCATCAAACAGTTCAATCCGAAGAATCCGAAGTCCATGGCGCTGCGGACGCACTCGCAGACCTCGGGTTGGTCGCTGACAGAGCAGGACCCTTACAACAACGTCGCGCGCACGTGCCTCGAAGCGATGGCCGCCGCGCTCGGCCACACGCAATCGCTCCACACCAACTCGCTCGACGAGGCCATTGCCTTGCCGACGGAATTCTCGGCCCGCATCGCGCGCAACACGCAGTTGTTCCTCCAGGAAGAGACGGGCATCACCCGGGTCATTGATCCGTGGGCGGGCTCGTATTATGTCGAGGCACTCACGCAAGCGTTGATGCGCCGTGCTTGGGCGCACATCCAAGAGGTTGAAAGCCTCGGCGGCATGGCCAAGGCCATTGAAACCGGCGTGCCGAAGTTGCGCATCGAGGAAGCCGCCGCGCGGCGACAGGCGCACATTGACGGTGGCAAAGAAACCATCCTCGGTGTCAACAAGTACCGCCTCGACAAGCAGGATGCGATGGTGGTTCTCGAAGTGGACAACGCCACGGTGCGGGATTCGCAAATCAAGCGGTTGCAGAAACTCAAGGCCGAGCGCGACAACGCGAAGGTGGACGCGGCGCTGGCTGCGTTGACCAAAGCTGCCCAAACCGGCGAGGGCAACCTTTTGGCGCTCGCTATCGAGGCAGCGCGAGTACGGGCGAGCTTGGGGGAGATTTCATTAGCACTTGAAAAGACTATGGGGCGACATCAGGCTGTTATCCGTTCTGTGTCCGGCGTCTATCAAAGTGAATACGGTCAAGGCGTCTCGATTGACGAGGTGCGCCGATTGACCGACGAGTTCGCCGAACGGCATGGCCGGCGCCCGCGCATTCTTGTGGCTAAGATGGGCCAGGACGGCCATGACCGCGGCGCGAAAGTGGTCGCCACGGCTTACGCCGATCTCGGCTTCGACGTGGATATCGGCCCATTGTTCCAGTCGCCGGAAGAAACTGCGAAGATGGCGGTGGAAAACGACACGCACGTGGTGGGCATCAGTTCGCTGGCGGGTGGGCACAAAACGCTGCTGGTGCAGTTGCGCGAAGAACTCGCCAAGCTGGAGCGGCCTGACATCATGATTGTCGTCGGCGGAGTGATTCCAGCGCAGGACTACGATTTCCTGAGACAGAACGGCGCCGCAGCCGTGTTTGGTCCGGGGACGCGGATTCCCGAGGCTGCCAAACAGATGGTGGAGGAGTTGAGGAATCGGCTCGCGCATCTATAACCTGTGACGCAGCTCAGTCCAACCGTTTCGACGCCTGCCTCGAGGGGACTGCCGCCGCCACAGATTGCCATGACCAACATCGCTTCCCAACCGTCGCCCGCTGCCTTGACCGCCGCGAGGAAGCCGCGGTTGACGGTGGATGAGTTTGTGGAGGGCGTGCGGCGCGGAGACCGTGCGATCCTCGCGCGCGCCATCACGTTGCTGGAGAGCACGACTCCGGCCCACGAGGCGCAGGCGCAGGAAGTGTTACACCGGTTACTGCCGTTCACGGGCCAGGCGAAGCGCATCGGTATCACCGGCGTTCCGGGCGCCGGCAAGAGCACGTTTATTGAGTCGCTTGGTTGCGGTCTTTGCCGGCAAGGCCATCGCGTGGCGGTGCTGGCGATTGATCCGTCGAGTTCGCGTTCGCGCGGTAGTATTCTCGGTGACAAGACGCGCATGGAGAAGCTGGCGGGCGAGCCGAACGCCTTCATCCGCCCGTCGCCATCCGGCGGAACGCTTGGAGGCGTGGCGCGCAAGACGCGCGAGGCGCGGATGCTCTGCGATGCCGCTGGCTTTGACGTGGTCATCACGGAGACGGTCGGCGTGGGGCAAAGCGAGGTGGTGCTGCGTTCGATGGTGGATTTCTTCCTCCTGCTGCTCGTGCCGGGCACGGGTGACGATTTGCAGGGCATCAAGCGCGGGATCATGGAGATGGCGGACCATGTCCTCATCAACAAGGCGGATGGCGACAACCGCCTTCGTGCCGAGACGGCCCGTGGGGAACAGTCGATGGCGTTGCATTACCTTGCCCCAGCCACTCCGCAGTGGAAGACGGAGGTTTCGCTTTGCTCGGGCCTGACGGGGGAGGGTATCCCGGAGTTCTGGCAGACGGTCGAGCGGTTTTACACGGAGTTGGGCGCGAACGGTGTCCTCGCCGAGCGCCGCCGGCAGAATCGCCTGCAATGGCTGGAAGAGTTGGTGACGGACGAGTTGTTGCGCCGGTTTCGGCGCCACCATGCGCAGCGCAGCATGCGGCCGCAGATTGAGAAGACGCTGCTGGCCGGAGAGATTACCGCGGTGCGCGCCGCCCAACAGTTGCTGGACGCGTTCGATTATGAGCCCGCCAACAAACCCATACCCCCGCCTGGTTCACCCGAGGCCGTTCCGCCCGGGCAGGCGTGAGGAAAGACTTTATGTTAAAGAAAATTGACCATCTTGGAATCGCTGTGAAATCGCTCGCCGAAGCCGTGCCCTACTTCGAAAAGGCGCTGGGCCTGAAGTGCGAGCATCAGGAGGAAGTGGAGTCGCAGAAGGTGAAGACCGCATTCTTCGCCTGCGGCGAGGTTCACCTCGAGCTGCTCGAACCGACCAGCCCGGACAGTCCGATTGCGAAGTTCCTGGAGAAAAATCCGAACGGTGGCATTCACCATGTCGCGTTTGGCACAGACAGCGTTGAAGCCCAGCTCAAGCAAGCGGCGGACGCCGGCGTGAAGCTGATCCATGAGAAACCGTTTGACGGCGCGGGGGGCAAACTCGTTGCCTTCCTCCATCCCAAGTCCACCTTTGGCGTGCTGACGGAATTCTGCGCGCCCAAGGATGGAAGTTGTTGCGGTGGAGGCCACTGACGCTGGACCGCAAACCGTGCTGGCTTCACCGAAGACTTTTTAACAAACTACGCATTGAATTATGGCCATCGATCCAAGACTGCTCACGGAACTCGCTGACCGCCGGTCGGTCGCCCGCCTCGGTGGCGGCGCGGACAAACTCGAAGCCCGCCGCAAGAAGGGCGTCATGACCGCTCGCGAACGGCTCGACGCGCTCTACACGCCGGGCACTTTCATGGAATGGGGCATGCATGCCTCGCATGACTGCCACAATTTTGGCATGCAGGACAAGGAACTGCCTTGCGACGGGATCGTGTCCGGCATGGGCATGGTGGACGGAAGGCCCGTGGCGGCGTTCAGTCAGGATTTTACGGTGGGCGGCGGTTCGCTCGGTGCGGTGCATGCGCAGAAGATCGCCAATCTCATGGAATACGCCCTGAAGATCGGCTGCCCCGTCGTCGGCATCAACGACTCCGGCGGGGCACGCATCCAGGAAGGGGACGATTCGCTCGCGGGTTACAGCAAGGTTTTTTACCACAACGTGCTGCTGTCAGGCGTCGTGCCGCAGATTTCGATCATCGCCGGCCCGTGCGCGGGTGGCGCGGCCTACTCGCCCGCCCTGATGGACTTCATCATCATGGTCAAGGGCACCTCCAACCTTTTCATCTGCGGACCGGAAGTCATCCAGGCCGTGACCGGGCAGAAGTGTACGATGGACGATATTGGCAGTGCTCAGGCGCATGCCACGGTGAGCGGGAACATTCATTTTGTCGCGGAGAACGACGCCCACGCCGCGGAGATTGTCCGGAAGCTGCTTTCCTTCCTCCCGCCGAACAATATCGTGGACCCGCCGCATCACCCGGTGACCCAGCCCGACCTTTCAAATGACCCGGGGATGAACGAGCTTTTGCCCACGACCTCGAAGGACCCCTTCGACATCTACAAAGTCATCGCCCGGCTGGTGGACGGCGCGGACTTCCTGGAGGTGCAGCGGGACTGGGCCCGGAACATCGTCGTCGGCTTTGGGCGCATTCAGGGCATCGTGGTCGGCATCATCGCGAACCAGCCCGCCGTGAAGGCCGGCACGCTCGACATTGACGCCTCGGACAAGTCGGCGCGGTTCATCCGCTTTTGCAATGCCTTCAACATGCCGATCGTGAACCTCGTGGACGTGCCCGGCTTCCTGCCGGGCGTCCAACAGGAGCGCGGAGGCATCATCCGCCACGGCGCCAAGATGCTCTTTGCCTACGCCTCGGCGACCGTGCCGAAGATCACTGTAATCCTGCGGAAGGCTTACGGTGGCGCTTACATCGCGATGTGCAATCAGGAGATGGGCGCGGACTTTGTGTATGCCTGGCCCACGGCCGAGATTGCCGTCATGGGTGCGGAAGGCGCGGTGCGGATTCTGTTCAAGCGCGAGATTGCTGCTGCTCCGGATCCGAAGGCGAAGGAAGCCGACCTGGTCAGGGAATACCGCGAGAAATTCTGCACTCCGTACGAAGCGGCCAGCAAGTCCATGATTACC
>CAYJNU010000154.1:0-4244 GCA_964371005.1 uncultured Verrucomicrobiota bacterium | reverse complement strand
GCTGTGACCAGCGCCCGGTTGCCCTGCATCGCACCATGAGCACAACGCAAACTTCGCTCCCGGCCGAGGCGCACCTCGGTCAGGCGCTGGCGATCCTCCAGCGTCTCCTCCCGCAACTCGCACAAACGCCGCGCCGCGACGAGATCCAGACCGCGCTGCAGCAGACCGTCACGGTGCTGCAGCAGATTCTTCCGCATCTGGCCGACTCGGCCAGGCTTGGCGAGGTCCAAACGGCGTTGCGGCAGGCCGCCGGCCACATCGAGTCCGCGCGGGCGGCGTTCGAGCAGACTCAGGCCGCCCCACTTACCGAGTCCACGAATGGCGAATTGCTGGCCGTGATTTCCGCTGCCATTGCGATGGTGCTGGATCGGCCCTACCGCGTGCTCGACGTGCAGCGGAGCGCTCCGGTGGTCACCTGGGTCAACGCTTGGGCCATCGAAGGCCGCTTCCAACATTACTCCTCACACCGAATTCGCTAGCCTCCAACCCGCTTTGTCATGATCAAGAAACTTCGTGTCACTGTTGACGGAAAATCCTACGACGTCACCGTCGAACTCGCGGACGAACCAGCCGCCCCGGCCCCGCTGCCGGCGATCGCCTCTGCCGCCATGAGTCCCGCGGTCGCACCGAAAGCCTGCGCACCCGGGGCCAAACCTGCCGAAAAGGCTGGCGCGAACGATATTCCCAGTCCGCTCGCGGGCCGCGTGACCGCCATCAATGCCCAAGCCGGCCAGGTCGTCCAGGAAGGCGAGCACCTGCTGACCCTCGAAGCGATGAAGATGAACACCTTCATTACCGCGCCTCGCAAAGGCACCGTGAAGGAGGTCAAAGTCGCCGTCGGGGATGCCGTGGATGAAGGTCAGGCCCTCGTAACGCTTGATTAGGCTCTGATGATCTGCGGTCTTGCGGGAGGACGCCGTGCGTTTGCGGCCGCTCGTCTGGACCAGAGAACCGGGTTTCCGATGTACTATTCCCCAGACTCGATATGAACTCATCCGCTTCGAACTCAAGTTCCGGCACCCCCGTACTCGCGGGCGCACGTGTGTCTGAGGTCCACGGTTGGCAGCTTTGGGAAATCGAGGTCATAGACTCCACCAACGCCGCTGCCGCCACGCTCGACGCCTGGCACGCCGTACGCGCAGACCGCCAAACGGCTGGCCGGGGGCGTTTCCAGCGCCAGTGGGTTTCGGACGAGGGCGGGCTGTGGCTTTCGGCCGCAATCCCCACGGCGCCGCTGGGCGAGGGAGTGAATTTACTGCCGTTGCTCGCGGGCCTGGCGGTTTGCCGGGTAACCCACAAACTTGGTTTGGGCGCGCTGCGGATGCGCTGGCCAAACGACATCATGGTGGGCGATCACAAGCTCGCCGGCTTGCTGATTGACCAACCGCGCCCCGGTCTGGCGGTCGTTGGTCTCGGCCTGAATGTCGCCAACCACCCCGAAAGCATCGAACCGTCACTCGAAGGGCAGGTCGCGCGGCTCACGGACTTTCTGGCGAACCCGCCCTCGGCGCAGGAAATTGCCCCGCGCTTTTTGGCGGCCTTGCGCTCGGTCCTGGACGAAGTGAGCCGCGACGGATTGGCGGCGGTGTTGCCGCGGGTGAACGAGCTGTGGGGCCGGGCTCGCGAAGTGACTTTGGACCTGGATGGGATCACGGTCCACGGGCGTTTCACCGGTGTGGATGACAATGGTCGGCTGCTCCTGGAGACGCGCTCGCACAAACGAATCGGATATGAGCCGCACCAGGTGCGGCTGTTGCGTGAAACTGAAGATTGAACATGAAACCTCTGACGAAGCTTACGGTTGAAGAAGCCGCGCAGTTCATTGAGAACGGCGAAACCATTGGCGTGAGCGGCTTCACCGCCGCCGGTGCGCCCAAGGCCGTGCCCTCCGCCATTGCGGCGAGAGCCCAGGGCGAACACGCCGCGGGCCGGCCTTTCAAGATCAACCTCATCTCCGGCGCCTCCACCGGGCGCTCGCTCGACGGTGCGCTTGCACGAGCCAAGGCCTTCGGCTTCCGCACCCCGTACCAGTCCGACCCCGACCTCCGCCGCAGCATCAACGCTGGCGAAACGCGCTTCTTCGACATGCACCTCTCGCGTCTGCCGCAGGACGTGCGCTATGGCTTCCTCGGCCACGTCCGCACCGCGATCATCGAGGCCAGCGACGTGACGAAGTATGGCGAAATCGTTTTGACCTCGTCAGTCGGGGCTTCGCCAACGTTCTGCAACAAGGCGGACCGGATCATCATCGAGCTAAACCGCTACCACCCGCCCTTCTTGCGTGGCTTGCACGATGTCTTCGAGCCCGAGGACCCGCCCCAGCGCAGCGACATTCCCGTGTTCAAACCCAGCGACCGCATTGGCCAGCCCGTGATCCAGGTGGATCCGGCGAAAATCCTGGGCATCGTGGAGACCAAATTGCCCGACGAGAACGGCACGTTCGATCCCATCGGCGAAACCACCGCGAAGATCGGCCACAACGTCGCCGACTTTCTCGCCCATGAAATCAAGCGCGGCCTCATCCCGAAAACCTTCCTGCCTGTGCAATCCGGCGTAGGTGATACTGCCAACGCGGTCCTGATGGCCATGGCCGACAACCCGGCCATCCCACACTTCCAGATGTACACTGAAGTCATCCAGGACGCGGTGATCGCGCTGATGAAGAAGGAGCGGGTCACCTTTGCCAGCGGCTGTTCGCTTACCGTGCCGCCGGCCACCCTCGAGGGCATTTACGCCGACTGGGAATTCTTCCGTACGCGGCTGATCCTGCGTCCGCAGGAAATCACCAACAACCCCGAAGTCGTCCGCCGCCTTGGCACGATCTCGGTGAACACCGCCATCGAAGTGGACCTCAGCGGCAACGTGAACAGCACGCACGTCCTCGGCACGCACATGATGAACGGCATCGGCGGCTCGGCCGACTTCGCCCGGGCGGCGTTTCTTTCGATGTTCATCTGTCCCTCCACGGCGAAGGGCGGCAAGATCAGCACGATCGTTCCGATGGTTAGCCACCTCGACAGCAGCGAACATTCCGTCAGCATCATCGTCACCGAGCACGGCGTGGCCGACCTTCGTGGCAAGTCGCCGCAGTGCCGGGCTAAACTGATCATCGAGAACTGTGCCCATCCGGATTATCGGCCGTTGCTCCGGGAATACACGAACCGCGGCGGCAGCGGCCACTCACTCCAGAGCCTCGGCGAAGCCTTCAACATGCATCTGGAGTACGGCAAAAGCGGCGACATGCGGAACACCAAGTGGGACAAATCTCCGTCGAACTGAGCGTGCGGTGGGGCGCGGGGGGCCGCGCTGCGCATCGGGGCGAGCGGATGCGGTGGAAGCGATCAATATGATTGGTTCAGTCTGGATCGCTGCCTGCCAGTGACAGACGTCACCTCTTTTCGCGCGCGTCTTTGCATTCGTCCTTTACGCCGCAACGCGGTTTGGTCTTTCATTGTTGCGCGCAGTGACGATCAAACCCACCAACGCCTCGCCGCATGGCTGAATCAGCCCAAGCCCCCACTTCCTTCCTCGGCAAGTTTTTGGTTCTGAAAGGCGCCTCGCGGGAGCTCTGGCTCACGTTTGCCGTCAAGTTCCTCGGCGTCATGGCCTACAAGGTGACGGTCCTGACGCTCGCCCTCTGGCTCATGTCGGACCTCGGCTACGGTGACCAGAGCGCCGGGAGTGTCGTGGCGGCGTGGTCCATCTCGATGACCATCGTTACGTTACTCGTTGGGTCGCTGACGGATGCCATCGGGTTGCGCCGGACCTTCTTCCTGGGGGTCTGGATTTGTGTCGTGGCACGCGCGGTGATGGCCTTCACGACCCTCAAATGGCTGGCGTTGCTCGCCGGATTGTTCCCGCTGGCGGTCGGGGAAGCGCTCGGAACGCCGGTGCTTGTGGCCGCCGTGCGCAAGTACTCGACCACGCAGCAGCGGTCCATCGCCTATTCGCTCTTCTACACGATCATGAACCTCGGCTTCCTGGTCGCCGCCTTTCTCTTCGATTACCTCCGGGAGAACATGGGCGAACACGGTCAGATCACGCTGCCGCTGGTGAGCACCCAGATGACGACGTATCGGATGCTGTTCTTCGCGGCGTTGATCATCGAGTTGGCCATCCTGCCGGTGCTCTACTTCATTCGACGAGGCGTGGAGGTCACGGACGAGGGCGTTCGGGTCACGCCGGAGGAGACCAAGTATCCAGGCGCGAACCTCTGGAATTCTTTCTGGCTGACGGTGCGCGAC
>CAYJNU010000153.1:0-16146 GCA_964371005.1 uncultured Verrucomicrobiota bacterium | reverse complement strand
GGGGATGATTTGCGCTGCGATGATGTCGGAGACAGTTTGCGCCGCTTCGTCCATCTGGCCGTAAGTGGCGAGCATCGTCTTCTTGGCGGCGGGCTTGGGGATCAGTTTCAACAAAATCTGCGTGATGACGCCGAGCGTGCCCTCCGAGCCGATGAAGATGTCCTTGAGCGCATAGCCAGCGACGTCTTTGACGCACTTGTTGCCGGTCTGCATGACTTCGCCGTCGGGCATGACGACTTGCAGGCCCATGACGTAGTTGCGTGTGATGCCGTATTTCAGCCCTCGCAGCCCGCCGGAGTTTTCGGCCACGTTCCCGCCGATGGTGGAAATCTTCATCGATCCCGGATCGGGCGGATAGAACAGGCCCGCTGCCATGGCCGCCTCGGAAACCGTCTGCGTGATGACACCGGCCTCGACACGCATTGTCAGGTTCGCTCGGTCGAGCTCGAGGATCTTGTCCATCTTGACGAGGCACAGCACGATGCAACCCGCTACCGGCAGGCTGCCGCCGCTCAATCCTGTGCCTGTGCCGCGCGTGACCACCGGCGTCTGGGTGCGATTCGCCAGCTTGAGGATCGCGGAGACGTGCTCGGTGGATAGCGGAAAGACCACGCAACCCGGCATCTGTTGGAGCGCCGCCGTGCCGTCAAATGAGTACGGGATGAGGTCCTCCTGAGCGGTCAGCACGTTGGTGTTTCCCACGATGCGCCGGAGTTCCGAAAGGGTGTTTTCTGGCATGCCCATAAGCGTCGAGTGAAAGATGCGCGAATCGGGGAAATCCGGTCAAGGCTCCTCGCCATTGGGCGCGACGCAAAGGGACTCGACCATTGAGAGAAGACGAGGCACAAACCGAGCCGTCAGCCGCGTGTCAGGGTTTGCGACCGGGGGCGGAGGGCTGGCGCGCAAGCGAGGTTGCACGCGGGCACACTCTTCTGCCATATTCACGCCACAACCACCGAAGCCAGATTATCTCATGAAACTCTCGACCTTCAGACTCGCGCTCCTCGGATTGTGCGCTTGGAGTGTCATTTCCGTCACCGCGGAAACGAAGGACACCGCCATTCGGAACAGCTCCGCGAGGATGCCCCCGGCCGCCACCGCCAGCCGCGATCCCGGCGGAGTGGGCCATCGCTTCACGCTCACCAACGGTGTGACACGCGTGCCGGTGGTGGTGGTGCGGGGCACGCCGGCGCAAATGGGGTGGCGGCTGGGCCGGCTGATGCGGGAGGAGATCCATCAGCTCGTGCCCGCGGCGGTCGCCGGTTTCAAGAAGGAGTTGGGCGTCACGGATGAAGCGCTCGATCAAGCCTGGGCCACCACCGCCGGTTACACGGATGCCCGGGTGCTGCAACAACTCGCCGGGTTGGCCGAAGGCAGCGGCGTGCCGGTGCGGTTGCTTCAACACGTGCATTGTCTCCCGCTCCTGATGCCGTATTCGTGCAGCAGCATCGCCGCGTGGGGCGACGCGACGGAAGACGGCCATCTCTATCAAACCCGCAACCTCGACTGGTCGCTGGAGGCCGGGGCGCATGAGTTTCCGGTGCTGGTGGTGTACGTGCCAGACGTTGGACACTCCCACGTGACGCCGTCCTTCGCCGGGTTCATCGGGGCGCATTGCGGCATGAACGCCGCCGGCATCGTGCTCTCCGAAATTGGCGACGCGCCCGCGAAGGATATGCCCTACAACCACCGCGCCCCGCATTTTACCGCTTGGTTCCGGTCGTTGCTCTTCGACGCCGACTCGCTTACCGAAACCCTCGACTACTTCAAGCAAGTGCCACTCACCAAGCGTTATCACTTCGTCTTCGGCGACGGTCGCACCGAGCGGAAGGCGGTGAAAATCCGCACGGCCTCCGGCGGCAGCCTGATTCAGCCCGAGGTGCGCATCTGGCGCGACAACGACGCCGCGGACGAACTCTCGCCCAAAGTGCTCTCGTGCGTGGTCTATCACGACGAAGGCCGCGGCGCCTTTCCGACGCTGGAAGCTGAACGCGGCCGGCTGAACGGCGAAAAGCTCATCGCTCTGGCCAACCGGATTCCCATCAAGGGCGGCAACGTGATGAACGTGGTGTTCGACGCCACCGCGCTCCGCCTCTGGGTTAGCTACGCCGGCGGGGGACAAGAAGCCTACCAGCGTCCCTACGTATTCCTGGATTTGGCCACTCTGGACGCCGACCACGACGGGAAGCCGGATTTCACCGTCGACCCAAGCGGACACACAAAGAAGTAGTCCCACACGGGTGGCGGTTGGGCAATGCCTCCGCCTTGCACGGCTGTCGCGCAGATTTCCAATCTGCTGTTTCGCCGAATTCCATTCGGCAGGCCGCCCGAGCACCCAAAGACGCAGGAATCATCTGAGCCCCTCGGATTGGGAACCTGCGTTCCATTCGTTTTCGCCGGGCGAGACTGAGCCATGACCGGTCTGGCCGGTCTGGAGGTTTGGAGGAACTGCGCTTGACGTTTCCACGTTCCGCAGATCCCTTCCCGGCGAGGAATGAGGCGTGAGTTTCACACAGAATGCGTTAGTTCCACGCAACGCGCGCTTGACCTTGTCAGAGAAACCAGCCAAATCCTCAGTAACTGGGCTTGGCAGTGGCAATGCTGTTTGTACTGGGCAACAAAGTCATGAGGTAACGTATGAGAATCCAACATCGCGCATTCACGCTCATCGAACTCCTGGTGGTCATCGTCATCATCGCTGTCATCGCAGGGCTGTTGTTACCGGCCTTGTCCGCTGCCAAGAAGAAAGCCCTGCGCACCAGCATGAATTCTGCAGGGGCGGCGGCGACAGTGCGGCAGGACATGGTGCGGGCCGCCGTCGCGCCGGCCTCCCAGCGATCTGTCGCCAAAGTCAAGAGCTTCTCCGCTACCGTCTCTCTCAAGCCGGGGCTCAGCGTCGGCACTGCCGAGCCGGAGTCCATCTACACCGCGCAGCTCTCGGCACAATTCCAAGCGTTCAATCCAGAGCGCAATGGCGACTGCGAAGTGCTCCTGCCATTGCCGCCCCAGATCATCTCGCTGGCCGACTTGGAGATCACCGTCAACTCGCGCCCGAGCGAATCGGTCGAGATCCGCGGCGACAAGCTGGCTTGGTTCGGCGTGTTGCCTGGCGAGCCCACGCCCATGACCATCGCCTACTCCGCCGTCGGCAAAGGCATTTACAATCTCCAAACCCCGCCCAGCAGCATCCTCGACACGTTTCGCATTGACCTGACCGCCGTCGGATCGGACGTGCGGATGCTGGAGCTCTCTCTCCAGCCCACGAAGTACGTCCGCAGCAGCGGCCAGACAGTTTACACGTGGGACTACAAGCGGCTGCTGTTGGGCCGGCCCATCGCGCTCGACGTGCTGGGCATCGCGCCGATTGACCGGCTCGGCGAACTCACCTGGCTGGGGCCAGCGAGCATTGTGCTGTTCGGTTTGCTGCTCGGGCTGATCGCCAACGCACTTTACATCCAGAACTTCGATCGCTGGATGCTGCTGCTGATCCTAGGAACGTTCACCGGCGCGTATCCGTTGATGTACTTCGCACAGGAGTTCATCCCGCTCAACGCTGCCATCTTCTCTTCCTCCGCCATCGTGTTGGTGATCATTGCTCTCCGGGCGGCGACGATCATGGGTCTGCGCCTCGCCCTCTTCGGCATCGTGCTGCCGGCGGCGGTGATTCTGGCTGCGACGCTCATCGCTGCGATCCACACGCGTCTGCAGGGGATTCTCATCACCGGCATGGGCATAGCGCTGTTCATCGTCGCGATGCTCTTGATCCCGCGGTTGAGGCGGGAGAAGACACCGGCGCGCGACGCCAAAGATGCAGCAGTATGAGCGTTCGCCATCCGCAAGCGCGTGATTGACGGGAGTCTGGTTTCTGGTAGAACGACGCCCGTTATGCGCTTTTGTCTTTCATAGTTGCTTCGCGAACGGCCACCAGTAGGAACTGGCCGTTCCCTCTCAAGTAATCTCCGCCCAGGAGCGTTGAACGCAGCGGCGTGCTGTTTACTCCACGCGCCCGCTGGGTTCGGTGGCTTTCGTCCGATGTGTCTTCAACGGCCATTTCCCATGACGGAACGCGCGCACCTGGGCGGTCTCCCTGAAACCCGAGATGAACAAGGCGGCGTCATGCCGCGGGAGGACGCGATGAAACTGGGCAACCATATTTCTCCAAGTGAAATCTCTTTACTCCGAACAGCGTCTGGCATACCGATTGTCGCCGGGAGAGAACGGAAGCGGTATGACATTGGAAAGGAAACAGCGATGAAGATGAGCATGTCGAGATTGTTTTCAGCGATTCTGGGGTTGGCCGTGACGAGCGTCATCGCCCACGAACGGTACATCGGCTATGACCTCGGGACCTTGCCGACCACATACCAACGTAGCGCCGCCAAGGACGTCAACAACGCTGGCGTTATTATTGGCACCGCTTACACGAACAGCAGCGTTGCCCACGGCTTTTGCTATAGCAACGGAGTGATGCGCGACCTCGGCACGGTTGGCGGGAAGTTCGATAGCAGTTTCCCACTTGGGATCAATGAAGCTGGGACGATTGTAGGCCAATGCGTAGGCGGTGGCTCCGTCACCGAGGTTCGCGCCTTTCAATACAAGGGCGGTACGATGTCGCTCCTGCCGGTCGGCGGCCTTGGCAGTTGGGCCAACGATGTCAATGCCTCCGACGAGATTGTTGGACACGTGCGCACCAACAGCAACAATGGCGTGGCTTTTGTTTGCCGTGATGACGGAATGACGAATCTTGGCGTCTTGGGAGGGGCATATAGCGAAGCCCTCAAGATTAACAATAACGGCGTGGCTGTGGGATATAGCACCGTCGCTGGTTCAGCCGCCAGACATGCCTTTGTTTGGAGTGGCGGTCTGATGTCGGACCTCGGCACGCTCGGCGGTGCATCGAGCCAGGCTCGCAGCATCAACGACGGCGGCAGCATCGTCGGCGATAGTGACGTTGGCAGCGTCCGGCATGCGTTTGTTTATGCAGGCGGCGTAATGACTGATCTTGGCAGTCTCGGAGGAAGCTACCTGCACAGCTTCGCTTTTGGCATCAACAACAACGGAACAATCGTCGGTTACGCAAACACAAGCTCGAATCCCAACCTGGGAAATCCCCGCGCCTTCAGCTACAGCGATGGCGTGATGACTGATTTGACGCCCTTCCTCGCGAAGGCTGGCTTCAACGGGAATTCGTCTGCCTTGGCCATCAATGACAACGGTTGGATTGTTGGGCAAGCAGGAGTGACGGGAGGCAGCCACGCGTTCTTGCTGGTTCCGGATCCAACTCCCGTCCTGTATGCATGCATCAGCAACGGTGTGCCGCAACTGACCGTTGAGGGTGACATTGGCAGCCGCTTCGCTTTGGAATTCACGGCGGAACTGCCTTCTAACGACAGTTGGATATGCGTTGAAACCAACGTGCTGACCACGATCAGGAACACGTTTCCCGATACCACGGCGGCCGGAGTTTCCGTGCGGTTCTATCGCGCGCGGTTGGTCGAGTAGCGGAGGCCTCCCGAAGGCGGACTCCCGTTCGTTCCTCAACAGCTTCGCCTTCGATGGTTAGCTACTTCGTCAGGTCGTACTTCTCCGTGTATTCCTTCACCATGCGGTCGGTGCTGAACTGCGCCACGAGCGTCACCATTGAGCGGCGGATGCGATGGATCCATTGCCGCGGGATGCCCTGCGCGTCGCGTTGGCAGAAGAGCGGGATGACTTCTTCCGTCAGGGCCTTGAAGAGGTTCGCGCTGTCCACGCGGTCCTGTTCCTCGATGGACGCCGGGTGCGCATCGGGGCCGATGGCAAAGCCGCTCGTGCCGTCGTAGGCTTCGCGCCACCTGCCATCCAGGATGCTGAAGTTCAGGCAGCCGTGGCACAGTGCCTTCATGCCGCTAGTGCCGGAGGCTTCGAGCGGGCGGCGCGTTCAGGAACTCTTGGACAGCGCTGCGCTTCAGGTCGAAGGCCGGGCGATGCGGCATTGCGTTTACGCCTACGCCAACGCATGCCATCGCCGGAAGACCACCATTTGGTCCCTGCGGTTGCGGCGCAACGCTCAGGAGAAGCGAGTGGCCACGCTTGAGGTGGACCCACACTCGCGCGCCATCGTCCAGGTTCGCGCGAAGTGCAACCAGCGTCCGCCGTCATCCGGCAATGGGCCGCCTGGGCAAAATTGCGGTTTGATTTGGACGCCCGAAGATAGGCTGGCACGCATGTTTTCCCATACGTTTTCGGTTGCCAGCACGAAAGCCGGCTTGCTAGCGTCTGGCCGTCATCGCAAGCGAACCAAGTTATGAACGCAACGCAACAACCGAACAACTTCCCCAAGCTTCACAACGCCATGTGGCCCGGCCTCGTCGGCAAGGGCAGCCCCGGCGCCGAACCCTGCATTGACCTCGACACGATGCTCGACCTCACCGCCAAGACCGAGGTCAACGGCGTCAAGTTCGATGGCGTGGACATCTTCCTCTTCGATCCGCACATCAACATTGACTCCAGCGACGACGACTTGAAGCGCATCGCCGACAAGATCGCCGCGAAGAATCTCGTGGTGGGCTCGGTCGTTGCGCCGATCTGGCCGCCGACGGGCGGTGGCTCGGCCATGGGCGGCGACGAGGACCGCAAGAAGTTCGTCGGGCAGGTGGCCAAGGGCTGTCGCATCGCGAAGAAATTCCGCGAGCTGGGCGTTCGCCCGCATGGCGTGGTGCGCATTGACTCTGCCAGCGGCGTGACGGATTGGGACAAGGACCCCAAGGGCAGCACGAAGAAGATCGTGGCCACGTTCAAGGAAGCCGCCAAGGTGGCCAAGGATCATGGCGAGCGCCTGGCTGCCGAGGGCGAAATCTGTTGGGGCGGCATGCATTCCTGGAAATGGATGCTCCAAGTGCTCGAAGGCGTGAACCAGCCGAAGTATCTCGGTTTCCAGGCGGACATGGCCCACACGCTCCTTTACGTGCTCGGCTTCAACGCGCCGGAGCACCGCCTCGTGCCGGAGAAGTTCAACTGGGAGCCGGACAAGTTCCACGCCGCGATGAAGAAGCTCACCAAGGCTCTACGCCCGTGGACGATTGATTTCCACGTCGCGCAGAACGACGCCACCGTGAAAGGCTCGGGCGAGCACGAGAAGACCGGCAAGCATTGCATGGCCACCGACCCGAACGGCAAGCTGAACATCGCCCGCGACGCCGGCTACTGGATGCGCGACGACGCCGGCAAAGTCACGAAGAAGCTCAAGCATATTTGCTGGGACGGCTGCATGTTCCCGAACGCGGTCATGATGCAGCAGCAGACATGGAACGACATCCTCGCCGCGATGATTCAGGTGCGCGAGAACCACGGTTGGAGGGCATAGCCAGAAATTCAAACCTCCCCATTCAATCAACCACGAACAACTCAACACGAACAACGATCCAGATGAAAAAACTCAATGTCGGTCTCGTCGGTTGCGGCTTCATGGGCCGCACGCACTCCAACGCCCACCGCAAAGTCGGCAATTTCTTTGACCTCGAATACCAGCCTGTCCTCAAGGCGATCTGCGACTTCAACGGCGAAAAAGCCGCCGCCCACGCCGCCAAGTGGGGCTTCGAGTCCGTCGAAACGGACTACAAGAAGCTGCTCGCCCGCAAAGATATTGACCTAGTGGACATCTGCCTCCCCAACAACCTCCATGCAGAAGTCGCCATTGCCGCCGCCAAAGCCGGCAAGATGATCATTTGCGAGAAACCACTCGCCCGCAACGGCAAGGAAGCCCTGCCCATGGTCAAAGCCGTCGAAAAGGCCGGCGTGCCCAATTTCGTTTCCTTCAACTACCGCCGCATCCCGGCGGTGTCGCTCGCCAAACAGTTGATTGACGAGGGCCGCTTGGGGAAGATTTTCCACTATCGCGCCAAATTCCTCCAGGACTGGACCATCTCCAAAGACTTGCCCCAGGGCGGCGACGCCCTCTGGCGACTCGACGTCAAAGCCGCCGGCTCGGGCGTGACCGGCGATCTGCTGGCGCATTGCATTGACACCGCCCTCTGGCTCAACGGGCGCATCGACAAAGTCAACGCCATGACCGAGACGTTCATCAAGGAGCGCAAGAGCAACCTCACCGGCAAGGTGGAGAAGGTGGGCATTGACGACGCCTGCGCGTTCCTCTGCCGGTTCGCCAACGGTTCGCTCGCCACGTTCGAGTCCACCCGCTACGCCCGCGGTCACAAGGCGCTCTACACCTTCGAGATTAACGGCGAACACGCCTCTATTGCCTGGGATCTGCACGACCTGCAGCGCCTGCAATGGTTCGATCACAAGGACGAAGGCAAGCTGCGCGGCTGGCGCTCCATCCACGTCACTGACGGCGATCATCCCTACATGAAGCACTGGTGGGTGCCGGGCCTCAACATCGGCTTCGAGCATTCGTTCGTGCATCAACTGGCCGACTTCCTCACCGGCGTGGCCACCGGCAAACCCGCCAGCCCAACCTTCCGTGAGGCGCTCGAGACGCAATACGTCTGCGACGCCGTCCTCAAGTCAGCGAAGACGCAGAGGTGGGAGAAGGTGGCGAAGTAACGGCGGCCCAACGCGAAGGTCAGCGGCGGGAGCAACCAGTGATGAGGTTCGATTTGTGTCCTCAACTAAACGACTGACTCCCGTTCGCGGCAGTGCGTGGCCTGCGCCTGACCTGGACGTGAACTGATGGGGTGGAAGTCCCCTGGGCAAGAGCTCCGTTGTCGGGCGAGCCGTCATGGCTCGCACGATGCGCAAGCCTTGGTCGAACAGCTACGGCGGGCGCACTTTGACCTGAGTCGGCGGTTGGACGGGCACTTCCAAGGCGGGGAGATCAAGACCATCGGCGACAGCTCCATGGCGACGTTCAAGAGCGGGGGCGCGGCGCTGGACTACGCGCGGGCGTTGCGGGACAACACCGGCCATCCGCAGGGGCGCCTCCGAGCGGCTATCCACATCCGGCCGATGCGCGTGTAGGTAGGTGATGGGTTCGGCGGCACGGGGAGCTTCGCCGCCCGCATGGTCGGGGCACCCCACCGATCACGCGTAGAAACCGCATTCGTAGGCCGTATCAAACAAGGTCACAATGTTCTCCGGTGGGACTTCGCCCTGGATATTGTGGACGTTGTTGAACACGTAACCGCCACCGGGTTTGAGCGTCTCCACGTTCTGGCGGACGTTCACCGCTACTTCCTCCGGCGTGCCGCGCGACAGCACATGTTGCGCATCGCAACCACCACCCCAGAAAGCCAGCCTGTCACCAAACCGGCGCTTCAACTCGGCGGGGTCCATGTTCCGCGCGCTGACCTGTACCGGGTTGAGAATGTGAATGCCGTTGTCGAGCAGGTCGGGGATGAACTCCATGCACGAACCACAGGTGTGATACCAGATGCGGGCGTTCGTGTGGGAACGGATGTACTGAACGAGCCTCTTGTGCCGCGGCTTGACCAGGCGGCGATAGAGATCGGGCTTGAAGAGTGGGCCGTTTTGCCCGGCGATGTCGTCGCCGATCATGATCACGTCCACGACGTCGCCGACTTCTTCGAGAAACAGGCGGAACCAATCCATCCAGAACTTCAATGTCTGTTCCAACATGGCTTCGCAGAACTCCGGTTGCGTCATCAGGTCGCAAAACCATTGCTCCAACCCGCGCAGGTACCAGCAAATCTCATAGACCACGCCGGAAATGCCGCTGACGACGGCGTAGGGAGTATGCCGCTTCAACTCCAGTGCCCGTTCGCGCAAACCGGCAAAACGCGTTGGGTCATCGCCTCTAGGCCAGGGATGATTCTTCACATCGGCGAGCGTGGCGTTGGCGAGCGGATGCAACGTGATGTCCATGTAGTAGGGCGTGTCGTCCGGCATGGACCAGCGGATGCCGAACTCGTCGGTCAAATCGTGCCAGAAACGGCCGTCGCGCTGCGCTTGGACGATGCCGCCCTTCCAACTGGCCGGCGCGTCGGCGCGAATGTAGCGCGTGTCCACGTGAAACCGCTCCAGCACTGCCTCGCACGGCACAGCGAGCTGCTGCACCGCGTCAAGAATCCTGACCTCGTCCTTGATACCGAGGTGCGCGATCAAATTACGATACGCGTTCTTGTGGATGCCGGTCTGGTTGCCGCCGAGGTCAATCGGGACGCGGTCGGGCGTTTCGTGGTTCAACGCCTTGAGCAGCCGCTCGCGCGAGGTCATGGATTCCAATTTCGGCATGGCGACGTGATTCTTAAAGGCTACGGTGGGAAGTTCTTCAGATCTTCGGGCAACTCAGTTTTGTCGGCTTGGCGCACTCGATCCAACTCTCCACGCAGCCGCGTCACCGTCCGGTCCTCCTGTTCAGCCATGTCCGTCTTCTCATACGGATCGGCTGCAAGATCGAACAGCTCTGCTCTCGTGGCAGTGCTGGAACGGGTCTCGATCAGTTTCCAATTCCCCTCGCGCAAAGCCACCTGGTTGGGCAAAGCCCAGTAGAAAGTGCGCGGACCAGCCGCTGGCGCGCCCGTGAGTTGCGACCACACGTTTCGACCGTCCCAATGAAGGTCTCCATCCGGCGTGTAACCCGTGAGCCTTGCCAGCGTGGGAAACCAATCTACCGCGTGCATTGGCGCGGTGACTTTGCGCGGCAAGAGCCGCCCCGGCCAGTTGACAAAGGCGCACACGCGAATGCCGCCCTCATAGAGCTGGTTCTTCTGACCGCGCAGCGGGAGATTGCTGCCGAGCACCGGCGTGGGCTTCACGCTGCTGATATAGGGATTGCCGCCGCGCAACAACCCACCATTGTCGGAAGTGAAAATGACAAGCGTCCGCTGGCGCTGGCCCGTTTCGTCTAGCGCGGTGATGAACTGGCCCACTTTCGCATCAAGCTGGGATGTGAATGCGGCATACCGGTGCGCCGCGTCATCCTTGTTCGGTTCGTCATAAAACTTCACACCATCATAAAGCGATTTGTATTCATCGGGCGCGTCCACCGGGATATGCACCGCATGGAACGCAACGTAGATGAACCACGGGGCGTGCTTCTCGCGAATCCATTTCTCCGCCTGCCGGGCGATTAGCTCGGTGGTATTGCCTTTCTCGTCAAGACGCTCGCCGTCCAGATGCCATGTCTGCGCATAAGGACCCTCACGGTAACCCCGCGTCCACGGGTCTGCGGCACCGGGAAGCGAGCCGTAGGAATGATCAAACCCATAGTGATTCGGCCCCCATTCCGGTCGCGAGCCGAGATGCCATTTGCCGGAAAGGGCCGTGAAATACCCCTGCCGGCGGAGCGCCGAGGGCAGCGTCTCGGTGCCGAGCGGTAGCGCGCGTCGGTTGCTGGGCGTCATGACGTGCGGCCCGAAACGACTCGGATATCGACCGGTCATCAACGCCACGCGGGTCGGGGTGCAAACCGGCTGCACATAGTGCTGGTCCAGCTCCACGCCCTCGCGCACCAACCGGTCCAGCACAGGTGTCTTGTGGCGCGAGCCATGCCAGCCTACATCCGCCCAGCCCAGGTCGTCGGCGACAACAAAAAGGATGTTCGGTTTCTGGTCGACCTCGCCCGCAGAGGCAGCCGCAGCGATCAACGCCCACAGGACCGTCATCAGGCAGCTCACACGGTGCGCACGGCCAGCGGCACGTGCCAACTTCCTGATCTCAGGCTTACTGCTCATCTGTTGTTCGAATCTTGAATTCTCAATGAGTTTCGCCGACCAGTCTAGGCACACGGCGTGTATTCCTCCAGCAACTTCAGGTAAACCCGATATTCCTCCAACGACACGCCGGGCGGCGTCTGGTGATCTACGCTGGGGATGAACCCGCCCGTCTTCATCAACGGCACCAACCGCTCGAACTCCGCACGCATCGCCGTCTCGCCGCGGTTCATCGTCATCTTGTCGAAATGCCCGACCATCAGCAGCCGCGGGAACTGCTCGCGCAACTTCAGGCCATCCACACCCGCCTGCCGTTCCAGCGGCAGTACGCCTTGGACGCCAAGCTGCTCCAGCCACGGCACAAGCAACGTCACATCGCCGTCCGTGTCCATGAAGAGCGGAATGCCGTGTTCCTGCAACCGCGGCAGCAGCTTGCGGTAATACGGCGCGACAAACTCATCGAACGTCCGCTTCGAGATCATCGGGCCGTGGTTATAGCTCATGTCTTCGGCGATGGTCATGAACGTCGGCACGCAGACGCGGAACATCGCGTCGAGCAGCCTGAGATTAAACTCGAGGAGGTCGCTGTTGATGCGACGCAGCAACTCCGGCTGATCCCCGAACGCGAACATCAGCTTCTCAAAACCCATCAGCGTGCGAGGAAACCAGAAAAAGCCCTCCACCGTAGCCCAGACCACCGCGTCACCGCGACGCTGCCGCACAGCCCACCCCGCCATGCTCTCGATGGCACGGCCGTGATCGGGAAACAACTGCGGCCGGATGCGCAGGTAATCGTCCATGCTGCTCACGATGCCTTCGACATGGTGTTGCGTGGCCTCAATGGTAGGATCGGTTGTGCTGAACCAAAACTGCTGGTAGGGATCGAGACCGAAGAACTGCGCGATCTCGATAACTCGGCTGAACTTCATTTCGAGCGGCAGGCCCTCGCCGTGCCAGCGGGTGATGGTTTCCCCCCACCACATCGCCCATTCCCACCGCGGCAATCGGTCCACCGGTTGGAAGTTCATCACCGCCCGGAATCGTTCCACGTGATTCATGACCATGTCCTGAGGGGCTTAACGCAGCGCAGCTTTTATCGCGATCCAGTCATCATTGTGAGGGTAGAAGTGTCCCCATAGTGGGGCAAGCGTCAAGCCGGGAGGGCGGCATCAAGTTATCGCGCACCCACAATCGGCGAGCCTTCTACCGGGCCCCGCGGCCACCAAAGCTATCGGATTGGTAGGGCCGTGGGCTGTCGGGGTGGTACGACAGGGCAACGCAGGAGTGCTGCCTGAGGACGCCACCAACCTTGTCGTCGCCCGGCGGCTGGTGCGGCGCAACGAAGATCGCCCGGGCAGCTCTCCCATTGATTGGCAGATGGCAAGGCTGATCGATGGGCTGAGCTACGCGGCGTTTGGAGCCTCGCCCCGGCTTGCCTTTTGGCTGGGGGAATACCGGCACGGCTTGCTTGGGCTGGAGACATCGGCGGTTCGTGCCGCCGTCTGACGCGCCAGCGGAAACGACTATGCGTTCGTTCCGCCTGTCGCGCCGTCCAGCCGCACCGAGCGCTTTCCCAGCCTCCAGCTAGGGCGGATTCTTGATAGGCCGAACTGATTGGCAGGAAATGGATTGAGAAAAGGAACTGAACACCCCGGCGCACTCATTTTACCGTTCCGGGCATGAGCGGTCACCGGAAGCCCGATTTAAGCGAGCACGAACAAGCCATTCTGGAGGGAGTCACCTTGCAGCGCATCACCAATCCCCAAGAGCGTTTCGCGTTCGACCAATTGATCGTTCAGGAGCACTACTTGCACAGCGCCGAGTTGGTGGGCGAGCAGATGCGCTACGTGGCCGAACATGAGGGCCAGTGGCTGGCCTTGTTGTCCTGGAGCGCGGCGGCCTACAACCTCAAGGACCGCGAAGCCTGGATTGGCTGGACGCTCCGCCAAAAGCGACGCCGGCTGACGCTGGTGGTCAACAACAGCCGATTCCTGATCCGGGCGCCCGGGCGCGTGCCCAACCTGGCCAGCCGGGTGATGAAGTTGTGCCTGGCGCGGCTTTCCACCGACTGGCTGGCCGTGTATGGACACGAAGTGCTCTTGGCCGAGAGTTTCGTGGACCGCCAGTGGTTTCGGGGCACCTGCTACAAAGCCAGCGGCTGGACGTTGCTGGGCCAGACGCAGGGCTACGGACGCAGCCGGCAGGATTATTACGTGGCGCACGAGCGCCCCAAGCAACTGTGGGTGCGGGAACTGCGGCCCGGCGCACGCACCGTGCTGCGCGGGCGCAATCTGCCGGCGAGCTTGAAAGCGCTGGAGGCGGGCACGGTGCCCGAGTGTGCGCAAAGCCCCCAGCAACTGGAGCAGATGCGCGGCTTCTTTGCCGGCCGGCCTAACTGGCGCACCCGCCAGGGCGACTATCCGGTGGCCACACTCATCACCCTCGTGGTGTGCGCGGCGCTGTGCGGGGTGCATCGGGGGCAGCGCGATCTGGCCGCGTTTGCCGCCAATATGACTCCCGCGCAATGGGCCGCTCTGAAACTGCCGCGCCGCGGCAACCCCCGGCGCTGGCGCGTGCCCAAAGAAACCACCTTTTTCCGGCTCTTGAGCGGCCTGGACAGCGGCACGCTGGAACAGGCGCTCCTGGCCTGGCAGGATCGCGTGTTGGGGCCGCGTCCGCCCGATGATGATCAGGTAGCCATTGACGGCAAGGAACTGCTCAACAGCCGGGGCGTGGCCATCGTCAGCGCCTACACAGTCAAAGGCGGGCGGTGGCTGGGTTCCGAAGCGGTGGCCGAAGGTTCCAACGAAATCCCGGCCGCCCAGGCCCTGCTGCGGCGCGCACCCATCGAGGGGACACTCGTCACCGCCGACGCGATGCATACCCAGACTGAAACAGCGCGCCTCATCGTTCAGGAGCGTGGCGCCGATTACCTGATGGGCGTCAAAGCTAACCAGCCCACGGTCGATCAGAACGTGCGACAACTCGAAGCGGGATTGACCCGCGCTTTTTCCCCCTCGGCCCGCTGAGGACATCGTTCAGCACGCCGAACTCAATCGCGGACGCCTGGAAGCCCGCTGCCTGATCCGTTTTAACGCCAGCGCCGAATCCACGGGTTTCCCCTTTGTCGCCCAGGCGGCGCGGCTGACCCGTTGCGTCGATCGCCCCAAAGCCAAGGACGGGATCCAACCCGAATGGTTCATCACCTCGCGCGCTCCCGGCTCCTTCGCTGCCCAAGCCATCTACCAGGCGGATCGACAGCACTGGGGCATTGAGAACGGCTTGCACCTTCGCCTGGACGTCAGCGCGGGCGAGGACTTGAGCCGAGTCCGCGTGCCCCAAGCGGTGCTCAATCCGGCGATGATTCGCCGGGCCACGATGAGCGTGGCCATTCGTTGGATCCGCGCTTGCCGCTCCAAGCGCCAAGCCACGTTGCGCGGCTTCTATGATTTCATGGCCGCCCGCAACGCCCGAAAAGCCTTCTCGCTCGTAACCGCTTCCAATCCCTCTTGGCTACCGCCTTGAGAAATCAGCGCTAGCCTCCAGCTTGGCCGAGTCAATATCGGTTGCGGTTGGTAGGGGCAGTTTGGTAAGTTTCTTGAGACCCGTTGAAGGGTCTTGAATTGTCGTTTGAACTTAGAAGCGACCATTGCGGGCCCACAGGCCACGGATACGACGACCGGCACGATCCTTGATCTTTCCGAAGTTGTTTCTCATAACGACAGAACCAGAACAAAAAACATAAAATTGTCAAATGTTTGTGGAAAGCCTCGTGTAAGTCGTTGACTATCCAACGCATCCGTAGCTCAATTGGATAGAGCTTCTGACTTCGGATAATAGGGTTCGACACCAAATCCCCACCGCAGGCTTCGCATTTTCAAGAGCTTACGAAAACGCCAAATCTCGACGAATGGGTGAGTAGTATGAATAGTAGTATGGTGGTGCTCAGAGTTTCGCGTTGTTTCGCGCGCTGATGCCCGTCTGCTTCAACATTCCAACCACACTGCTTTGGATTCGGAGGAATCGCCGCCAAACAAAAATGGCATGAAGAGAACCTCCGATGCTGTGGTGCCCGTTGACCGCATCAACGTCACGGTCTGGCTCTCCGCGAAGGAGGCCGCAAAGAAACTGAGCGTTTCCACCGATACCATCGAGCGGCGGGCGATCCCGTGGCAAGATGCGGGCGAGCAATACAAGGTTCGTTACAAATACCTGGTCTTGGACGGAGGCGCGGAGCCGGTCAGACGGTACTACGAACCCGATGTGGAGGCTCTGCTGTGCGCACCGAAACGCCTGTCCGCTGCATGTCGGATGCGACTGGCGCCAAAGCGATCGCAACTGCCAATCGGGATCGCTTAGATAAAATTCAAAGCTGCGGTATTAGAGCGATCGTCTTCATGTGGCATGAGCCTTTCCGATCTAAACACACGCCGAAGAACAGCCGGCTAAATCACCATGAACCTCCGAGTGCTCACAGTAGCCGACCTGCACCAATCTGGTTCCCACTACCGCTGGCTGCTTGACGAAGTGCAGG
>CAYJNU010000152.1:11541-16227 GCA_964371005.1 uncultured Verrucomicrobiota bacterium | reverse complement strand
CCCCGCGACCAGCTCGTTCGGCCTTGGACACATCATCCGCCTGGAAGTCCAAGCGGGCGGCAGCGCGCCGTTCTCATATCAATGGAAGAAGAACGGGGTGAACCTCACCGACGATTACCGAATCAGCGGCTCACAGTCGAATATTCTGATCATCGGCTATGCGACGAACGCCGACGCCGGTAGTTACCAGGTCATCGTCCATAACGCCCTGGGCGACACCCCCAGCACGGCCAACGTGGCCACCGTGACCACCGGAAGTTCCCTTCCTCCGTTCACCGCCGCCGGGACAGGTTGGACCTTGAATGGCACGACAGCACCGATCATGGCCGCCAACCGGCTAGAAATGACCTCGGGAGCAAACGACACAACCCGGGCCGCGTGGGCTAATGACAAAGTCAACGTCGGCGCGTTCTCGGCGTCGTTCATCTACCAGTGCGTGAGCGGCGCCGGCGGCGCCGATGGTCTCACGTTCTGTCTCCAGAACGCCGCTGCTGGAACGGCGACCATTGGTGGCGGCGGCGGCGGACTGGGTTATTCGGGCATCACACCCAGCGTGGCCCTGGCATTTAACATCTATGACCCGAATACCAGGGGCATACGACTCTATTCAAATGGAACTGTGCCTGCGAACGCCGCTGGCAATTACGCGCCCATTGACCCCGTGCTGGTAGGTGGCAACGCCAACCCGATTCAAGTCAACCTGAACTATTCGGGCGGCGTGTTGAAGGCGGACTTCAAAGACACGGTCACGGCCGCGACTTACACCACGAATCTCACTGTGGACATCCCCACGACTGTTGGCGCCAGCACCGCTTACCTTGGTTTCACCGCCGCGACGGGTGGCGTGAATTCCACCCAGGTCATCACCGACTTCTCGATGGCGGGGCAACCCTTCGCGATGAAGTCTCAAAAAGTGGGTGACAACCTGGTGCTCTCCTGGCCGGCGGCCGCGGGTGGCTTCCTCAAGACCACCCCGAGCCTCTCCAACCCGGTGTGGTCGGATTGCACGGCTCAGTTCCGCGTGGTCGGCAACGAGGCTCAGGTGACGGTCACGCCGTTGGCCGGTGACCAGTTCTATCGCTTGGTGATCATGCCCTAGCGCAAGGAGTGATCGTTTCGGCCCGGTGCGGTCGTGAGCACTGGACTGAAGACGGTCGCCGAGTGAAGTCAATCACAGGAAGGCCGGGGAGCAATCCCCGGCCTTCCTTTTTGCGCAAACGCGTGACGGTATTTGCGTTGGCTCGAGAAAATAGTCCCAGGGCGGATTGGACCAAGGACCAAGATCCAGGAATGCACATCATTGAGGTGACCCGGACGGAAGGAACATTGCTGGTGGTCTGACCCGGTTTCGGCGTCCTCCGGCCAGGTGGTGAATGGCGCTTGCTGCCTGGCCGGTGCGGCGGAGCGGCTCGCGAAGACTTTTCCAGAATCGCTGACGACGACCGCCCGATACAGAACCCGCTTTCCTATTGACGCGCCCGGGAAGTCCTGCGGATGATAACCACGCCGAACCGCTCCGTGACGCGAACGGACCCGGCACCCAGAAACATGCAGCCAATTGCACCGAATTCAGGCTGTTCCCGCCGGCAGGCGCGTGGTTCATCGCTCACGCCATCCCGGCAGACCGCGTTTCGTCGTCCCGCCTGAGCCAGTTTTCATATGCCGCACTGTTGATCATCTCCAACAACCAATAACACAACCAAACCCTGCTCAAGTACCTATGAAGTCGAGAATCGTAATCCTCCTGGGAGTCGCCCTCGCCACGGTGGCGCGTGCCGGCTACGAACCCGTTCCACTGACCCCTGCCAGTTTCACACAGGACATCATCATCGAGAAGGAAGCGCCGCCGCCCTTGGCGAACTTCACGACGGCAACCATTGATCAGGGCACGAACAATTACGGGAATACGTACTTCCAAAAAGGCTACATCCCGACGCTGCCGTGGATCGGGCTGCCCGCCCCGGGCACCGATTTTGAATGCCCGACGGATCCCAACCGCATCTACCGGATGCCGTCCTCGTTTCAAGCGAATAACGTGGCGTTCATTGGCGCCAAGAACATCCCAGGGACTTCAACCCTGCAAACTCAAGCCGCAAAGGCCACCCTTGCGGTGGATTCTCCCGTGGCCAGCCTGGGCTTGTCGGTGCTGTACGCTGCCGGTGGCGGAGGCAGCCCCGTTGATGGCAACGGGATGGTCAATGTGACGGTGCATCACGCGGACAACTCGACCGAGTCCTTCCAGTTCGATGCGGCAGATTGGTTCGACGGGACCACGGCCTATGGCTGGATCGCGAGAGGGCGTGTGGACGTGAGTGGCAGCGGGCCGCTCAACACGCTCCGAAGCACCACGCAAACGAAGCTCTTTTACGCGGATTTCTTCCTGGCCAATACCACCAGCCCGGTGACGAGTGTTGATTTCGAGTACACCAGCGGCGATTACCGCGTCTTCGTGTTTGGCTTGAGCACCTCGCAGGAAGGAATCGTCTTCACCCCGGTCACCGTTTCCGGTTTCAATCGCGACATCGTCGTGGAAGCCGGGGCGCCGGTTTCGTACGTGCTGGGGGCGACGGTTTCCATGGACCAGGGGACCAACGTCTACGGCAACACCTGGTTCGAGCAGGGGTTTGCGACCCGGTTCGGGACGGGCAACAACGGCCTGCCTCATCCAGGCACAACGATCACCAGCGGCAACTACGCGTTTCAAATGCCGGCGAGCTACACCGACAACAACTGCGTGTTCATCGGTGCGTATGAGGGTTATACAACCGGCAGTTTCACCCTCAGCAGCCCGGCGCCTTACGCGGGGATTTCGATCCTGAACTCGGCGGGCAATGGCCCCGCCAACATGACGTTCACCATTTACTACAACGATGGCACTACGCAGGACGGCACGCTGGCTTCGCCGAACTGGTTTGACATTCCGGCGGCCTCGCTGGTTTTCACGGCTTCCGGGCGCGTGCAATTGGAGAATTTTGCACTGAACAACCTGGGCGGAGCGACGGCCTGCCAACTGGCCCACTCGGATATCGCGCTGAACAACACTGCGGCTTCCGTCACGAACATCTCCTTCACCTATGTGGATGGCGGTCGCGCCGGCCTGTTCGCCGTGAGTGCTCAGACGACCTCCGGTGGCAGTTACAGCCCGATCGCGGTGACAGGCTTCGATGCAGACATCATTGTCGAGGCCAGCCAAGCGCGGTTTCCGGGCGGCTTGTTCACAGCCACTACGGCGACGATGGATGCCGGCACAAACAACTGGAACTGGACGTGGTTCGAGCAGGGTTGGGTGACGAACGGGGCCGTCGGACCTTCGGGTCTGCCGCCGGCCGGCTCGATCCTTCCCAGCATGCAAGATGCGACCCGGCATTACCAGATGCCAGCTACCTACACCGGTCCAAACGGAGTCCTCATTGACGTCAATCATCAGGTGGCGAACATCACGCCCCTCGTGCCGGCGAGCTACAGCGCGTTTGCCCTGCTCACCGCGGGCGCCAGCATCGGCGCGGCCAACACCATGACCAACCTGTGTATCCTCCAACATGCGGACGGAACCGACGAAACAAACGTCTTCTACGGCTACGATTGGTTCAATACGGTGATCCCTCCGGCCTTCATCGCCAACGGACGCGGCGACACCCGCTACACCATCGCCGGCAGCGTGTTTGGCAACCCGCAGCAACCGCGGTTGTTTGAAACGATCTTCCCCTTGAGCAACATCACCAGTCCGGTCACCAACATTCAGGTGCAGTACAAGCTGGCCGGTGGCACGAGTTGGACAACCTACGTCCTTGCCGTCAGTGCGGCGGCTGGGGCGGTTGCGCCGGTGTTCGCCGTGCCGACCCCGAGCATAAATGTCTATGAAGGGACAACTGTCTCCCTGGTGGTGCCAGTCAGTGGCACGGAGCCCATCACCAATCAATGGCAGTTTAGCGCCGACGGGACAACCTGGGAGAACCTGAGCGACGAAGGCAACCGGAGCGGATCGCAGACGACCAACCTGGTCTATGCGGGCTGCAATTGGGCCAACGCCGGCTTTTACCGACTGGTTGCCTCGAACCCGGGCGGGGCGTCCACGAATGTCGCGGGGCGAATCTCCGTGTTTTCGACTTTGCCAGATGTCACGCAACCGGGTGATTTGATTACCCGCATCAACGGCAACCCCGGCGGTGGCGGTACGGAGGCCGAAGCGAACGCCATTAACAACACCATCCTGAAGTACCTGAACTTTGACAGCGCGGACGACGCGGCGCCGTTTGTTGGCCCGGTCGGCTTCATTGTCACTCCCACGGTGGGAAAGACCCTCGTCACCGCCCTGCGCATCTACACGGCGAACGACGCGGAGGAGCGCGATCCCGCCGACGTGACCCTCGAAGGCTCCAGTGACGGCGCCGCGACCTGGTCGCCGATCGCCTCCAGTGCCCTGGCGCTGCCCTCCACACGCAATACGGTGACCACGGATACGCCGAATCCGCTGGTCCACGCCTGTCAGGAAATCCGCTTCGCAAATGATGCGAAGTACACTGACTATCGCGTCACCTTTAACAATGTGAAAAACAACACCACCGCCAGCAGCATGCAGCTTGCGGAAGTTGAATTGCTCGGCACGTTGGACTTGCCCACGCTCACCATCGCCGCGGGCGCGAGTGGAACACTCACCCTCACGGTGTCCGAGCCTGGCACTTTGTT
>CAYJNU010000152.1:0-11531 GCA_964371005.1 uncultured Verrucomicrobiota bacterium | reverse complement strand
AGCGATCTCCGGGACAATGACCATCACGCCGGCGGCCGGGGTGCCGGCCAAGTACTACCGCCTGCGCGTTCCATGAGCCGGGGTGCGATTTGATTGCCGGAAGGCCGGGGAGAAATCCCCGGCCTTTCCTTTGGCAGCGGGCGGAGTATGCTGGGACCTGTTGAGATGATTGCGTATTCATCGTTTCCGGGACGAAGGGGCTCCGCAGGGCTCATTTTCTGGTTTGCCATGGTGGCGGTTCACGCCGCCAACATGTCGCCGATCACGGTCGCAGGCTTCAATCGCGATGTCGTGATTGAGAACACGGCGACTGGCCCCCCGTACACGGCGTACGCCTCCCAACTCAGTCCGGTCGAGGATCGGGTTTTCTATCAAAGTGGCTTGCCCGCTTTCAGCTACGGCCTACCGGTCGCCGGCAGCTTTACCAGCGCTGTGGGAGATGGAACGGTGTTCCAATTCCAATCCTACACTGCCAACAACGCACTGGTGCTGAGCACGGACACGGGACTGGACTCGGGCCCTTTAACCCTCGCGACGCCGGAAGTGTATCGCCGCATCGCCGTCGTCGCGCACTCGACCAGCGGCGGCGGCACTCCCAACCTGACGCTCAACTTCAGCGATGGTTCGTCGTTCACCACGAACTACAACGCGCAGGATTGGTTCAACAACCCTGACTACGCACTCCAGGGCGTTGAGCGCATCCAACTCAGCAACGGAGCGCTCTCAGGAGCGCCGGACAATCCGCGCTTCTACCAGACCACGATTGACCTCACGGTTTTGTTTGGCCCGGCACTCAAGCCGCTGGCGAGTATCACCTTTGAGAAAGAGAGTTCCGCGGCGGCCACCGGCATCTATGCCGTCAGTGGGGAGCTCGCCCCGCCAACGTCGCCCACCATCACCGGCGGGCCAACGAACACCAGCGTGATCGAGCTCGAATCCGCCATGTTCTGGACCGTCGTCAGCGGCTATCCGTATCCGGCCCTCCAATGGCAGCGCGATGGCCTTGCCATCCCCGGCGCGACCACGGCCAGTTACACGATTCCCGAGGCGGCGCTCACCGCGAACGGCGCCACATTCCGCCTGATCGCCTCGAACGCGGTAAACAGCATCAGTTACGTGGTCACCAGCAGCGTGGCCACGCTCACGGTTATTGCCGACACCACCCCTCCGGTGTTACTCGCGGCCGAGGCGCTGGGATTGAACCAGGTTCGAGCTGTTTTCTCCGAGCGCATCGCAGCACCGACCGCCACGGACATGGCGCACTTCGCGCTTGGCGGGCCGGGCGGGAGCGTGGCGGTTTCCAGCGCGAGCCTCGACGCTTCCCAAACCAACGTGGTCCTGACCGTCGGCACGCTCGTGGACGGCGCGACCTACACCCTGACGGTCAATGAGCTGGCCGACCAGGCGTCTGCCGGAAACATGATCGCTCCGGATTCCCAAACCACGTTTACGGCCAGCGTGTTTGCACCCGCCAACGTTGGCAACGCGACGCCACCCGGCAGTTCTCAAGTGGTGCCCAACGGCTTCAACCTGGCCGGTGGCGGCAAGGACATCGGCGGCACGGCGGATGAGTGCCAGTTCAACTACGTTGAGCGCACGGGCGACTTCGATGTGAAGGTGCGGCTGGATTCGTTGAGTCTGGCCGACGCCTGGTCCGAGGCGGGCATCATGGTGCGCGGCGGCCTGACCGTTGGCGCGCCGTCAGCAAGCGTCATGGCCACCCCCAGCATCAGCGGCTGCTACTTCCAATCGCGGAGTGCCGTCAATGGCTCAACCGTCCTTGCCGGTTCGCTTCCGGTGAACTATCCAAACACTTGGTTGCGTCTCAAACGCGTGGGCAGCCTGTTCACGGGCTATGCAGGTTTCGACGGCCAGAATTGGACGCAACTTGGCGCCGCAACGCTCGGTTTGCCGGACCTGCTTTACTTTGGGTTCGCAGTTTCGAGTCACAACACCGGTCAGCTTGCCACCGCCGCGTTTCGGGACTTCGCTGACGTGACCTTCGCCGATGTCAACGGGCCGCTCCCGTTTGAACCTCTGGGCCAGTCCAGCCGGCTGACCAGCCTCGTCATCTCGGAAATCATGTATCACCCGACGAACGGTGCGCTGGAGTTTGTGGAGATCCTCAACACACGCGGCGAACCGCAGGACCTGAACGGCTACAAACTACGCGGCAATGCGGACTACAATTTCCCCCCCGGCACGGTGATCCCAGGTGGCGGTTTTCTCGTAGTGGCCAAGTCCCCGGCAGAACTGGAGTCCACGTATGGCATCGCGGGCGTGCTCGGGCCGTTCACAAACAATCTCCCCAACGATTCGGGCACGGTGAAACTGATCAATCAGGCGGGGGGCGTGTTCCTCAACGTAGATTACTCCGACCAATCGCCCTGGCCGCAGGCGGCGGACGCGGGGCATTCGCTGGTCCTGGCCCGGCCCTCGTATGGGCAGAACCACCCGCAGGCTTGGGCCGCGAGCGATATCATCGGTGGTTCGCCGGGGTGTGTGGATTCGTTCACGCCTGATCCGTTGCGCAACGTGATGATCAATGAATTCCTGGCGCACACCGATGATCCGGAACTGGACTACATCGAGCTCTACAACCACAGCACGCAGGCGGTGGACATCGCCGGTTGTGTGCTCACGGACGATCCCGACACGAACAAGTTCGTCATCCCGATCGGCAGGACGATCCCGGCGCAAGGGTTTGTGTACTTCACGCAAAACGAACTCGGGTTCGCCTTGAGCGCCGAAGGCGACACGCTCTACTTCAAAAACGCCTCCGGCACGCACGTCTTGGACATCGTTCAATTCACCGGTCAGGAGAACGGCGTCGCCACAGGTCGGTCACCAGACGGCGCCGATCAGTTCTACCGGTTGACCGCCAAGACGCCGGGCACGCACAACGCCTCCCTCTGGGTCAGCGACGTGGTCATCAACGAGCTGATGTATCACCCCATCAGCGAGGACGACGATGACCAGTACATTGAGCTGCACAACCGCGGCGGAAGTCCGGTGAACCTCGGGGGCTGGCGGCTGAAAGACGGCATCAATTTCACGTTCCCAACGAACACAACGCTGTCTGCAGGCGGGTATGTGGTGGTCGCGCGCAACGTCGGCCAACTGCTCACGAATTATCCGAACCTGACACCTGCGAAAGTGCTGGGCGGTTTTGGCGGCAGACTGTCGCATGGCGGCGAACGGGTGGCGTTGACGATGCCCGATACCGTGACCAGCACCAACAACAGTGGTGCAGTGACGACCAACCTTATCCACATCGTGATGGACGAGGTGACTTACGGCACCGGCGGACGTTGGCCACAGTGGACGGACGGCGGCGGGAGCAGCCTCGAGTTGATGGATCCGCGCGCGCATCATCGTCTGGCGTCGAACTGGGCGGCCAGTGACGAGACACAGAAAGCGCCGTGGACCGTGGTCTCGGCAACTGGCACGATCGACAACGGCAGCACCACGGCCGACCAGCTTCAGGTCTTGCTCCAGGGCGCGGGTGAATGTCTCATTGACAACGTGCAGGTGCTCACTGCGGGTGGCGCGAACCTGATTGCGAACTCGACGTTTGAGACCGGGGCAACTGGGTGGACGGCGGAAGGAACGGAGTCCCCGTCCGGTTTGGATACTTCCGAGGGCTACGGCAGCAGCCGATCCTACCACGTCCGGACGGTGGATCGTGGCGACAACCAGGTGAACCGCATCCGCACGCCCTTGACCTCGTCGCTCGCTTCCGGCACGGCGGGCGTGACGATTCGTGCCGCCGTGCGCTGGCTGAAGGGCCATCCAGGAATCCTGTTCCGTCTGCGCGGCAACTGGCTGGAATGCGCCGCTGAAATGGCGCTGCCGGTGCGTCCCGGCACGCCGGGCGCGGCGAACAGCCGTTATGCAGCGAAGGTCGGCCCGGCCCTCACGGAGGTGCAACATTCGCCCGTGTTGCCGGCGGCTTCTGAGCCGATCCTGATCACGGCGCGCGCCCACGACCCCGATGGTGTGGGCTCGTTGCTCCTCAAATACAGGGTGGATCCCGCTACGACCTTTTCAACCGTGAACATGACCGACGACGGAAAGGCCGGAGACGCCGTGGCGAATGACGGCCTCTACACGGCACCGATTCCTGGGCAAGCTGCGGGTACGATGATCGCCTTCCATCTCCAGGCGCAAGACCTTGGTGCACCGGCGGCGATGACATTATTTCCGGATAACGCACCCACGCGCGAGTGTCTGGTGCGCGTCGGTGAGGTGCAGCCCACCGGCAATTTCCCCGTCTATCGCATCTGGATGACGCAGGCGACGATGAGCACCTGGACCAGCCGCAACAAGCTCGACAACTCGCCGTTCGACGTGACCTTCGTGGTTGGGGATTCGCGCGCGATCTACAACACCAAAGCGCTTTACGCTGGCAGCCCCTATATCGCACCCAGTTTCACCGGGCCGGCCAGCGGGCGGTGCGGTTACAGCATCGAAATGCCCAAGGATGACCTGTTCCTTGGCGGGACAGACCTGGTGCTCGACTGGCCGGGCGGACACGGAAGCGAGACCACCGCGTTGCAGGAGCAGATGGGGTATTGGATTGCAGAGCGGTTGAACGTGGCATTCAGCCATCGCTATACGATTCGCTTGCATGTGAACGGAGTCACCGACGCGGCCCGCAGAGCCGTGTTCGAAGCCGTCCTGCAACCCGCTGGAGACTTTCTCGAAGCGTGGTCGCCTGATGCCCCGGAGGGACAGTTCTTTAAGATTGATCGGGCGTTTGAGTTCAGCGATTCGGGGGGGCTGGCGGCGGCGCCGCAACCGCAATTGCAGAACTTCACAACCACCGGCGGCGTCAAGAAGACCGAGAAATACCGGTGGAATTGGATGTACCGTTCCACTGCGAAGGTGAACGATTACACCAGTCTCTTCGCGCTGGTGGACGCGCTGAATTCGACTTCGCCCGAGCCCTACACTGCGGCGACGTTCGGCCTCGTGGACGTCGAGCAATGGATGCGGATCTTCGCTGCGGAACACATCGTCGTGAACTTCGATGCCTGGGGCCACGAGATTGGCAAAAACATGTATGCCTTCCTGCCGAGCAAGGGCAGATGGCAGATCTACATGTTCGACCTTGACTGGCTCATGCTTCCGGCCGTGAACCACAATGGCAGCTACGCGCCGCTCACTGCACCCCTGTTCAACTCGGAAGATCCGACAGTGTCGCGGATGTATGCGCACCCGCCGTTCGCGCGGGCGTACTGGCGGGCCGTCCAGGACGCCGTCAATGACCCGCTCGACCCGGCGAAGTGCAATCCCGTGATGGACGCGAAATATCGGTCACTGGTCGAGAACGGCGTGGGGTGGTGCGATGGCAGCGCACTCACTGCTCCCACTGCGGTGAAAACGTGGTTCAGCCAGCGGCACACAGGATTGCAGAACCAGCTCGCCACGGTGGCTTCTGCTTTCGCTGTCAATCCGACGGTGACCGTGAGCAACGGTGTGGGTGTCGTCAGCGGGAGCGCACCCGTCAACGTCGAGACGGTTACAGTGAATGGGGCGAAGTGGACTGTTCGCTGGACAGGGGTGAACAGTTGGGTCGCGAACGTTCCGCTGCAAACTGGGAGCAACTTCTTCAGCATCGTGGGGCTGGATGTGAACGGACAAGTCCTCGCCGGCTTGAGCAACGGCGTGGCGCTCAACTACAACCTCCCTGTGCCTTCGCCCGCGGACGCGGTCGTTATCAACGAGATCATGTATAACCCGCTGTTGCCCGACGCGGAATACGTGGAGCTGTTCAACACATCCGCCACGCAGTCGTTCGATCTGTCAGGTTGGACCTTCAACGGGCTTTCCTACACCTTCCCGAACGGAGCGGCGATCAACCCTCGCAGTTACGTGGTGTTGGCGAACGATCGAGTGGCGTTTGACATGGCATACGGCCCGGAGGTGGCGGTGTTTGACCAGTACAGCGGCAACCTCCAGGCCAACGGCGAAACGCTCAGCTTGCTGAAACCGGGCGCGGCGCCCGGGCCGGAGATTCTGGTGGATCGGGTACGGTACGAGGCGGGCGTGCCCTGGGCCGAGACACAGGCGGGCACATCGCTGCAATTGCTCGACGTGGCCCGGGATAACGGGCGCGTGGCTAACTGGACCGTGGGTAGCACGAATGTCACCGCGCCCCAAACGATCCCATTGCTGGCCTACGATAGCGTCTGGAAATACATGCAGGTGTCCAACCTTGATGCCGTCAACTGGACCATGCCGGCCTACGATGACTCTGCCTGGCCGGCGGGCGACGGTCTGCTCGCCTATGAGAAAAATGACTCGATCACTCCGTTGATCGGGACCGTGCTGAACAACCCTCGCACGCCGATCAACGGGATGTTGAGCGGTCATGCCTATTACTTTCGGACCTCGTTGGTGGTCAGCAACAGTCTGGCCGGTTTCACCATCAACGCCAGCGCCTATCTGGACGACGGGGCGGTGTTCTACGTCAACGGGGCGGAGGCTGCGCGCATACGGGTGAACAGCGGAACAGTCAGTCACGACACCCTGGCCAACGGCCAGCCCACCGGCGGCGATGCCCTCACCCCGGACCAGTTCACCCTGGACCCGGCGCTGTTTGTTCCCGGCCCAAATACTCTCGCCGTGGAAGTGCTTCAGACTTCCACCAACAGCTCGGACATTACTTTTGGTCTGCAACTGACGGCGAACTTCGCGGGCAATTCCACGACCTTCGCGCTGGCCACGCCCGGCACGGCCAACTCCGTGGCGGCCGCGTTGCCCGCCTTTCCGACGCTCTGGCTTAACGAGGCGCAAGCGGACAACGTCTCTGGCCCGGTGGATAACGCGGGGCAGCACGAACCGTGGATCGAACTCTTCAATCCCGGAACCAATGCGCTGCACCTCGGCGGTTATTTCCTGAGCGCCAGCTACACCAACCTCAGCCAGTGGGCGTTCCCCTCGAACACAACCGTGCCCGCCCACGGATTCCTGATCGTCTGGTGCGACAATCAAACGAACCAGAGCATCGCCGATTCACCCCACGCGAGCTTCCGACTTCCCAGTGGGGCCGGCCAGGTGGCGTTCGCGCGCCTCATCAGTTCCACCGTGCAACTCGTGGACTACCTCACCTACACGAACCTCTCGTCCAACTGGAGCTACGGTGACCTGCCTGACGCACAACCCTTCTACCGCGGGCAGATGTTCCAGTTTTCGCCCGGCGCGACCAACAGTGCCGCCTCGCCACCACTCCGCGTGTCCATCAACGAATGGATGGCTGACAACACGCACACGCTGGCGGATCCGGCCGACAACAACTTCGAGGATTGGTTCGAGCTTTACAACCCCGGCACCAACACCGTGGACCTCGGTGGGTATTATCTCACCGACAATTTGACGAACCAGTTCCAGTTTCACGTGCCGAACAACGGGTATTATCAGATTCCGCCCGGCGGCTTCCTGTTGGTCTGGGCGGACAATGAGAGTGGTCAGAACTCCACCAACCTCGCTGACCTGCACGCCAATTTTGCTTTGAGCAAGGGCGGTGAAGCCATCGGTATCTTTGCTGCCGACGGAACGCAGATTGACGCGGTGACGTTCGGCGCCCAGACGAATGACGTGAGCGAAGGACGGTTCCTGGACGGGTCGGCCAACATCGCTGCAATGACCCTCCCCACCCCGCGCGAGCCGAACGAGTTGCCCAACACTGCACCGAAACTGACCGACATCCCCGACCAGGAAGTCACTTTGGGCCAGACTCTCGCGTTTGCAGTCGGTGTGAGCGACGCCGACGTGCCGGTGCAGTTGCTGACCTTTACTCTGGCCGACGGCGCACCCGTTGGCGCCACCATCGGCTCGTTCAGTGGCCAGTTCACTTGGAAACCCCTGACCGCGCCCGCCACGGTGGACATCACCATCATTGTGACGGACAGCGGTGTGCCCAGCCTGAGCGCCACACAGACCTTCCACGTGACGGTGCATTTGCCACCGACGATCGCGGTGACGATTAACGGGGAACAAATGGAGTTAGTCTGGCCGCGAGGCACACTGCAAGAGGCGGATGATGTCATCGGCCCCTATCGGGATGTGACGACGGATTCGCCCTTCGCAGTGGACCTTACCGAAACTGCGAAGTTCTACCGCATCGGGTTGTGAGCAACCCAAGCGCGTTAGGCAGACAGTTCAGAATGGCTTCGGGATGCAGTTGGTTGGGATAGGGATTTGATATGAGAAAACGAGCAGTCTGGTTGGTTGGATCGTGGTTGGTCGTGGTCGGTGCGTGGTATCTTCTGGGGTCACGCTCCACGCCTGATATGGCAGTTCCCCCGGGTTCCACAAACGCCTTGCAGGAGGAGCTCAGGACGCCGGCCACGGCGACGATGGCGGCAGCGTCAAGCGCGGCGGCCACTCCGCCTGGGACAAACGGAGCATGGCGTGCCCGTGCGGTCGACGCGACCGTCAATCCTTACGCCGCTGCGCTGCGCGAGCCGGGCGAGTCCAAGCGTGAGTGGGATGCAGGTTTCCTGAGCGGTTTCCAGAACGCCACCAACGGGCAGCCTATCCAGTTTGAATTGACCCAGGGCCGCGTAGCGTCGGGCGTCATTCGCATCACGCAGTATCGCAACGGGGAACTGTCCTACCTCTCCGGCGAGCTCACCACGCCGGAGACGGGCAAGTTCTTCTTCCTGAAACCGCCGCAGGACGGCATGGCGGGCAAGGCCGTCGGCGTGGTGGAATTTCCCGCGAGCCAGACCGCCTATCGCATCGAGCCCACCGGGCCCAACGGTGATCCGGAGTTGTGGCAACGGCGCTTGGACGAAGTCCTCTGTCTCGACATGCCGCGACCCGCGGTGGCAGGTGCGAGCACCAACGTCAACGCGGAGATCACGCCGCTACGGCCGGACGCCGTGCCCGGCTACGTGCCCAGCTACAACAGCAACGTCGTTTCCCTGCAAAGCTACCCGGGCTCACGCGCGGTGTTGTTGTTGGATTTCTTTGGTGGCTACACGCCCACGTGGGGAGGCGTGACTTACGTGAAGCCGGCCGGCATTAACAACAGCACGATTCGCGATGTCTGGAAACGCGTCGCCGAGGACTACCAACCGTTCAACATCAATGTGACGACGGACCTTCGGGTCTATCAGGCCGCGGCAGAAACCAGCCGCCAGCGGTGTTGTTTCACGGACACGCCGGTGACCGCAGCCGGGGTCGCTTATATCGGGTCGTGGAACTGGGGCGGTGATACCCCGTGTTGGTCCGTGTATACCACCGGCAAGTCAGCGGCGGAAGTGGCCGCCCACGAACCCGGACACACCCTGGGGTTGGGGCATCAGGGTGAGATTTCGAGCACGGTCACAAACGAGTATTACGGCGGCCACGGCAGCGGCGCGACGGGCTGGGCGCCGATCATGGGCGTGGGCTATTACCAGCCGGTCAGTTCCTGGTCCAAGGGCGAATACCAGGACGCCAACAACCACGAGAACGAGCTCAACATCATCGTCACAAAAAACAACAGCGTGACCTATCGTGCGGACGACACGGGCGGCACGCTGGCCACGGCACGTTACCTGGAGATCTATCCCGACTACGCCGCCACGGCGGAGGGTCTGATCGAACGCACCGGAGACACGGACGCGTTCCAGTTCACGACGAGTGGTGGACAGATTTCGCTGACGGCCAAGCCGGTGGCAGACTGGGCTGATCTGGCGGTCATGGCTGCGCTGGCTGATGCCAACGGTACCATCATCGCCAGTGATCTTCCGCAATCCAAGTTGTCCGCGAAAATCACCGCCACCCTGGCCGCGGGCACGTACACTTTCCGGGTCACTGGCACCGGACGGAACGACCCGGTGACGGATGGGTTCTCTTCCTTCGCGAGTCTGGGCTACTATTCGGTCGTGGGTTTTGTGGCGGGCGGGCGGTTGCCCACGCGCCTGAGCGTCGTGGAGCATGCGCCCAACGGCACGCTCGTAGGTGCGGTGCCGGCCAGCAGCCCGAGTGATCCGCTCGCTTACGCCATTGTCTCCGGCAACACCAGCGGCACGTTCGCGCTGGATTCCAGCGGCAATCTTCAGGTGGCCAACCACGCGTTGCTGGACTACAACCGGCTCGCCACGAACTCGGCTTACGCGGTGCAGTTCGATTTGTTTGTAAACATCACCAACCTGAACGACGCGGCGCAAACCGAGCTGAACCGGCGGGTGGTGGTGGAAGTGCTGAACTCCGCGGCGAACCAGCCCATCGCCTTCACCGGTTTCAACGCCGGCGTGATCGTGCCCTACGACGCCACGCCATCGCTGCCGAAAGCGACCGGCTTCGACATCGCGAACGCATATTGTCTCTACCAAGCGGGTTTGGACGGAAACACCCAGGTTGGCGGGAGCGGCGGCGAGCAGGGGCTGCCGGCCAGCGGAATCATCTTCAGCCAGGTAGATGGCACGCGGTTCCAGTTGGGTCCATATGGCGGCCTCAACACGCTGTTGCTCGGTTACACCCGCCCGCGAGTTGGCACGCTGACGTTTGCGGCGCCACAGGCGTACAACTCGCTGGCGATTCTCGCATCGTCCGCCAACGGTGGCGGCGTGGGCACGCTGGTGTTGAACTTCACCAACGGCACGAAAAGTCAGGTCCTCAACTTCAACGCGCAAGACTGGTATAACACGGTGAACAACGTCGCCGTCCAAGGCTGCGGCCGGCTGCGCTTGGGACAGGGGACGTTGGAAACGCAGGACGCGGGTTGGAACAACCCCAATCTTTATCAGACCACGCTGGATCTGGCCGCGCTGGGGATCAACCAAGCCGTCGCTTCGATCACTTTCACCGACCCGAACGTGGGCGGCAACCAGGACGCCGGTGTGTTCGGGGTGAGCGGCACCATGATGCCTCCCGAAGCCGCAATCACCCGGCAGCCAGAATCCGTTACGAACAACGTGCCAACCCTGGGCGCAACCTTCACCGCCGCGGCGATGGGAGCCCCGCCGTTGAGGTGGCAGTGGTACTTTAGCGCGAGCGGCAATCCGGCTACCTTCGCTCCGCTCGACGGGCAAACCAATGCCACACTGGTATTGAATCCCGTCCTGCAAGACAGTGACGCCGGTAGTTATCGGGTAGTGGTGACCAACGATTTCAGCGCCGCCACCAGTTCCGCGGCCAAGCTCACGCTCCAACGCGCCCCGATCATCACGCTACATCCGAGCCCGGCCAACCTCTTCTTGTACGCGGGGCGGAGCATCACGTTATCCGGTGCAGGGATCGGCGCTTTACCATTGAGTTATGCCTGGTTGATCAACGGGGAGACCGTTCCCGGCGGGACGGCGGCCAGTCTGGTGATGAACAACCTTCAAGTTTCCCAAACCGGCAATTACGCGCTCCAAGCCAGCAACGCGTTCGGCGTGGCCACCAGCAGCGTGGTGTCGCTCACGATCGTGGCCACCACATCAAACTCGGCGTACGCCGATACGGTGATCGTGGACCATCCCCTCGGCTACTGGAGGCTCAACGAGCGGAGCGGGTCGCTGGCGCATGATTATCTGGCCGGAAAGAACGGC
>CAYJNU010000151.1:248-16279 GCA_964371005.1 uncultured Verrucomicrobiota bacterium | reverse complement strand
GGTCGGTGGCTGGCCGACGCTGAATTCCACCCCGCCGCCCGTGGATTCCGACAGCGACGGCATGCCGAACTACTGGGAACTGGCGCTGGGCCTCAATCCCGCAAACGCCGCGGACCGCAACACGACCGGCCCGAACGGTTACACCCGGCTGGAGGATTACCTGAACTGGCTTTCCGACCCGCACGCGCTCTGTGACCGCAATGGTTCGATGGAGGTGAACTTGCGCGCATGCGCCGGAAGCAGCAGCAATCTGGTGTTCAGCGTGGCCAGCGGCACGAATGGAATGGTGGCGTTGCTGGCTGATGGCTTCACCGCGCGGTTCACGGCGGCGACGAATTTCAGCGGCGTGGCGAGCTTCACCTTCTACGCCTCGGCCAACGGCACGACCTTCGGCCCGTCGCCGGTGGGAATTCTCGTCAGCACCACCAACGCGCCGAACACGGCGCCCACTCTGTCGTCGCTCACCAATCGCACCGCGCGGGGCGGGGCGACGCTTTCCTTCACGAACTCGGCGACCGACGCAGACCGGCCCGCGCAGACGTTGAGCTATGCACTGCTGGACGCGCCCGCTGGAGCGACCGTTGGCGCCGACACCGGCGTTTTTACGTGGCGGCCTAGCATCGCGCAGAGCGGCACGAGCAACGTGATGCGGATCGTGGTCAGCGACAACGGCACGCCCAGCTTGAGCGCAACGCAAGCGTTCGCCGTGAGTGTGGTTGTGCCCGCCGCGCCGGAGTTTGAGACGGCGGGCTTTGACGGAGTGCAGTTTGGCGGCGTGATCCGCGGCGAAGTCGGGCCGGATTACGCGGTGCAGGCGTCCACGAACCTGTTGGACTGGGCGAACATCGTCGTCGCTGAGTCGCCCGCTCTGCCGCTGCTCTGGGTGGACACGAACGCGGGCGGTTTTGACCGGCGGTTTTACCGGGTGAAACTCGGGCCGTGAGTGGGTGAATCAAACGAAAGACAATCCATGAATACGAGACGAACTCTCCTGAACGTGATGGTGACCGCAACTTTCGCAGTCGCCGGCCTCGCGGTCGGAGCCAAGGACTTCAACGTGCGCGACCTGGGCGCAAAGGGCGATGGCAAGACGCTCGACACCGCGGTGATCCAGAAGGCGCTTGACGACTGCGGCAAGGCGGGCGGCGGCACGGTGAAGTTCCCCGCCGGGACGTACTACAGCAAGCCGCTCACGGTGCGCACCAAGACGACAGTGCAACTGGACGAAGGCGCGACGTTGTTGGCGTCCACGAACCACGCGGATTTCATGAAAGTGCCCGGCGACTGGCTCAAGGCTTCGAGCGGCGGTGATTTCATTCCGTTCATTGCGGGCAAGGACCTGGAAGATGTGGCTTTCACCGGGAAGGGCACGATTGACGGCAACGGTGCGGTCTGGTGGGAGGAGGCAGAGAAAGCGCGGCAGAAGAAATCCGGCTACACCCTGCCGCGGCCAAATCTCGTCGTGTTGAATCGTGGCAAGAACATCCGCATGACCGGCATCCGGCTGGTCAACTCGCCGAAGTTCCATTTCGTGCCCACCGACTGCGACGGTGTGGTGATTGACGGCGTGACGGTGCTCGCGCCCGAAGGTGCGGCCAATACCGACGCGATTGATCCGAGCAACAGCCGCAACGTGAAGATCACCCGCTGCCTGATTGACGTGGGCGACGACAACGTGGCGATCAAGTCGGGCAAAAAGGTCGAGGGTCGCGAGTTCGGCTGCGAGAACATCGAGATTACGGATTGCACGTTCAAGCACGGCCATGGAGTCTCCATCGGCAGCGAAACGGTTGGCGGCATCCGCAACGTCATCGTGAAAAACTGCACTTTCGAGGACACCGACAACGGTTTGCGGATCAAGTCTCGGCGCGGGCGCGGTGGGCGCGTGGAGGGCTTCACCTGCTCGGACATCACGATGAAGAACGTCCACCCTGCCATCTCCATCGCGCCGTACTATCAGGAGAGCACGCACGCGAAATTCCCCAACGACGACCCGGCTCAGCCCGTGACCGACACCACGCCCATCTTCCGCAACATCACGATCAAGAATCTGACGGCGACCTCGACGCGTGACGCGGGGCTGATTGTTGGTTTGCCGGAGAGCTTGGTCGAAAACGTGGTCTTGGAGAATGTGACGATTGAGGCCAAAGAGGGGTTGACCATTGCCAATGCGAGGGGCGTGACGCTGAAGAACGTCAAGATCGTTCCTGAGAAAGGCGAGCCGTTCCTCCTGCACAACGCTGAGGTCAACGGGCTGCCGGGGAAGTAGAGTGCGACGCGATGGCATCGTTCCTCAAACCAGCAGTGCTCCTGCGTCCTGGAACGCGGCTGTGTCGTTTCGACCAACCGCAGCACGACGGCAAATGGCAGGGCGTCGGGCATGGTTGCCCGCTGCGGCTGGTGCCTCTCACACAACCGCGCTCCAGGAAATGAGACCGACTCCCCTCCAACAGATATGGCTTTGCACGGTCGCGTCGTCCGCTTTGTTGGCGGTAATTGCAGCGCAAGGCGCGGCAATGCTTCCGTTCTATGAGCCCTTCCCCAATACCTACGCGGAAGGAGAACGCCTGGGAAGCGGCGCCAGCGCGACCATCTGGGATTCGGGCAACTCAGCAGGCACAGGCAGTCCGACCAACACTTCAGCCGCCAGGTTGACCTATCCGGGTCTGGAAGCTTCCAACGATTCGCGCGGCATTCTGCTCGTCGGCACGCCCAGCAGTAATCGCGACCGCGGCGTTGCCTTCAGTCCAGTCGTCACGATGGGAGCGGCAGTCCCCTCGCTGTATGTTTCCTTCTTGCTCAACGTGCGATCCGCCCCCTCAGTAGCCCGCCGCGTAGCGTACTTCCGAAACTCGACTTCTTCAGGCAATCCTACGGCCGGCATCTTTCTGAACGCGAGCAGTCAGCTCCAAGTGGTCAAGAGCGCCACAACGCCCACTGCGGCAAGCACCCTGCCACTGAATACGGGAACGCATCTCGTGGTAATGCGCTATCGCTGGGTTTCGGCTGCCACGGGAGATGATGAAGTGGCGCTGTGGTTGGATCCGGGCTCGCTGGACGCCAGCGAGTCGGGTGTTCCCGATCCAATCCTGGCCACGACCAATGGCGCAGACGTTGCCACGCTGGACGCGTTCTTCATTTCGCACCGCACCGACGCGAACGGAACGCTTTGGTTGGACGAGGTGCGCGTGGCGACGAATTGGGCCGGGGTTACGCCGTCCGATGGGACGGTGATGGAAGGGCGGCCTCGCATCACTGAAGCCTTTGTCTCGACCAGCGAATTAGTCCTGCGAGGAACGAACGGCACGCCCTCGGGCGTCTATCAGGTATTAAGTGCGACAAACCTCGCCTTGACCGCGGATGACTGGAGCGTCATCGCCACCAACGCTTTCGACTCCGCGGGCAACTTCGATTGCACGAACGCGGTTTCAGCGTCCACAACTGGTAACTACTTCCGGCTGCGTCTGAGCGGCACTCTGCCACCAGAGCCGGTTGCGCCTGCCATCATTGCCGAGCCTGCGGACACATCAGTAATCGTCAGCCAGAACGCCAGCTTCAGCGTGACGGCAACAGGCACATCGCCCCTCGCCTACCAGTGGCATTCCGCAACCGCAGCGATTCCGGAAGCTACGGGCAGTTCCTTAACCACCACAAACGCGCAGGCCTCGGACGCCGGCGGCTACCGGGTGATCATCACGAACAGCGCCGGTTCAGCAACCAGCCGCCTCGCCATGCTGACGGTGATCTCGACCCCAACCGTCGGCACGCCCGAGGGCTACGCGACGCTGGACGGGAACACAACCGTCGGCACGGGCGGCGAGACGGTTACGGCCAACAACCTCGCGGATTTCACTGCCTATGTCGGCGACGATATTCCGCGTGTGGTGCTGGTACAGGGCACAATCAACCTGGGCAGTTCCAACGTCCGCGTCCGCGACAAGAAGACCATCCTCGGCGTGGGCACGAATGCGACGCTCGTGGGCGACCTCAAGGTGTATGGGAACAACAACGTGATCATTCAAAACCTGATCTTCACCAACCCCAGCGGCGTGGGTGATGGCGACGGCTTGTCCTTGCAGGATTGCCGGAACATCTGGGTGGACCATTGCACCTTTGTGGATTGCGACGACGGCAGCCTCGACATCAGCCACGCGGCGGATTGGATCACGGTTTCCTGGTGTCACTTCTACTATACGAACCCGGCGAACGATCACCGCTTCTCGAACCTCGTCGGTCACAGCGACAACAACGCCGCCGAGGACGCGGGCAAATTGCACGTGACGTTCCATCACAACTGGTGGGGGCAGCTCGTCCATGAACGCATGCCGCGCGTGCGCTTCGGCCGGGTTCATTGCCACAACAACTTCTACGACGCGGTCGGGAACAACAACTGCATCCGTGCCGCGCGGGACAGCGAGATTCTGGTAGAGAACAATTATTTCAATGCTGTGAAGAACGTCTGGGAGCTCTACCGGACAGAGGGAATAGACGGGAAGGTTCTCGCGCGCGGCAACATCGAGGTGAACACAACGTGGTCGGCGGGCAGTGATTCGAACTCGATTCAGATTCTCGGGACGGATGTCCTGAGCGCCGAACCGAACGGGCTCAATCCACCGCCCTATGCTTACACGTTGGATACGGCAAGCTCCGTTCCTGCGACGATCACCGCTGGGGCGGGCGCTGGGAAAGGGCCGTTCGCGCCGTGATGTCGGTCGTGCGCCGCCACTGCTGGAGATCATATGAGAGACTTGGATTTCGTTGCACAGAGCTGCGCGCGGCTTCTTGCGGGCATGTGGCTCGGGCTGTGGATTGCCTCCGCGTCCGCGGTCACATTGCCCTTCCACGATCCCTTCGACTACGCGGAGGGTAATCTCTACAGCGTCGCCTCCGGTGTGTGGACTGCTGGCGGCAACACCGGCCCGGAACTCTCCATCACCGCTGCAGCCACACTCACTGCGCCGGCAGGCTTGAGCGAAGGCGCAGGCAAGGGCGCGCGCTGGACTCCCAGCGGGACCGCGCGGCGCAGCATGGTCCAGTTCGATCCGGTTTCGAGCGGGACGCTTTACGCATCGTTCCTGGTTAACGTCGTCAGCCCGCCGAGTTCCACGCGGCTGGTCGCCTACTTCGACAGCTCAACCTCGCAACCTTCCAGCCCGCAACTTGGTTTCTTCGTGGGCAACGGTGTCGTCGGCGTCGGCAAGCAGGCCAGTGCGCCGGCTGCGACAGCCACCGTCGGGAGCGGCACACACTTCATCGTCGTGCGATACACATTTACCGGCACTGCCACGGACCAAGTGGATTTCTGGGTGGACCCCGCCGCCACGACGTTGGGCGCGGCGACCACGCCCGCCGTTTCAGGCAGCACGAGCGGCGGTAACAACGCAGCGACCATTCCTTACTTCGGCATTTACGCGAGCAGCGCGGCGGGACCTTCGCTTTACCTCGATGAAATGCGAATCGCCACGAACTGGGCCGGCGTGACTCCGACCAATGGGCCCGCGTTGCCGCCGCGTCGGCCTGTGGTGACCAATGCATGGCTCGATTCTGATGTTTTCGTGATGCAAGGTACGAACGGTCAGGCCAACACCGAGTACGGCGTGCTCGCCGCCACCAACCCGGCCCAGCCGGCGGATCAGTGGACCTTGCTCGCGCGGGATTCCTTTGATTCCAAAGGCCATTTCGCCACGACCAATCCGCTGGATGGCAGCCCACAGCGGTTCTTCCGGCTGCAAGTGGGCAATCTGCCTGTCCTGCCAGTTGCACCGGTGATCACCAACCAACCGCAGGATCGCGTGGCCGGCGAAGGGCAGAGCACCACTTTCACCGTCGGGGCTTCCGGGACTCTGCCGCTCAGCTATCAATGGTACTTCAACACGAACACGCTACTCGCCGGCAAGACCACCGCCACGCTCTCACTCTCGGCCCTCCAGACGAATCAGTCGGGCGGCTACTCGGTCATCGTCACCAATGTCGCGGGTGCGGCTACGAGCCTTGTTGCGTCGCTCACCATCACGAGCATGCCGCCGACAGCCCCCAGCGTCACCACGCAGCCGAAGAGCCAAACGGTGAGCGAAGGACAGACCGCCACCTTCACCGTGCTCGCAACAGGCACTCCGCCGCTGATCTACCAGTGGTATTTCAACACAGACACAATTCTGCCTTCCGCCACGACCCGTGCGCTAACGCTGGAGGCCGTAACAACCAATGACGCTGGCGGCTACTCCGTCGTCGTCACCAACAGTGTCGGCGCGCAAACCAGCGTGGTGGCACAACTCACTGTCTTGCCCGCGCCAACGAACGGCACGTTCTACGTCGCGACCAACGGCAACGACACCAACGCGGGCACGTTGGCCGCGCCGTTGCGCACGTTGCCTCAAGCTGTCGCGCTCGCCGGTCCGGGCGCCGTAATCTACCTTCGGGGTGGAACGCATTTCTATTCCAGCACCATCCGGATCGAGAAATCGGGCACACCGACCGCCCCCATTCGGCTGTGGGCCTATCCCGGCGAGATGCCGGTGCTCAACTTCACCAATCAGCCTTACGGCGCAGCCAATCGCGGCGTGCTCATCACCACAACTGGCAACTGGTGGGAATTCAAAGGGCTGGAGATTTGTTACGCCGGTGACAACGCGGTGAAGGTTGAGGGCAGCCATCATCGCTTCGAGCAATGCGTCTTTCACCACAACGGCGACACCGGCTTGCAGATTGGCTTCGGTCACGAAGACGCGAACCCAGGTGGATTGCTCGCCGCGTTCATCGAGGTCGTCAACTGCGATTCCTATTTGAACTACGATCCCGACAGCAATGGCGGCGATGCGGACGGCTTTGCGGCCAAGATGCATTGCGGCCAGGGAATCCTCTTCACCGGCTGCCGCGCGTGGGAGAACTCGGACGATGGCTGGGATTTGTTTGAAACGGATTACAGCATCGTCATCAGCAATTGTTGGACGTGGAAGAGCGGCGTTGCTCAGGGCAACGGCAACGGGTTCAAGCTGGGTGGCAACGGATCGGGCGGCGATTCCAAGGGAACACACTACGCTTACCATTGCGTGGCATTTGGCCACAAGGTAAACGGCTTCACCCAGAACAGCCACAAGGATGGCCTGGTCGTCATCAACTCCCTGTCCTTCTCCAACGGCAGCAGTGGCTACAATTACTTCATGGAAGGGAGTCTGAATTCCGGGAAGCAAAACGTGTTCAAGAACAATGCCAGCATCCCGCGTTCGGGCGCGAACGGCGGCGGATTCATCGAAGACAACAACCCCGTGCAGCAGAACAACAGTTGGAATCTCGCGGTCACGGTCAACGCCGCGGACTATGTGGACCTCGGTGAGGCCGCCGCCAAAGCCGCGCGGAATCCAGATGGCAGACTGCCCCAAGGTTTCGCGCGACTCGTCACAGGAAGCGACCTGATCGACACAGGTATAGACGTCGGCATTCCGTTCACGGGTGCGGCTCCGGATCTTGGGCCATACGAAGCCGCCCCGTGACTTGCGACGGGCCATGACTTGTTATGCGGTGTGTTCCCAACCTGGAGAGCCTGCGCGCCCGTGCTCATTTTTCCACGGGTTGTGCAACAAATCGGGGCTGACAAACCGGGAACGTGGTTTACGCTGGACGAAACTTAGCACTCAAAGCGTAACCGGTAACCAGAGAAACCGACTATGAAGCATACGACGATTCTTCTTCCGCTTGCCACCATTTGCGGCTTCGCGCTGTCCAGTTTCGGGCAGGTGATTCTGAATGATACTTGGGCGGACGGTTCGCGAAGCGAACAGAACTTGCCCACGGAAGCACAGTGGTTTGCGTCGCACAACGGCGTTCTTAGTGCAGCCGTGGGTTCGATGACCATCACCCCGGCGGCCACCAGTTCGCGAGGGGCGGTGACGTATTTCGCGGCGTCCGGCAGTCCCATCACCCTCGCGGATGGGGACATGCTTAAGGTGACGCTCGACTTCAGCATGACCGGCTTAACGGCCAATGACGCTTCCAGCATGCGGTTCGGGTTGGTGGATTACAGCGGCGGCACCAGGGTGGCTGCCGACCCGTTTGGAAGCGCGGGCTTGAGCGGAGCGAATGCCACTGGATATGGGACGTTCACTTTCATGAGCACTTCGTTCAACACCACGCGGCCTGTATTGGATGTGAAGCAACGGACGGTAATCGACAACACAGATCTCCTCGGCTCCGGTGGAGCATGGCCCGACCCCAGGGTGGCCAGCGTTTTCGCAGCGGCGGGCACCGGCATGAGTGACGGGGTGAACTACACCATGACATTTGCCGTAGGACGGATCGGGTCAGACGCCTATGTCGAGAATACGTTGACCGGTCCGGGCTTGAACCTGACGGCTGCCGGGATCGACTCGACCGCCCCTTACTTCAGTTTCGATGCCTTCGCCTTTCGCAACAGTCGCGCGGATCAGACCGCCGCATCTTACACGGTTACGCAGATGAAGATCGAACTCGCTTCGGTTCCCGAACCCACGACCGCCGCGTTGCTGGGTTTGGGTATGTTTGGCTTGCTTTGGGGTTATCGCCGTTCGCGTCGGTAGTTGGTGAGTTGTCGTTCTGTGACGGGCGCCGGTTTTGTTGGCCGGCGCCCGGTTTGTTTCTGCGCCCGGCCGATCATCAGTGAACTTGAGAGAGAGCTTGAATGCTCCCGCTGCGGACACCCACCCGCCACCGGACAAACGCCCCTGTCTCGGCTACCCGCGAGCGAGTGAGGATCGAGGCTATTCGACAGCTTTGCAGGATTTCAGACCACGAGCTGCGGCCTGCTGAACGTGCTCGGGTTGGGACGGGGTGACAAGTGCTCGGTAGAGCTTCAGTGCGTCGGCTTTTCTTCCGGCGGCGAGCAGTCGCTCGGCGCCAACGAGGATGGCGTCCGCGACGCTCTGGCGCAGGGTTTCCGGGGCTTTGGGTTGGTACGCCAACAAAGCCTTGGCCGCTTTGCCGGTGGCGATGTCGCCCAGGGCGGCCACTGCGGCAGCCGCGACCCTGGTATCGGAGCTTTTGAGCAGCGCTGTTAGAGCGCGGACGCTGTCCGAATCACGCAACGCACCCAAGGAGTTGATTGTGCCGACCTTTTGAAGCCCTTCGACTTTCGGCAAGCTGCCGCGCAGGGCTTTTGTCGCGGCAGTCCCCGCGATGGCTTCCAGCGCGTTGCGCGCCGCGGTGGCAGACTCCGGCTTTCCGAGCAGTGCTGCTAGAGCCGCGACCGACGCCTTGGAGCCAATCATCGCGAGCTTGGAGCAAACAAACTCAACCGCGGGTGCTGAGCCACCGCGTTGAAGTGCACTCACCAGACGTTGCTCCAAGCTGGCTCGCGCAGTCTGATCGTCGAGGCAGGTTCTCACCGCTTGATCAATGGGCACGAGGTCGCCACGACTCGATCCTTGGTTGTATGTCTCCAGCGCGGTAAGGGCTGCGTTCAAAGCGGCAGTGTCGGGTTGTGGCGGGGAAGAGTTGGCTTGCGGCATGTTGGTGTCAGGGATTGAGTTTCAGTGTCGTGGCGTCAAAGAACTCCTTGCACTGCGCGACCTTCGGCAGTGATTCCAGCCAGTCGTAGGAGTATTCCAAACCGATCATCGTCGGCTTGATGCCGAGGCGCGACAGCTCGCGGAAGAACTCCTCGGATTTTCCAACGCCCGTGCCCCACGGCGCATCGTGGCCGTCACTGCCGGTGGCGTGCAGATCGTGCATCTGCACGGTGAGGAGGCGACCCTTCAGCGTGCGGGCGGCCTGGATCGGATCAATGCCCGAGCGCATCCAATAGCCGAGGTCGCCGCACGCGCCGATGCGTTTGCTCCGGCCCGCGCATGCTTTGAGCACGCCGTCGGGATGCCAGTATTGCGGGGACGCTTTCTGATCGTGGTTGTGCAGGGCGACGTTGATGCCGTATTCCTCACAGAAGCGGTCAATCAGCGGCAGCGCCTCGGGCTTTGGCTCGGTCATGAACGTTTCGATGCCCATCTTGCGCCCGAACTCGAAGATCTTCCGGCAACCGGCTTCGTCGTTCGGGATGTCTTGGATGTAATAGGTTAGCAACCGCAGCCCGGCGGATTCGAGCTTCAAGCGAATCTCGCGCAATTCATCGTCCGTGAGCTGCGGATCGAAGTTCTTCGCGATGTCCTTGCTCACGGGTTGAAAGCTCAGTCCGCCGATGTAAGGCAGGCCGAGTTGCACCGTCTTCTCAATCGTCTCGAAGAACGTGAACTTGTGGAACGTGTAGGCTTCGACGCCGAGCCGCCAGCCGAGCTTCTCCTGCGCGCGGATGGCGGGCGTGAGCTTCGCGCTCGGCGTGGTGGACGCGGGCAGATCGCCCAGCGCAAACTGGATCGCGCCGAGATAGAACTGGAGCATCTTCGCGTCCCAGAAGACATAGGGGTTGTGCGCGATGGTGGAATAGAAGACCCGGCCGCGACCGTAATTCCGAATCCACGCCACGGCATAATCGTTGTCGGCGCGGAAGACGTTGCCGCGCGGCTGGCCGGCCTGCAGATCGGTCTTCGCGTTGTGCAGGCTCAACAGCACGCGCACGCGCTGGCGGGAATACGGATCGCCGTAGCGGAAGAACTCGTCGCGATACTCGAAGCCCTGGCCACCGAAGACGCGGTTCAACGGATGGTCCGCGTCGTCGAGCTTGAGCCACACGCGCTCATCGCTCTCTTTGTGCGATGCCCCGCGGGCGCCAATCATCAAGCCGAACTCCGGCCAATCCTCGACCGCGCCCGGCCAGCGCGTGAAGGCCACCGACGTGCCATGCACGCCCATCAGCCCGCCGCCGCCGGTCACGAACTCCAGCAGATTCTGCCGCAGGTCGGCGTTGGTGAAGCAGTTGCCGACGGTGTTGTTGAAGAAGACGGCGTCGAACTGCTTGAGCGAATTGCGCTGGAAGACGGCGGGATCGTTGCTCACGGTCGTCTCAAACGCGCCGGTCTTTTTGCCCATGAGGGTGAACGCCTCGTTGGCGTGGGCAATGGAGGGATGGCCGCCGTAGGCGACGTTCAGGGTGAAGATCAGCAAGCGGCGCGGTTTGAGCGGTTGAACAAGTGCCTTCGCCGGCAACGCTTGCTCAATGCGCGCCCGCTCGTCGGCGTTTTGGACGAAGGTATCGGCGCGGGTGCTGGCGGAACCGAGCGCGAGCGTCAGGCAGGTGACTAGTGGGAAACGGTAAATGGCGATGGATTGACCCAGCTTAGCGAGGCTGAAACCAAGTCTCCACTGCTGCTTGATTCGTTTGCGCGGGCGCTGCCTTGTTGACCACTTCGTTGTCATCTTCTCATCTTCTCTCTGCGTTTGAATACGCTCCATATCTCCATCCTCCGCACTTCTACTCGAGGACCACTGGAACATAGCCGACTCCTTTAATCTTCAAATCCGCGAGCATCCCTCGAAATCTCTGCGACACGATCAGACGTTGGAAGGCGATCTTCGGACCATTCCCGACCTTTTCTGCGGTGATGGCGACATCGAAAGAACCTAGACTATCAATTTGCTTCTTCGAGTATTTCAAAACGGGCGGCTGGTATCCTTCATCGAAAAAATGGGCCTCACCCCATTTGGCTGACCAATCGTCGTAGGGAACCTTTTCAAACCCATACTCGTTAACGTACCTCGTTAGCGTCCTGGGCAAAGTGACCGACCCGGTGAGATTCCAAAGCGGTTTCCTCGGAGGCCCAGACCTTCTTCGAACGACGATTGGATTTAGACGCAGTCCAGGTAAATCGTACCCTTCTAGTTTCTCTTTGAGCCATTGATCAACTCCTATCGGCCAAAACGGAGCAACACAGCCGAAACGCACGTCGGTTCCTTGCTTTGAATCATTGTGCACCGCAATAGTCCCACTGGCGAGTTCTTCGGCTGTGCGATCTGTGTGCGTGCCAATCATGAACTTCGCATAGACCATCAAATACGGTGCTTCTGCGACCTGGCTCGTTGTGAACTCCCTCAATTTTCTCACCCAAAACAAAGGCCGTGCTTCATTGGGAAGAAGGACATTTTGAGACAGGTCAATTCCATAGAGGTCCCGTATTCCCAAAACCATCTGCCGCAGCGCAGGTGAATCTTCAGCTTCCGAAATCCGAATGCTCGTTTCAAAGGGCAATGCTCCGTCTCTCTTGATGGCCACCTGGCTGGTCGGAAATTGACGCGCCACCAAACCACTTCGTCTTGCCAGTTCCTGCACTTCCTCGGCGGAGTCTGCATAGATCACAGAACCACACGCCCTTAACCCCTCAGGGCGCCTTTCGTGATATACATAGAACTGCCAGACAGCGGGTTTCGAAGTTGGGATTGCTGATTGGGAGAACGTCATGACGAACGAGAATCTGGAGGTTTTCGGTTATTCAGTCTTTTGCGGATCAGTTGATTGAGCGACCTCACATCCGCCACGGCGCACGCATCGCCCGCGACCGCAGCCGGCTTGCCGCGTCGCAGCCGGCGAATTCTTCCTTCACCGGATCCCATTTCAGCGAGCGGCCCGTCAGGTCGGCGATGTTGATCAAGTGGCCGATGCAGGCCGCCTGGTGGCCGATTTCCTCGTCCGCGCTCGGCGCTTTGCGGGTGCGGATGCACTCCAGCCAGTTCGCGTGGTGATCGTTCGCGCCGGGTTCCGGGTTGCTACGATTTGGCGCAGCGAGCATTCTCGCTTTGGGTCTGCGGTGGCTGAAACTCGTCTCTATGACGTCGAAGGATGCCCTTCCTAGGACACAGGCGGGCCCATGATTCAAAGGTTCCGCCCCGGTGACAAGAACCCATGGGGTCCTCTCGCAAGAGTAGCAGGGGCGGTCGGATTCTTGCGGTTTGCATTTCGATGCCATCAGGTCCACTCTTTGCGCGGGACTGAGAATGCTCGGTCGGCGGGTGTTTCCTGAGAATGCTTGGGGAATGCCCGTTTTCGTTTTCATGGGAAGACTTTCCATCCGCGGACGCCTTGGCTGTCGTAAATCTTCCGGCTGGCGATCGTGTAAGGCTCGCCGCCTTTTTCGGGATTGAGAATGTGCCGCGCGCAAGGATAGGCGCAGAGGTCGGCAAGCTGGTTGCCGACGATGTTGTTACGCTTGGACTGAAAGGTAAGGGTGAACTCCAGCCGCTTGAATTCCTCAGCGGAACAGGAAGCCGTGCCTTGCGTGGTGATACGGGCAAATGTCAGGCGCAAAGCGTTGTCTTCATTCTTGCCGCGCGCTTCAGCGACGAGGGGCAAGACGGTTTCCCCTTGTGCGGCGAGAAAATGAACGAGCCGTTCCATGGTGAAGGTGAGGGCCAGATCGTACGGGTCTTCCGCGGCCGCCGCGTGGCGGTCCAGGTGCTGCTGTTTGTGAATGGCCGCGATGAACAGCCGGAACGGCAGGCGGTCCATCATGGCGCTCAATTCACCGAGGAACTTCGGACGCACGTGAGGATTGAGCAGGATGTGAAACGGCCCCTCAGCGAGGCGAATGTCGCGGCTGTGAAGATTGACGCCTTCGTGATTCCAGTACCGGAGTTTGAGGCGGTTGATTTCCGGTAGGATGGTATCGCGGTACGCTGCGCGCTCGACGACGACCAGCGCGAGCACGAAGAGGGGAAAGTCGGGGTCAATCTTGGTGAGCGAGTGATCGCCGCATTCATCGAAGAAGGCGAGATAGCGCGAGCCGGCGATGGCTGGATGCGGCGGCGGGTGGCGGCTCATGCTTGGGTCGCTTCTTTCGGAGCGATGTGGGATTGGATGAGCTTGCAGCAATCGGCGGCGGACTGCTGCAGCGAGTCGCGCTGAAAGACGGCGGGATCGGTGCTCACGGTCGTCTCAAACGCGCCGGTCTTCTTGCCCATGAGCGTGAACGCCTCGTTGGCGTTAGCGATGGAGGGTTGGCCGCCGTAGCCGACGTTGAGCGTGAAGCTCAGCAAGCGGCGCGGTTTGAGCGGTTGGACGACTGCCTTCGCGGGCAACGCCTGCTCAATGCGCACCCGCTCGTCGGCGTTCTGGCCGAACGATTGAGCTGACGACGCGATCAGCCCGCAGGCGAGAATCAAGCAGAAGAGAAGTGGAGAGAGGTTCACGGCAAATGATGGGCCAATCCCAACATGGCGCATAGAGCGACCAGTGCCACGCCGGCGGACCGCGACCGGTCCCCGGTCGCAGCACGCTGATATTCCACTTCGACGCGGCTGGGCAATTGCGGCCGCTGCGGACGGGGACCGTCCGCGGTCCGATTTCGTCGTGCGTTCGTCACTCGTCATACGTCAATCCTGGCCGTTTTCTGTCGTAACAAGGATGCGCCGGCAAGCCGCTCGGCGTTCGGGCTGCGGACTTCTTCTGATTCCTGGATTTCGGAGTCTGGTTCATCACATCTTCACGCGCTGTGTCTTCCAAGCTCATCTGCCGCTGGTGACGAACGGCGAGCTAGCGCGGAACGCGCTCTGTAAACAAGTACCCAGCTTCATGCATCATGATCGCGGTATCCGGGTTCATGTATCGCCCCAATGCGTGGGTGTAGGACCACCCTGGGCTGCCAACGAGAAGGACGCGGCACTTGGCCGCCATAGCTGCACTTGCAGCGAGTCGAAGGAGGAACAGGAAATGCGCCTCATCTGTTGTTGTGGTGTCCGTGTCATCTGCACCGAGGTACCGCGGAGACCACACAGCGAAGGCGGCGCCGTCCGAGGAACCATGGGACTCCGGTTGGCCAAGAATCGAAATAGCCATGGGAAACGGAGACCATTTTAGAGCCAGAGTAACCGGTGCGATCGGCGTGAGATAATTCGGAATGAGATTAGGAGGAGATCTCAGCATCTTCGGGGTGTACGCCTGCTCCTCTACGTCAAAATGGTAGCTCATCGCAGATTTGAGGCGTTCTGTGCAAAAGAGATCTGGCTTGGGTTGCTTGTGAAGGCGGCAAATCCAGTATGCGAATGAGTCCGGCAGTCCATCTCCTTTGTTGCTGTGCAGCTCGGCGAATGAATACATTTGTAGTGCAATAGAGGGTTAACGCCTAACCAAGCGCCATCACATCCTCCACGGCGCTCGCATCGCGCGCGACCGCAGCCGGTTCGCCGCGACGCAGTTGGCGAACTCTTCCTTCACCGGATCCCATTTCAACGAGCGGCCCGTCAGGTCGGCGATGTTGATCAAGTGGCCGATGCACCCCGCCCGATGGCCGATTTCTTCGTCCGCGCTCGGCGATTTGCGGGTGCGGATGCACTCCAGCCAGTTCGCGTGGTGATCGTTCGCGCCGATGTTGACCTCGCGCGCCCGTTTGAGCTGCATTTCCTCGAAGAGCGACGCCGGTTCGCCTTCGATCTGCCCGCCGGTGGACAGGGTGGTCACCCAGCCGCGTTCGCCGACGAACACGCCGCCGAAATTGCCCGCCAGCCGCGCCCCGTCCGGCACGGCGTGGTAAAGCTCCTTCACCTGTCCCCAGTGCGCCACGAGGTGCAGCAACGTGCCGTTGGCGTAGCGGCAGGTGAATGTGGGGAACGCGCCGCTCGCCGGATGGATGATCTCGACCGGCCCGCTCGTCTCGACGCCCAGCGCCCACTGGATCACATCCGCCGAGTGCGACAGAAACCACGTCGAGGAGGTGACGCCGAACGCATCGGCGAACGACCACGGCACGACGCCGGGCGAAGGATTGATGTGATAGACGCGGTTGTAGGGCCGCCACGGCGCCGGGCCGACCCACAGGTCCCAATCCAGCCCTTCGGGCACGGGCTCGGCTGGCAGCGCGAAATCCACCGGGGCGAAGGACTTGCCGCACTTGTCCAGGGCGAGGGCTTGGAGGCAGTCCTTGTAACGCTCTCCGCCGATGAAATTGGAGATGGGTTGGAGCAGCGTGAATACGGACTTGATTTTGCCCAACCCGCCCTTGCGGATGAATTGGCAGACGTGGCGAATCTCGGGAATGGAGCGATACTGCGTCCCGGTTTGGAACACGCGCCCATAGCGGCGCACGGTTTCCACGAGCTTTCGGCTTTCCTGGATCGTCACGGAAACGGGCTTCTCGCAGTAGATGTCCTTGCCGGCCTTGGCGGCATAGATTGAAGCCATCGCG